>JACVCT010000105.1 GCA_016741895.1 Gemmatimonadaceae bacterium | reverse complement strand
CAGCATTTCCCTGTGCGAGAAAGTCGAGCTCCAGCAACTACTTACGCCGTCGTTGCTGGAGCTCGAATCGCTCGATGTCGCTAAACAGTTGTCACTCTTCGACTTCTAACCGGACACGCCTGACCCGGAACTGATCAGTTCCGGGTTTTGTGTTTGGGTGTCGAGTTTTGGGTTGGTTCGACTGAGAACTCATGACTTGCACTCAAAGCGCACAGCTGACCGGACTTTCGGTGAGCTGTGCGCTTTGAGTTCAAGTTTGGAGTTGTGAGTTTCCCGAGCCTACCGCCCAAATGACGGAATTGACACACGCAGCAGTTCCTCCTCTCCTGTCTCGAGCGGAAGCGCCACAAACAGCGCCCGCTGACCAATGCCCACCAGTCGCGCCCCGGGCGGGATGCTCAGCGAGCCCACTCGCCCGCGCTGGCGATCGAAGACATCCACTTGGCGTGGTATTGTGCCTCCTATCCATGTTCGCACCACATAAACACGGCCGTCAGGTCCGGCGTGCACGCTGTGCGAGGTGAAGGGAGGAACGCGATCAGGCCAGATCGGGAAGTCCGAGGCGTCGAACACCGGAATTTCGTCCCCGTAGGTCGATACCGCGCGCGAGAGTTCACGTCGCATGTTGGCCGTGACTGCTGGCGTCGCATCGCCGACAGCCTTACCGACAATCCAAGCACCGTTCGCACGTCGCCAGTCCACTCGGTAGGGCTTTACGCGTGCCAATGCAACGGTGCCATCGGAAAAGAGCACTGCCTGGTCAAAGGTGGCGAGTGGATGCATGGCGTTGTATTGGTCCGGCACCCCCTTGATGTTCAGGCGCTTCACAGCCGCGCCGAATCGATGCGTCAAACCAAGTGCGATCGTATCTGCCCTTTCGCGGCCCTCGTACAATACGAATGCGACAGAGTCACGCGAGACCGGATGGGCACGATTTGGGTTCGGGAACGGCAATCGTGCTAGCGGCCCGTGCCCTCGAACATCGAGTGCCCGGCCGCCCAACGATACGCCACCGAGCACGCCATGCACACGCAGATTCGCTTCGCGCAGCCCGTTGGGAACTGGCACGAACGATGCACGCTGCAAGTATGACCAGCGACGATTGTTGTTGTCCACCAAGATCGACGCAAGGCTGTCCAGCACGATCAGCCTCCCGGGAGATCGATACTCGCCGGGACCGTCGCCAGTGCGACCAATCTGCTTGCGAACGCCCTGCGGACTCACGGCGTAGAGTAGGCGTGCCAGCGATTCTGTGACCAGGAGTGTGCCATCCGGCAGTTCACGCACGTGGCCGACTCGATCGAAGACAAGCGCCGAAGAATGACGGATCTCCTGTGCAAGGGCCGGTGACGCTGAGCGAAGAACGGCCGCCATGCCCACGAGCAACAGGACCCGTGAGGCGCCAACGTTGGAGCGTCGCATGGTCACCACTGGAACGGGTTGTAGCACCAACCAAGCTTCAGGTCGCCCGTCACGTCAGACTGCGGTATGCGAAAGAGGGGATATACAAATGTCCCTCGCTCCATGTCGAACATCATGCTCACCAGATACCGCTTGCCAACCTTGGTAAGAGCAGGCGCTCGCAGTTTATGCGAATCGACCGACCCACCTGTAACACGCGCGTACACCAGGCCTTCTGCACCTGCGGACGGGTCCCCTGGGATCGAGTACCAGACAGAACCCCGGCCATCCAGGTGAATCGGATTCATGGCAGAGTCCACGGATTCGGCCCATCCCCGGAGTATTCGACGCGCCGCCTCCATTGCCGGGCCTTGTACGTCGAAACTGCTGCTGGTAACGCGCTGGACGATGCCTTCTGCGCCTCCAAGTCGCTCGATAGGTATTCGCCTGAAGGAGTGCCTATGCTGTGAGGCCAGCGTGCCGTCGGCACGCAGGTAGCGCACACCGGCCGAATCCGCCAGCACCACCCCTTGCTCGCAGATCATCCCGTTGGCCGGTGAAACGTCATCGAGCTGAATTCGGCTGCTGATCGCAGTCGAGCCGACATCCACGAATCGACGGATACCGGCACGGGCAAGTTCGCGAGGCGGCGCGCCGGGCGTACCAGCCAGCAAGCGCACCGTGTCCACGATGGCGCGTGCACCCAGAAGCGTGAAGTCCAATTGGGCTCGCTGCAACGCAACCCACCTCCCATCTCCCAGGCGCCCTACCAATTGGCGGTCAGTGTCGGCGGAGAATCCCCAATCGCGAAAGTCGAGCTTGTCCTCGGTCAGTTTGAAGTCGTGATAGAGATAGCCCACCTGTCGCTGGCGATCGAGAATCATGAGCGTGTCGCCGGGCAGGGAGAAGACACCCTCCACATTGAGAAACTGGCCGGGCCCTTGGCCACGTGATCCGAATGCACGCAACAGCGTACCCGTCGAGTCAACCACTGTGATCCGCTGCTCGTGACCATCAATCATCACGATCTCGCCGGTGCGGACTTCCGTCAACCGACTCGGGATCGCGGACACCAAGCCGAGTGAATCGAAATCCAGCGTGGCCAGACTGTCGAGAACGATCTCACGCGGTGCAGTAGCCTCGTTGCGCGCAGACTCCGATTTATCCGCAGCGGGTGTGGCGCAGGCGAACAGGCTCAGAGCGATGATACAAAACCTCAGATTTTTCGTCATCATGGTCATGTTCAGGGCAGGGCCACAAAGACAACACTGTCGGTCATGGGATGTTCGGATTGAACTGTGACGACTGATCTGCAGATAGGACCTATGATCTACCACCCGCAATCGTGGTTTGGGCGGCGGTCGGCCTGACTCTTACGGTTCAACTGTCCTGTTGGCCGACCTCCGCCTGTAGAGCGCCACTTTGTGGTAGTCGCCATGGGTAAACGATAGTACCAGTCCATCTCGAGCAGCGACCAGCCGAGGTGTGGAGTCTCTGACGGCCAGACAGCCACCTGTTCGAATCGTGATCACGCAGGTGGCAACGGCACTGTCGATTTGATGAGAACGCCGGTATTGCAGCACTGCCTGCTCTGTATCAAGTGGACGCAGCACAATCGCTTCATCGGATCCATCCCGGTGCTGCCCGGTTGAATAGAACTGTGGGTTTACCACGACGCCCCACGGCACAACGCCCCGAACGGAGTCGGCCCAAAGAGGCGCCCCGTCTGCAAGCCTGTATGCGCGGACGACTGGAAACAGCTTCGGAACGGTGAGAACCACGTCCAGCTCGGGGAAGCAGGCCACCTTCCCATTGCTATTGAGTGCCGGAACGTGTTGCGGATACTCCATCGGACCATCAAAGTCGCCAAACGACTTCACGATGGTTCCCGAAAACGTCACCTCGTGAAGCGGATGGCCGTTGTGACTGCCGAATACGATGACCCTCTCCCGCGACAGGCAGAAGTCTGACCCAATGAACGGAAGCGGCGCGCTGGTGCCTTTTGCTGTGTTGCTGTTGCTGGTTGGGATGACCACCAACCCGTTCACGCGGTCAAGCACATACAGCGTGCCCTTGCCACCATGAACCAGCGACACCGGTTCGGTCAGCTCACCAGGTCCTCTGCCACTTCGACTCAATGTTGGGAGCGAACGCCCATTCCTGTCGAAGACCCTGATGTTGTTGGTTGAAGCATCGAGGACATATGCGTTCAGCTCTTCGTCGAGGGCAGCATCAACGATGCGCCCGAAGTCCTGGTCCGGGCTGACCTCGGAATCGCCCTTCTCCCAGAGAAGCGCAAGAGATATTGACGGTGCTTCGCCTTCGGAACTCGCTGACGCTTTGCCGTCGCAGCCTCCAACAGCGACGGCCAACAAGCTCGAAAGCACTAACCTTGCAAGTATGGTCATGGACTGGCGTGGTACCAATTGGTGGTGTCGTTCTACCTGCTTTTGGTGCAGGTCAGCTCTTCCGACTTCGTGTATCGTGGCATTCGTGCTTCGCTGAGCCTGAGGAACGTTACCCCCGCCCCGCAATCGTGGTAATGGCCGCCGCCAGCTTGTCGGCGTCGGCGGCCGAGTTGTACAGCGTGGGCGTGACGCGCACACAGTCGCCCTTTGCGAGACCCGTGCGCTGGAAGGTGAATACGCCAAACTCGTCATGTAGCGTGCGCGCGATGCCGCTGTTGGCTTCACGCGTGCCGCGTCCGTGCAGACGGAAGGCCGTGATGGCACCGGTCAGGTGCGGATCGTCAGGCGTGAGCACGTCCACACCCGGCACGTTGCGCACGGCCTTCACCCAGCGGTCACGCAGGTAGCGTACACGCGCCGCCTTGTTGGCCAGACCAATGGACTCCTGAAAGGCGATCGCGTCGGGAATGGTCATGACCGTCGCGAAGTTGGTGGTGCCCGTGTGCAACCGGCTATCAATGCTGGTGAGTGGCGCCGACTCGTCGGCATGCGCACGGTCGATCTTGTCGAGATGCCCCTCGCGGATGTACATGGCGCCCGCGCCAACCGGCGCGCCAATCCACTTGTGCAGGTTGAGCCCAATGAACTCGGCGTCTAGGTCCTGCACCGTGAGCGGAACCTGCCCGAACGAATGCGCCGCGTCCACCACCACGTCCACACCACGCGGACGGGCCAAGGCCACGATGTCCTTCACCGGCAGCAGCAGGCCCGTCTTGTTGTTGCAGTGCGTGAGCAGCAGCAGCTTCGTGCGTGGATTCGCGCGCAGCGCTGCATCGTAGGCGGCCAGAATGTTCTCGCGGCTCGCCGGCTCGGGAATGTCGAGCCGGGCCACCGTGGCCCCGGTGCGCTGCGCGAGGCCGTTCATGGCCCACTGCATGGCGTTGTAATCGAGATCGGCGTACATGATGGTGTCGCCGGCCTTGACGCGATTGTACTGGCCAATGAGCGCCTGCAGCGCTTCGGTGGCCCCACGCGAGAGGGCAATCTCGCTGGGCTTGGCGCCCACAAACGCCGCCACCTTTTCGCGTACACCGCGGAACAGCGCCGGATACTCGCGCCGCGCGAAGTACGAGTTGTCGCGATTCATGCGGTCGATGTGCTCGTGGTAGCGCGCCAGCACGGGCTGCGCCATGAGCCCCCAGTAGCCGGCCTCCATGTTGGTCACCTTGTCGGTGACGCGGTACATGGCGGCGACCTTGGCCCAGGCGGATTCGTCGGCAGGATCAGAGAGACTGAAACTGCCAACAGCGGGAGCCGGAACGGCAGTAGCCGGAACCACAGAAGCCAATGTTCCGGAAGCGTCCGGGGTGGAGGCAAGCAAGTCGGACGGCAGGGCCATGCCGGCAGCGCCGAGCAGGGCGGAATCACGCAGGAAGTCGCGGCGGGTGGTGGGCATCATTGACGCTACGCCGCGCGGGCATTCACCGCAACGCGCGAGGCGGGTAACGTTCTGGTCATGAGCTTCGTCCCAGACGCCCCGCCCGTTCCGCTGCACGGCGACCTCGCCCCCGACGACTTCCGCCGCGTGGCCCATGCGGCCGTGGACTGGATTGCCGACTACCTCGAGCATCCGGAGCGTCACCCGGTACGCAGCCAGGTGGCCCCGGGCGACATTGCGCGTGCGCTGCCTGCCGCGCCGCCCACGCACGGCGAGTCACTGGACGCCATGCTGGCCGACGTGCAGCAGACACTGCTGCCCGGCATCACGCACTGGAATCATCCGGGCTTCTTTGCCTACTTCGCCAACTCGGGTGCCTACCCCGGCATTCTGGCCGAGCTGCTGACCGCGGGGCTCAACGCCAACGGCATGCTCTGGATTACCAGCCCGGCCGTCACGGAGCTCGAGCAGGTCACGTTGGACTGGCTGCGTCAGCTCATGGGCCTCAGCGAGCCGTGGTTTGGTGAGATCACCGACACGGCCAGTGTGAGCACCTTCTACGCGCTGGCCGCCGCGCGTGAACGCATCGCGCCCAGCGTGCGCACGGAGGGCATGGCGGGGCGCACGGATTTGCCGCGACTTCGGGTGTACTGTAGCGAGCACGCGCACTCGTCCATCGACAAGGCCGTCATTGCGCTGGGGCTCGGCCATCACAACCTGGTCAAGATTCCGGCCGACGACATGCTGCGCATGCGGCCTGACGCGCTGCGCGACGCCATGGCCGCCGATGTGGCGCAGGGCTATCGCCCCATGGCCGTCGTGCCCTGCGTGGGCACCACCAGCGCCACAAGCGTGGACCCGGTCGCGGCGGTGGTGCAGATCGCTCGCGAGTTTGACTGCTGGGTACATGTGGACGCGGCATATGCCGGTGTGGCGGCCATCGTGCCCGAGCTGCGCTATGTCATGGACGGCGTGGACGGCGCCGATTCGTTTGTCGTCAACCCGCACAAGTGGCTGTTCACGCCCATGGACTGCTCGGTGCTGTACACGCGGCACCCCGATGTGCTCAAGCAGGCCTTCGCGCTGCTGCCCGAGTATCTCGTGACACGCACCGGCAGCGAAGCCGTGAACCTGATGGACTACGGCATTCAGCTGGGACGGCGCTTTCGGGCGCTCAAGCTCTGGATGACGTTGCGCGCGTATGGCGCCGAAGGTCTGGCCGAGCGCATTCGCTTTCACTGCGAACTCGCGCGCGAGTTTGCCGGCATGGTGCACTTCGAGGGCGGATGGGAACTCACGGCGCCGGTTACACTGTCGCTCGTGTGTTTCCGTCACGTGCCACCGGACATGAACGAAGAGGCGCTGGCGGCGCACAATGCCCGCATCATGGAGCGCGTCAATGCACGCGGGCGGGTGTACCTGTCACACACCAAACTGAACGGCCGCTACACGCTGCGTCTGGCCGTGGGCAACATTCGCACGGATCGTGAGCACATCACGCTGGCCTGGCAGGAACTGCGCGACGCGGCGCGGGCGGAATTGGCGGGGGGCTGACGTCCCCGCTAGATTTCCAGGATCACGGGGGAAACATGATTTACAAAGTTGCGCTACAGCACGACGAGGATGGCGTGAGCGTCTGGGTTCCCGGATTGCCCGGGTGCTGGTCGGAAGGTGCCACGGAACCTGAAGCGCTTGCGAATATTCAGGACGCGATCTCAGAGTATCTTGCCGCGCGAGACCAGCTGCTGAGCGGCGCTGAGGTCCGCGAGGTAGAAGTCGCAGCGTAGGCATTGTGGGCCGACTACCCGGCATTAACCACCTCGATGCGATTCGGGCACTCGAGAAGGCAGGATTCCGCGTTGTTCGTCAGGGGAAGCACACCGTTCTTTCGGACGGGCAACGCATCCTCACGATTCCAAGGCACAACCCGATCAACGCGTTTACCATGGGCGGAATTGTCCGAGACGCAGGCTTGTCGATTGACGACTTTCGCAAGCTGTTATAAGGGCCCCGCCCGCCGGGCCGCGCGCCGCGCCGCCTTGCGCTCGGCGCGCTTGCGCTGCCAGCGGATGACAAACAGCGCCGTGACCAGCGCGGCAATGATGCCCACCACCTTGCCGTACTTGCCGAACAGGCCGATGGCCTGCACTGCGGCTTCGCCCGCAGCAATGCCAAGCACGATGTACACCGCGGTCCAGGCCAACGACCCCAGCAGCGACACCGGCAGATAGACGTACCAGGGCACCCGCGCCGCGCCGCAGGCCACCGGCAGCATGATGCGCAGACCGAAGGCAAAGCGCACCAGGAATGACGCCTTGAGCGGGTGCGCGCCCACCACCCGCAGCGCCACGGTGCCAGCCGCCCGCCAGCGGGGCAGACGGCGACGAATCCAATCCCACTTGCTCCGCCCGAGGGCATACAGCAGTGCCGTCGCCACCCAGCCGCCCAGCGTGATGGCCCACACCAGGGGCATGAGCCGCAGCTGGTTCTCGTGCACGGCAATGCCGCCGAGCACGGGGGCGATTTCTTCGGTGAGAATGGCCGACGCGCCGAGCACCACGTAGGTGCTCGGCGCGTCGGTGAGCACGGCCAGCCAGGCCGGTGCAGCGAGTAGGGCAAACGGACGACGCATGACTGAGGCAATGTAACCGAACGGCGGCGGCAGAGTTCCCTGCCCACCGCCGTTCGACTGCCAACAGTCTGCGGGTCAGCCGGTCAGTCGCCGGCCTCCGGCACCGGCATATCCATGGTGCGGAACTGCCCGGTGTGCGGCGGGGTGAGCCCCACCCGGCGCAACAGCCCACCACGCATGTTGTCGAAGATTTCGTAGAACGTGGGAATGACCAGCAGGGTGAGGATGGTGCTGGTGATGACACCACCGATGACGGCCACACCCAGCGGCGCCCGGAACTGCGCGCCTTCACCACGACCCAGCGCCACCGGAATCATGCCGGCGATGAGCGCGAAGGTGGTCATGAGGATGGGGCGCAGGCGAATGGCACCAGCCTCGATGAGCGCCTCGCGCAGCGGCAGCCCGTTCTTCTCACGCGAGAACTTCGCGAAGTCGATGAGCAGAATGGCGTTCTTGGCCACGATGCCGCAGAGCAGGATCACGCCGATGAGGCTCATGAGGTTGATGGTATGCCCCGTGATGGCGAGGGCCCCCATGACACCGATGAGCGAAAGCGGCAGCGAGATGAGAATGGCGACCGGATCGAGGAAGGATCCGAACTGCACCACGAGAATGAGGTACATGAGCGCCACCGCCACCCCCAGCGCCACGAAGATGCTGGTGAAGACCTCGTTCTGCTGCTCCACCTGACCACCGCTCGAGAGCGTGACACCCGGCGGCAGGGTGATGTCCTTGGTCTTGGCCGTGATTTCGTTGGTGACTTCCGACAGCGAACGACCCGCCACGTTGGCCTGCACCTTGATCACGTTGTCGCGATTGAGGTGATTGATGACGGCCGGTCCGAGATCACTGCGAATGCGCGCCACCTGCTCGAGCGGTATGAGCGAGGCATTGGGCCCCGACCCAACCGCGATG
Source organism: Gemmatimonadaceae bacterium (assembly GCA_016741895.1). Lineage (GTDB taxonomy): Bacteria > Gemmatimonadota > Gemmatimonadetes > Gemmatimonadales > Gemmatimonadaceae > Gemmatimonas. Next base: position 4,136 of record JACVCT010000105.1, on the reverse strand, counting down.
GGCAACTGCGCGAGGTCTGCGCCGCGCGCACGGGCTTCAGGCGAGAGACGGATCATGACCTTGCGTGTCTCGTTGCTGGCATCCACCCAGTCGCCGGCATCGAGGCCCGCAAATGCCGGACGGATGGCCTGGGCCACCTGCCCAACACTCAAGCCGAGCGAGCCGGCCAGCCCACGATCGATCTGCACGGTGAGTTCGGGCTTCTGGCCCTTGGTGCTCAGACCCACGTCCACGGCGCCGCTGGTGCTCTTGACGGCCGCAAGGTACTGATCGGCCACTGTCTGCAGGGCTTCCTTGTTGGCGCCACGCAGTTCGAGCGAGATCTGCTTCTCCTGGCCGGCGAAGTCGTTGGTGAACACCGCCACGGTCGCACCGCCGATGCTCTTGACCTCCTCACGCAGCACCGCGCCCAGCGACTCGGCATCCCGCAGCCCGGTGGACAGACGCTCGGCCTTGGGCTTGAGCTTGAAGTACACGCTGGCCACGTCCACCGCGCCGCTGGCACCACCGGCGGTGACAAAGCTGTACATGACTTCCGGCTGCTTCTCACCGATGACCAGCGCCTCGTTGACCTTCTGGCGCAGATAGTCGATGTTCGCGCCCGGCGGCGACTCCACCGTCATCATGATTTCGCTGTTGTCCTCGAGCGGAAAGAAGCTGCCACCGACGAGGCCCATGGCCGGCATGGCCAGCGCGAACACAAACGTGCCCACGGCCAGCGTGACCATGCTCTTGGGATGGTCGAGCGCCCAGCCAATGAGTCCGCGGTAACCGTTGGCCAGCCCGTTGAACCAGTGGTTGAACTTGTCGAGCTGCTTTGTGATCCAGCTCTTCTGGTGCTCCTCGAGATGCGGATCGGGCCAGTAGGCCGAGAGCATGGGGTCGAGCGAGAAGGACACGAAGAGCGACACCAGCACCGAGCAGGCAATGGTGAGGGCGAACGGCTTGAACCACTGACCCGCTTCACCCTCGAGGAAGGCGATGGGCACGAACACGGCCACGATGGAGAACGTGGTGGCCGCCACGGCGAGACCGATTTCATCGGTGCCGTCGCGCGCCGCCTCGTAGTGATCCTTGCCCATCTCCACGTGCCGCACGATGTTCTCGCGCACCACGATGGCGTCGTCGATGAGAATACCGATGGCCAGCGAGAGCCCCAGCAGCGACATGGTGTTGAGCGTGAAGCCGAAGGCCCACACCGCCACGAAGCTGGCCAGCACCGACACCGGCAGCGCCAGACCGGTGATGACCGTGGAACGCCACGAGTTGAGGAAGAGGAAGACCACCAGCACCGTGAGCACCGCGCCTTCAATGAGGGCGCTCTGCACGTTGGCCACCGAGTCTTCCACGCGTTCGCCCTTGTTCTTCACCACCTCGAACTGCACACCGGTGGGCAGCGTGGGGCGCAGCTGCTCGACCTTGCTGAGGATGGCTTCGGCCACGGCGGTGGTGCTGTAGCCCTTGGTCTTCTTGATCTCGAGGCCGACGGCCTCGCGACCGTTGAAGAGGGCCAGCGTACGCTGCTCCTCGACACCATCGGTGGCAGTGGCCACGTCACCCAGACGGATGACCCGACCGTTCTTCTCGGCCACGACCAGCTGCATGAAATCCTGCGGTCCGTCGAGACGGCCCTTGAGGCGGATGGTGCGCTCGTCGAGCGCGCCATTGAGGCGACCCACCGGCACGGCGAGATTGCCGGCCTGCAGCGCGCCCACCACCTGCGGCACACTCACTCCCGCGGCGAGCAATCGCTGCGGATCGAGATTGACCGTAAGCTCGCGCTTGACCGCGCCCGTGATGGACACGTCGGCCACGCCGGGGATGGCACGCAGTTCGCGCGTGATGCCCGGATCGGCGAGCAGCGTGAGCTGGGCCGGCGTGAGCGTGCTGGATGCCAGACCCAGCGTGACGATGGGCGCATCGGTGGGATTGAACTTCTTGAGGATGGGCTCCTCGATTTCCTGCGGCAGGTCCTGGCGCTTCACGCTGATGGCGTCGCGAATGTCCTGCGTGGCTTCCTGCAGGTCCTTCGAGAACACGAACTGCGTGACGATCTGCGCAAAACCATCACGCGCTTCGCCGTTGATGGACTTGACGCCCGAGATGGCCTGAATGGCCTCCTCGATGGGCTCGAGCACCTCACGTTCCACCTGGTCAGGCGAGGCGCCCGGGTAGACGATGGTGGTGAGCACGATCGGCGGCTGCACTTCGGGGAACTCGTCGGTCTCAAGCTGCGTGAGCGCGACGAGGCCGAAGCCCACCAGTGCCAGCATGGCGACCACTGTGAGCAGTGGTCGCTTGATGGCAAAATCTGAAATCAGCATGCGTGCCTCAGTTCTTCACGTTCTTCGGGGTTCCCGACGAATCGCGGGGGCTGGCATCACGCGGCGTGGAAACGGCCACGGATGCCCCGGCGGAGATACCACGCGCAGCGCCCAGCAACACCGTGTCGCCACCGGCCAAGCCAGTGGTGATTTCGAGTTGCTCAGCCGCCACGTCACGCAAACCGACCTGCACTTCCACCTTCTCGACCTTGCCGCCCTTGAGGCGCATGACGTACGGGGCAATACCCGTCTGATCGACGGCCTGCTCGGGCACCAGCACACCCTCACGCTTCTGCGCGGCCACGCGGCCTTCCACGAAGAGACCAGCCACCAGCGATTCGGAGGCGTTGGGCACCGTGGCCAGGATGCGCACCTGACGGGTCTGGGGATCGACCATCGGGTTGATGCGTGTCACGCGACCGCTCAGCTGCCGATCGGAGCCGTTGACCGAGAAGCGCACCTCGGCACCGACCTTCACATCGGCCAGTGACGCGGCCGGCAGCGAGGCTTCCACGCGCAGACTGCGCGGATCGATGACCGTGAACATGGCCGCCCCCGGCGACACGACATCGCCCGGGCTCACGGCACGCTCGGCCACCACACCGGCAAACGGCGCGCGCACCATGGTGTTGCGCAGGTTCTTCTCCGCCGCCGAGAGACGAGCCTTGGCGTCGTCGAGCGCGGCCTGCGCCGAGAGATTGGCACGCTCCGCGACTTCGACATCGCGCTCGGCCACCGCGCCGGCCTTGGCCAGCGTGCGGCTGCGCTGCAGTTCGCGCGCAGCCTGATCGGCCGCCACCTGCGCCTGCGTCACGCCCGACTTGGCGGAGATGGCGGCATCACGCACCGCCGCATCATCGATACGCGCGAGCAGCGTGCCGGCGCTCACGCGCTGCCCCGCCTCGACCATGGTCTGCAGCACGGAACCACTGATTTCGGCGCGGATACGCGCCTCGCGGTCAGCCGTCAGCGTACCGCTGATGGCCGGTCCGCTGGCGAGTGTATCGAGACGGGCCACGGCCATGTTGTCCGGGCCGATCATCTGCACGCTGTTGGTGTTCTCTGGCACGGCCTCCGCCTGCTTGTTGCAGGCGGCGGCGGCAAGACTGAGCATCACAAGGGGCGCCGTGCGGCGCATCATCGTCTTCATCGGGACATCCCGGTGTTCGAGGGAGCAGCGGCCGGCGCGGCAGCAGTGGAGAGGGGGAGATACGGCAGCAGGGTGAGACGCGTGCGCGCCACCTGCAGATCACGTGCGGCGCGCGCACGATTGGCGAGCGCCTGCTGGAGCTGCACACGCGTTTCCGAGAGCTCGAGTTGTGTGGAGATGCCCTCGCGGAAACGCACTTCGGCAATGTCGTAGGCGCGCTGCGCCTGCTCGGCGGTGCCGATGCTGGCCTGCCACGCGGCTTCCGACTCGGCCAACTGCAACGTGGCCTGGCGCGCGTCGAGCGTGGCGCCTTCCTGGGCCAGCTTGAGACGCTGACGCGCCTCCACGAGACCCGCTTCCGCCGTCTGGATCTGGCCCGTCACACTGCCACCCGAGAAGATGGGCAGCGAGAGACCAATGCCGACCGTCCAGTTGGGCAGGAAGTCGTTGAGGCTGCTGGGCAGAATGTTCTGCGGATACGCCAGCCGCTGGTAGTTGGTGGTGGCCGAGAGCTGCGGCAGCCGCAGGGCGCGAGTGGAGCGCAGATTCTGCTGCGCGATTTCCACTTCCTTGCGAGCCTGCAACACGGCGGTGCGCGCCGCGTTGGGTGTATCGCCCTGCCCCCCAACGCCGGGGACCGGGCTCGCGACCCCGGGGCCCGG
>JACVCT010000104.1 GCA_016741895.1 Gemmatimonadaceae bacterium | reverse complement strand
CTGGTGCAGGACGAGCAGCGCGCCTACGAATCCGGCAACCGCTCGCAGTGGATACGGCTGTCGGGCGAGTACCACCTGGCGGCGGCCCGCGCGCTGGGCAATCGGGAACTCGAAGGGATCCTGCACACGCTGGTCGCCCGCACCACGCTCATGATCGCGCTCTACGACTCGCCTGGGCGCAACGCCTGCTCGTTCGAGGAACACCAGGCCATACTGGATGCGATCGCCGCCGGGGACCCGGAGCGCGCCTGCGCGCTCATGGACGAGCACCTCCAGACGGCCGAGGCCAAGCTGCGCCAGGAAGAGCCGGCCGCCGAGGTGGACCTGCTCAACCTGTTCAGGCCGGCATGAACGCCCCGGCCTGGCGGGCCGGCGGCGCGGCCGGGCTGGGCCTCGCCCTCGGCCTCGCCCTCGCGCCGGGCCTCGCCAGCGCCGACGACCGCCCCGTGACGCCACAGGAGCGCGCGCGGATCGAAAATGTGCTCCGCCAGGCCGGCTTCACGCGCTGGGGCGGGGAAATGACCGGCTTGGCGGTGAAGTCGAAGGGAATGCCAAGCACATCGGCGTACTCCACGTCGAACAGGCCTTGTTCATTGAGGTCGTAGGACTGGCGGCGAAGCGCGCGGCCAATGACCTGTTCACAGAGCAACTGCGTACCGAAGGCCCGTACGCCCAGCACGTGAGTGACCGTGTTGGCGTCCCATCCCTCGGTGAGCATGGATACCGAAACCACGCAACGGATCTGTTCGCCTAGGCGACCTTTCTTCCCGACCGTGTTCATCACCTCACGAAGCAGGTCTTGGTCGGAAATGTTGTCGGCCTCCTGCTGGTTGCCGGTGCGCTCGAGAATCTCCCGGCGGAACTGATCAATTTCTGCCGACGCCATCTTTCGGAAGTTGTCGTCGAGCGCGTCGCCGGATTCCAACTGCTCACTGTCGATGAGCAGCGTGTAGGGGCGAGGGAACGGATTGCCGTGTTCGTCGAAGTTGCGGAAGAGCTCGAGGCGACCCGGCACATACTGGGTAGTATCGTCTTCGTTGGCTCGTTCGAAGCCGGCGATGTAGTCGTACACCAGCTTCGAGGTAGCCGTGTTGTTGCATACCACGATGAAGCAGGGCGGCACGTCCACTCCGGGAGTGGCTTGCCATGCCTCATACGTCTTGCGGTACTGCCCATAGAGTGCTTCGAGGGCGGTCTGCAGCTCGGCTGGCAGCATGAGCGGATCCAGCGTACCGCCCTTGCCACGCCCCTTCTTGGGCATCTTGGGCGCGATATGCGTCCAGAGCTCACGGAAGATCGGTGTTTCTGCTTCTGGGATGTTGTCTGCCACCGGCACCCGCGGAAGCTTCACGATGCCACACTCGATGGCGTCCATGAGTGAGAAGTCGCTCATGGTCCACGGGAACAGCGTGCCTTCCGCGTAGCCGGAGCCACGGAGAAAAAAGGGTGTCGCCGAGAGGTCGATGACCCGGGACAAACCCAGCTTGCGGCTGGCGGCCTCAAGTCCCGAGATCCACAGGCGCGCGGCTTCCTTGTTGGCCTCGGCCTCCTTGCGGTCGTCGCCCTTGAGATCACTGTCTTCGTCGCTGTCCGGCTTTTCCCGGTAGCAATGATGGGCCTCGTCGTTGAGCACGAGGATGTTCTTCATGCCCATGAGTTCGGGCATGACACGCTGCAGCATCTGCCCTTCGCTCTCGATGGTCTCGAGCGCAGGGCCGCGGCCCTGCAACAACGATCGACCACCCTTGGAAATCTCGAGCAGCTCGCGCCGCTTGAATGCGTGGTAGTTGGTGATGACAATGCGCGCTTGATGGAGCTCGCGCAGCATGTCACTGGGCACCAACTCGCGTGTTGCGTAGTACGAGTCCGGGTCGTTGGGTTGCAGTACACGCAGGCGATCCCTGATGGTGATTCCCGGCGCTACAATCAGAAAACCGCGTGTGAAGCGCCTGGATGAGGGATGCCGCACCGCGTTCAGTGTCTGCCAGGCAATCAGCATGGCCATGACGGTGGTCTTTCCCGCTCCGGTGGCCAGCTTGAGCGCCAAACGCATCAGCTCGGGATTGGCCTCGGCGTTTACTGACTGCAGGTGATCCAGGAAGCGTTTGCCTTCCTTGCCAAGCTCGGGCGCCACCTCGGTCAGCCAGATGACCGTCTCGACCGCCTCCACCTGGCAGAAGAAGGGGCGTACGCCGCTATACTGGTGGTGCCGCCAGTGCTGGAGCAGTCGCCGCGTTTCCGGCGTGACCCGCCAGAGCTCGGGATTCTTGATGGCACGCCAGCGCTCCACCTGTACCCGTAGCTCGTTGATGAGTGAGCGCAGGTATGCCTGACGTTCAGATGACAGTCCGTGCCCTTCGTCCAAGACCATGGACGTCTGGGCCCGCGTCTGCTTCTTCGCCTTGGGGATGGGTGTGACGAAGGACGCCTTGCGTCGCCCCTCCACCAGTGTGCCCGTCGGTTGGCCGTTCTCATCCAACTCCCAGTGTCGGGACGGCGCCTGGTACGGGGAGTTGAGAATGGGGGAGGAGAAGAACGTCGATGTCATTGCAGAGGGAAATGCCGCGAGCGGGTACGGGGGTCGAGCTCACCATTCTAGCGTCCGGACTGCCCGGGCAGAAGAGAAATCAATGGTTGCCCAGCAGGCTGATGGACATGGGCAATGCGCGGACTATCCGGGCGCATCGAGCCGTTCCGACAGATTCTTCGCCGGCTCGAATACAAACGCCTTGCTCACCTTGAACTGGCGTAGCAATCCCAGATCCGCCATGCGCAGCAAATCCGTGCGGGCGGTCTGGTAACTCGTGCCGTGAGATCGCTGGTGCGACGCAACGGTATAGCGGGCCTCCGGATTGCCAAGGGCATGACGCAGCAAGGCCAGTTGCCGAGGATTGAGGTCGACGGAGAGGCTAGAGGCCTGCCGCACGAGACGCTCGATATCCCGCAACTGGCGCGTCTTGCGCCCCAGGTATTCGTGCAGGTCCCTGATGGCGCGCACGAGCGTGCGGAGCTGATTCAGAACGAAATACGTCGTGTCGTTGCTGTCGCTTTCCGTATAGAGATACGAACGGGTGTAGGCTGACCGCGCTCTGCGCAGGATGCGTGAGATGGACAGGTATTCACACAACCAATAACCGGATCGCGCCATGGACCAGTAGAACAGGGCACGCGCTGTGCGACCATTCCCGTCCACAAACGGGTGATCGTAGGCCAACCAGAAGTGCAGGAGGATGGCCCGCACCACGGGATGCAGGAATTCCGTGTCCGAGGTGCCGTTGGCGAACTCGCACATCGTGACCATTCGCTGGGGCAGCTCGGTGGCACTCGGCGGATGATGGAGGATGGTGCCGGTTTCGTCCTCGATCACGATGTGCTCGTCATCCCTTCTGAAGCGGCCGGCGGCCGATTCGTCGTCGAGCGTGCCTTCGGTAAGAGCACGCTGCAGCGAGAACATGAGATCGGGTGTGAGCGGCTGCCCGCCCCACTCCCGGACCATGCGCATGGCCCGGTAGTTGTTGAGGATCATGCGCTCGCTGCGCGTGGACGCCGGACGTCCCTCCTGGATCATGGCCTTGGCCACGCGGCGCGTGGTGGATGCGCCTTCCAGTTGGCTCGAGGTGATGGCTTCCTCGACCAGGGACTGAAAGAGATATGTGTCGCGTGTGCCGGAATTGGTGATGGGCTCAGCGCCGACAAAGCCTCCCCCCAGATTCCCGCTTGCATCCCGGTCGACCTGATGCAGGAATTCCAGCGCCGGGGCCGGCATGGCGACAGTAAATGGCCGGCCTTTGGTATCCAGCAAAGGCAGCGGACGAGACATGGCGTCTCGTGCCATGCGGACAGCCAGCCACTGCTCCTCAGCGGTATAGCCAGCCAAGGGTGGCGCGTGCCGAAAGGTGTCCCAGTGCCGGTACTTGCCCCCAGGGGCAGCACCCAAACCCTTCTGGAACAGGAGGTTGAAGCGTGCCGGTCCGTTCTCGCCAGTCAGCAGTTTGGCGAGAATATCGGCTGAGGTTGGCGGGCTGACCGGCAGTTTCATGGGTCTGCTGATGTCAAGTTTCTACTAATTGATGTCAAATTAGTAGAAATGAAAACTTGGCAGGGTCCCGGAAAATGTCAATATTCTACTAATTAATGTCAAATTAGTAGAAACGAAGAGCGCCCCCTCAGCCCACAAACCGCGCCACCGCGGCTTCGGTCAGCTCAAACACCCGGCCGTCGTCATCGCCATTGATGCGCCCCAGCAGCCCCTCGCGCCAGTCGGCGGGAATCCACGCGGTGCCGTGCGCGGCGCCCATGGCGGCGCCCACGATGGCAGCAATGGTGTCGTTGTCGCGCGAATCGTTGACGGCCACCAGCATGGCCTCGTGCGGGTCGTGGCCGTGTGCGCTCACAATGTGCAGCACGGCCGGCACGGTCTCGAGCAGATAGGCGCCACTGTACCACATGGCGCCGGTGTCGCGCACACTCACGCCCCGCGTGAGGGCATCGCGCACCTGGGTGTCGAGAAAGCCGGACAGGCTGCCACGCCAATGCTGCAGTGCGCCATGCTGCACCCGTGTTTCATAGGACTGTCCCTCATCCATGATGCGCAGCACTTCGTTACAGGTCTCGAGCCACTCCATGGGCGAGTCGGGCAGGTCGCCGTTGAGCAGTCGCCAGAGGAGCGCCACCCAGGCCACACTCGCGGCCTGCGCCATGGGGTCGTTGTGGGTGACGGCGGTGCTGAGCACGGTGTCGTACCACAGCTGCGTACCGCCGTCCTTGAGGTACGGCAGGACGGTGGGCGCGATGCGCATGAGCGCACCATTGCCTGCACTCTGCTGCGTGGCTTCCCACCACGGCGCGCCGCCGCGCAGCGCGTTGCAGAAATCGCGTGTGGCGCGGCCGATGCCGAAGATGCGCTCGTTGGCAATGCGGAACGCGAGCTCGTCGGGGTCGAGCGCGCCGTCGTCCAGCAGCTGTTCAAGTGCGCGAAAGGTCAGCTGCGTGTCGTCGCTCGGTGTGCCCGCCGGACGGCCGCCGGCAAACTTGCTGGGCAGATATCCCGTGATGCGCCCGAACTCCGCCTCCCGCTCGGTCGGACTCATGCCCTCGCTGCGATTGCCGAGGGCGTCGCCGATGGCCACACCGAGCAGCATGCCACGCACGCGGTCGGCCAGGTCGGGCGAATCCACCGGCGGCGCCGGTGGCAGGATGGCGAGGCGTTCGCGCGGGAGCTTGGGGATCCAGGTGTCGGGCATGACCGCAAATTATGCGATGAGTGTCAGGCGAGGGGCTCGGTGCCCTCGCTGAGGATCCGGATGTACTCCGCGTAGCTGAACAGGCGATCTCGCTTCTTCCCGGTCTCCTCGCGGACAAGCCCGATTCGCTGCATCGACTCAAGCGCCGAGTTGACAGTGGGCAGACTCAAGCCGGATCGCTGGGCGATTGCGGAAGCGCGCGACACCGGACGCTCACGCAACGCATCAAACACCCGGAGTGCGGATCCTGCGCCTCGCCCCAGTGCCTGAACGCGTTCCCGGTCCGCCTGAAAGAGGTGGACGAGTTGCTGCACGGTCGTGACTGCACCCGTGGCGGTTTCCTGAACGCCTCTGGCGAAGAACGCCACCCACGCCTCCCAGTCACCATCCCGCCGCACCGTGGTGAGGAGGGCATAGTACTTGTCGCGATGTTGCTTGAGATACAGTGACAGATACAGCAGCGGTTCGCTGAGCACTCCCTGAGCACAAAGCAGCAGCGTCACCAACAGTCGCCCGATTCGACCATTCCCATCAAGGAATGGATGAATGGTCTCGAACTGGACGTGCGCCAATGCCGCCTTGATGAGGACCGGCGTGCGTTGCGGGATGTCATGGATGAACTGCTCGAGCTGTGCCAGAGCGGCGCCGACTTCCTCTGGTGGTGGTGGCACGAATAGCGCGTTGCCTGGTCGGCTACCGCCGATCCAATTCTGCGAGCGCCGAAATTCGCCGGGGAGTTTGTCCGCACCTCGCCCCGTTGCCAGCAGATGCGCGTGCAGTTCTCGAATGAGACGTGACGATATTGGGAATCCAGCCCGGATGCGTGAGAGCCCGTGCTCCAGGGCATCGACATAGCTGGAGACCTCAGTCACATCGTCGATCGGAACGCCCGGTGTACTGTCGGCCTCGAACTGCAGCAGATCGGACAGCGTGGACTGCGTCCCTTCAATCTGCGACGAGAGAACGGCCTCCTTTCGAACGTAGGTGTACAGGAACAGGCGGGTATCCGGCAAAAGACTTGTGACACTATCAAGTCTTCCGAGAGACAGTAACGAATCATCGAGAACCTCTCGAAGGTCTTCTCCGATCCTAAGTGGCGGCTTTGGGGGCAATGCGTCCGGGAGAAATGCCCTGACCTGTTCCCCGCCAAGAGAGGATACAACCCGATAGATCCCTGTCGGCCCTCGCTGCATGGAGGTCTCCAACGGCTAATTAAGAAACTTCAGAACAACGGAACTCTAATTAAATAATCGATCATTTCTTTAATTGCTATCCCACCAACTCCTCGATCGCCTCGGCCGTGGCCTCGAGCACCGCCTCCAGCCCCTCCATGGTGTGGTCACCCATGTGGCCAATGCGGATGGTGCTGCCCTTGAGCTTGCCGTATCCGCCGCCGATCACGAAGCCGCGCTGGGCTACGCCCTTCACGATGGCGTCGCCCGAAAGTCCGGGCGGCAGCGTCACGGCCGTCACGGTGCTCGTGCAGGCGTCGAGCGGCGCGTACACGTCAAACGCCGCGCCCACACGCTGACGCAACTCGTGCACCCAGCTGTGGGTGTGCTCGCTCATGGCCGTGTGCCGCTCCCAACGCCGTTCGATGGTTTCCTTCGCAATGCGCTCACCCTGCACGGCCGTGGCATAGAGCAACGACAGAGCCGGGGTGTTGGGCGTCTGGTTCTTGTGCACGTACTGCTCGAACTCGACCAGATCGAAGTACAGGCCACGGGATTCGGCGGACTTGGCGTCGGCAATGAAGCGCTCGCTGGCCACGCCAAAGCCCAGCCCCGGTGGCAGGGCGAGGGCCTTTTGCGAACCGGTGAGCACGAAGTCGAGCTCCCATGCGTCGGTCTCCACCGGCACGCCGGCCAGGCCCGTCACGCTGTCCACCAGCACGGCACAGTCGTAGCGATGGGCCAGCTGGGTGAGCGCGGCAATGTCGGTGAGCACGCCGGTGCTCGTTTCGCTGTGCACGACGGTGAGGGCCGCATACGACTTTGCCTTGAGCGCATCCTCCACCACATCGAGGGCCACCGGCCTGCTCCACTCGCCGCCAACCACGGTGGCGTCGCGCCCGCAACTCTGCGCGATATGCGCGAAGCGTTCACTGAAGGCGCCGTTTACCAGACAGAGAATGGGCCCCGGTCGCGCGCAGCGGATGGCCGCTTCCATGAGCCCGGTGGCGCTGGAGCTCGAGACGTACACCGGCCGCGTCGTGCGAAAGACGGGACGCAGTCCCTGCTGAATACGCGCGAACAGTTCCTCGAACGCGGCCCCGCGATGCGGCAGCATGGGCTGCAGCATGGCCTGCAGGACCTCGGGCCGCACTTCGGTGGGGCCCGGCAGGAAGAACGTGCCAAAGGGAGCCGCTGTCATCAGGGCACCTCGAACAGCAGGGGGTACAGGTCGTCCACGCTCGCGGCCTCGGCGTCCGCGACCTTGACCACGTTCTCCCGCCGCGCGACGGCCGTGAAGGCAAAGAACGCTTCTACCACTCCACGTACCGCGGCATCGGTGCTGCCGTCACCGATCATGGCGATGGGTTTGCGCAGCTGCAGCCGCTGCACGACGAGCGGCTTGCCGCGCTGCGTGGCCAGGGGCTGCTCGCCGTCGAGCAGGCTGAAGCGCCCATCGATGTCGCGCGACAGCGACACGGCATGCACCCGATCGGCCGGCACGCCGAGGTGCAGCGCCATGGGCACGATGGCGGCGCGCAGACCGCCGCTCAGCAGATGCACATGCACGCGCGCGCGCTGCAGCACGCCAATGAGTTCGCGCATGCCGGGCACGAGCGACTGCTGGTACGCATCGGCCAGCATGAGCAGCTCTGACGCCGCCGGCTTGATGCGATCGAGCCGGCGCATGTAGGCCGCCTCGATGGGAATCTCGCCCGCCATGGCCTGCGCGGTGAGATACTCGCTTTCCCGCGCGACGTCCTCATCACGCAGCGCGGCCAGCCAGTCAATGCCCTCGATGGACGTGACGGTGCTGTCCACGTCGAAGACCACAGTCTTGAAGCGCGGTGCGCCGAGGGCGCGAAAATCCGTCGTGGCGTTCACAGAACGTTGCCGGGAGCGAGCAGGCCGAAGGGATCAAGTTCCTGCTTGAGCGCGCGCATGACGCGCTGCTGCACGGGACTGGCCTGCATGGGCAGCCACTTGCGCTTGAGTTTGCCGATACCGTGCTCGGCGGCCACGGTGCCACCCATGGCAATCACCTCCCGCAGTGTGGCGGTGACCACCTGTTCGATGCGCTGCAACTCGGTGGCATTGCGGGCAACGAAGTTCTGGTGCGGATGACCGTTCCCGGCATGTCCGTAGGCGATGCCGGGGTCAATACCCGCCTCCTGCGCAAAGCGCCGCGCCATGGTCAGCGCTTCGGCCAAGCGTAGATAGGGCACGGCCCAGTCGGTGCTCACCTTGCGTCCGCCATCGGCGCGGCAGGCAGCACCCCGCTCGTTCATGGTGGCGGGCACGGCGTGCCGCATGCGACGCGCGTCGAGCTGCGACGACGGGGTGTCGTAGACACGAATGTCATCGGCCAGCGCGTGGTGCTCTTCGGCCAGCGCGAGCCAGGCATCCAGCGGCAACTCGCCGGAATCAGCTTCGTCTGCGCCCGTTTCCTCCACGTATACCATGGCCTCCGCGGCTGTCGCCCAGGTGCTGCTGCCCTCGGCCGCGCGCGCAATGTCCATCGCGCCGCGATCGAAGTACTCTAGGCAGCGCGGGTGCACGCTGCTGCTCCGCCGTGCACTGACCACGAAGGCCAGCGCGTCGGCATCACGCGCAAAAGGCACGATGAGACCCAACACCTGCGCCGGCAGCGGATGCAGGGCCAGCTCCGCCTCCACCACGACACCGAGCGTGCCCTCGCTGCCCACAAACCACTCCACCGGGTCATGCGTCACGCGATAGCCGACGGTGTTCTTTTCGAGTTGCGGGCGACGCAGTTCGAGCTGTTCGCCATTGGCCAGCAGCACCGTGAGTGCGCGCACGTGCGGTCCGGTGGCGCCATAGCGCAGCGAGCGCGCTCCGCTGGCGTTGCAGGCAATGGCGCCACCCACCGTGCTTTCTTCCTCACTGGTTGGATCGGGTGTGAACAGCAGGCCAACCGCCTCGGCGGCGCGACGCACGTCGGCGACAATGGCGCCGGCGCCAACACGAATGCAGCGGCGGTCGGTGTCCACCGGGCCGATATGCGACAGCCCACGCAGCGACAGCAGCAGTCCGCGGTCGGTGATGGATGCGCCCGTCGTGCTGCTCTGCCATCCGGCCGGCGTGACCGGGCAGCGTTCGGCCGTGGCCTGCTCAAGCAACTCCACCACCTCCGCCACGCTGCCGGGTCGCGCAACGGCATCGGGCAGCATTTCGAGACCCGACACGTCGCGCGCGAACGCGCGGCGAATGTCAGCGTCGGTGCTGACGGTGGGCAGTGATTGCAGGATGCTCGTCGCCGTCATGACCGCGCCATGCGGCTACTGGTCGCGGAAGTGCACGACACTGGCCGACAGCACGTCGGGCAGTTCGAGCAGCGCGCGACGTGTGTCCTCACTCACCGCACCGTCCACCGAGATGGCTGCCAGCGCGTCGCCGCCCTGCGCGAGACGTGCCTGGTGATACTCGGCGATGTTGACCTTCTGCTCACCCAGCAGCGTACCCACGCGTCCGATGACACCGGGCACGTCGTGGTTGGTGAGGATGAGCAGCGTCTGTTTGGGATTGACGTCGATGTGGAATGAGCCGATGCGCGTGAGGCGTGGCGTGCCCACATCGGGTGCGTGACCGGCCACGGCGAGCTGCTGCATACCACCGGCGAGCGCGACTTCAAGGGTGCGCGCGCCGAGTTCCTGCGATTCGCCCACGCTCAGCTCGAGTCCGCGCGCCTCGGCCAGCGCCCGGGCGTTGATGAGATTGAGGCGCTCGGTTTCGATGACGCCCTCGAGCACGCCCGCCGCCGTGGCGGCCAGCAGCGGACCGGCTCCATGGGCGAGATCGGGGCTGATGCGCAGCGCCACGTGGCGCACGGCACGCATGCCCTGGTCAGCCAGCACCGCGCGCGCCACGGCCGCAGCGCGACGCGCCACCAGCATGGCGTTGTGCAGCTCGCTCCACTCGCCGCTGCCGCCGGCCACGTTGAGCGAACGCGAGAGATCATTGCGCAGCAGCGCGTCGCGCACCGCGAGACAGACATCACGCGAGACGTTGCGCTGTGCTTCGACCGTGTTGGCGCCCAGATGCGGGGTGAGCAGCAGATTGGGCGCGCGGCGCAGCGGCGAGTCGGCTGCCAGTGGTTCCACCGTGAACACGTCGAGGACCGCGCCACGCAGCTTGTCGGCTTCGAGCGCGGCCAGCAGCGCGGCTTCGTCCACGATGCCGCCGCGCGCCATGTTGACCACCACCGAGCGCGCGGGCAGGCGGCCCAGCTCACGCTTGCCGATCATGCCACGCGTTTCCTCGGTGAGCGGCACGTGCAGCGTGAGGATGTTGGTCTCGGCAATCAACGCATCGAGCGACGGCGCGCGGCGCACGCGCAGGGCGGTGAAGCGCTCGTCGCTGATGTACGGATCGTAGGCCACGACCGTCATGCCGAAGGCGTGCGCGCGGGCGGCCACCTCACTGCCGATGCGCCCCAATCCGACGATGCCGAGGGTCTTGTTCTTGAGTTCGCGGCCCATGAACGAGGCGCGATCCCAGCGTCCGTCGCGCATGACCTCAGACGCTCGCGGAATCTGTCGGAGCAGACCCAGCACGGCACCAAAGAAGAGCTCCGCGACGGCCACGGTGTTGCCGGCCGGTGCGTTGATGACGGCGATGCCGAGTGAGGTGGCAACGTCGAGCGCAATGTTGTCGATGCCGACACCGGCGCGGCCCACCACCCGGAGTCGCGTGCCGGCCTTGAGCAGTTCGGCGGAAATGCGGGTCGCGCTGCGTCCGACAATCGCGTCGTAGTCACCGATGCGCTGCAGCAGCTCGTCCTTGGGCAGCGTGGGTACTTCGTCCACCTGCAGCGCCGGCTCGGCCGCAAGGAGGGCCACGCCCTCGGGATCTACATCATCAGTGACGAGAACTCGCGGCATGGTGGCGGACTGGAGACAAATGATGGTGCGCGCGTGGCTGTGTACACACTACCACGAAAGGCGACGGAGACCAACAGAATCAACGGGAAATATGCCTGAAGGCTTCCCGGTTTCCGTGATCTCCGTGGCGGTCCGGTCCGACGGCGTGTCGCCGGACGGCAGGGCGTCAGAGTCCGAGCTGACGCCGCAGGGTATCGCGCAGGGCGACGAGCGTTTCGTCGGTGATGGCCGGTGTGTCTTCGCGGATGGATAGCTCCACACCGTCGGCAATGCTGACACGCTTCCAGCTCATGACCGGATTGCTGCTGCGCGGTGTGCCGTTGTCGAGGTGCAACGACAGGGCTGGAGCCAGCGAGGCGGCAACGCGGCGTTCGAGGGCATCGCCGGTGGTCTCGCGCATCTCCGTCTTGATGGCGTCGAGGGTCTGCCCCTCACGCTGACGGATCTTGATGGCGAGCAGTTGCAGCAGATGGCGATAGCCGTAGGTGGCAGCAGTGCCAGCGCCTTCCGGACGATCGAGCAGACCGTTGGCGACGTAGAAACGCACGGCGCGGGCGCTGGGCATGGCCCGCGCACTGGCGTTGGTTGGCTTCACGCCAGCGGAATCGACGAGCGAGGCGGCGTGAGCCGCGAGCCCGCGGGCATTCCACGGGGCTTGTCGCGCGTGGGCGCGCAGCAGTTGAACGGGAGACTCGGCCATGGGATCGGCAAATATACGCGCCATCCCGCGCGGGCGCCGGAACGCCAGGTGTCGCTGCCGCACAACTCGTTGTCTTCGCCGACTCGCCAGGCCGCCCGTGTGACACTCCCCAGTATCACCCACCACCCACCGGAACGACCTGACGATTTTGTCGGCGAGACCCGAGGGGGTCCGCGTATTCACCTGCACCAGCACTGCCTACTACACGGATGACGAAGCGAATGACCAGTCATCCGGTTCCCGATCCCGCGCCGGCCTGCAGCGGGACGGGATCACGCCTGTCTCAGCCGCTCTTTCCGGTGCTGCCCGCGGTTGCGTAGGCCGAGTTGACGCCAATGGCTGCAGCGTGGGCGGCGATCGTGCCAAGGTCCACGGGCTTCTCGAGGAAGTGCAGCGCCCCCAGACGATGCGAGGCCTGCCGCACGGCATCGTCGGGGTAGGCGGTCAGCACCAGCACCGTGGCGTCCGGCGAGAGCATGCCGGCCAGTGCCATGACCTGCAGGCCGCCGTCACGTTTGGCGCCCAGACGCAGGTCGGTGATGATGAGGTCGAAGCGCTGGGTACGCAGCGCGGTGACCGCTTCGTTGAGGAAGGGTGCAGAGGTGACCTCGCAGCCTTCGACGTCGAAGAGCTCAACAAGGATGTCGCGGATGCTGCTTTCGTCCTCGACGATGAGGATGGACTTCGGCTTTTCCTGGCTCATGTCCCGTAGAGAATGCGAGGACTGTGCCGGGGATTGGGGTGGCGAGTTATCGCTTTGATTGGCAACTGGTTACGGGCATTTCGGATCACATTGATGACTTTTGGTGCTGGCGGTTTTTCGGGCGGGTGTTCATTTGCTGGCTGATTTCCGGGCAGCGGTATCCGAGCGGTGGCGGGAGAACAGAAGGTGTGAGGATCCGAGGATCCGAGGATCAGAGAGGCGGG
>JACVCT010000103.1 GCA_016741895.1 Gemmatimonadaceae bacterium | reverse complement strand
CCCGCACGGCACACCCCCCCGGACCACACCGCCCACCACGACCCTCCGCACCCGCGGGCGCCCCCCCACCCCCCCCCCGCCACCACAACTGACCCCCCCGCCACTTCCCCTGCTCGACCCGCCACACGCTCAACGCACACCGCGTCGCATGCCCCATCACGATCGCCAGCCAGATATCCGTCGGCTGTAGCGGCCGCATGCTCTGCACAAATGTCAGATACCCGATGGGCAGCGCGAACTGCGACGCCAGGGTAATGAACAGCGGACTCCGCGTATCACCCGTGCCCTGCAAGCCACCCGTGAACGTCAGGGCCACGGTGATGAACAAACCCGACACGCTCAGGTACGCCAGCAACGTGCGGCCAATGCGCACCACGTTCGGGTCGTCCATGCCGAAGAGGCCCAGCAGCTGCGCGGGAATGGCCACGAACAGCACACCCACCGTGATGGCAATGCCCAACCCGATGCGCGCGGCATGCCGCACGGCCAAGCGGCTGCGCTCAGGATAGCCCGCCCCAAGGTTCTGCCCCGCCACCGTGGCCGCCGCGCCCATGAGACCCACACTGGTCCAGGTCACCAGGGAAAACAACTCGGTGTAACCCACGGCGTACGCGGCCTGGGCCTCGGCGCTCTGCGCCGTACTGCCAATGAAACGCAGCAGCATGACGCCCGCCACGTTCATGGCAATGCCCTGCAAACCCGTGGGCAGACCAAAGCGGAACAGCGCACGAATGATTTCCCAGTCGGGCTTCCACGACATGCCGCGGAAATCGATCACCCACTTGCCGCTGAACAGCATGCGAATGGCATACAGCGCCACCAGGCCGCTCGAAATCATCATGCCCGCCGCCGCACCGGCCGTACCCATCTCAGGGAACGGGCCGTAGCCACGAATGAGCAGCACGTTGAACGTGATGTTGCCAATGGTCAGCGCAATGCCCAGACGCATGGGGGTCTTGGCATCACCCGCCGAACGCAGCGCCCCGCCCAGCATGAAGAACATCATCATGCCAAAGCCGAACACGAACATGATGCGCAGAAAGGGCAGGGCCTCGGCTTCCACATTGGGCGCCGCGTTCACAAGGCTCAACAGCCAGGGCGCGGCAAAGTAGCCCACCGGCGCCAGCACCCCCACCGACAACACCAGCGCAAGCAGAAAGGCCTGCGAGGCCGCGCGATTCATGCCGGCCTCGTCGCCCGCGCCGGCAAAGCGTGACACCAGCACGCCCATGCCGCTGAACAGCGAGGAGATGAATACCATGACCACCAGAAAGATCTGGAAGCCCACGCCGATGGCGGCATTCGCGGCATAACCCACGAAATGCCCCACCAGCGCGTGGTCGATCATGCCCTGCAAGCCCCCGATGACGTTCTGCAGCACCGTGGGCCAGGCCACCTTCCATACCGCAGGACCGATGGGCCCCTCAACGATGGAACGATCGATCTTGCGGGTGGCGGTGGTGGTGGTCATGGAGAAAAATCAGGCGGCCTGCGCGGCCGCACGCTGCCGAGCCACAAGGGTGAGGATGCTGTACACCGCCACCGGCTCGTTGTGCTGGTTGAAGACTTCCACGTCCCACTCCACCACACCCTGCGGAATGGTACCCTCGGGCGTGTCCTTGGCCGTCTTCTGCTTCACGGTGAGACGCACATGGATGCTGTCCCCCGGATATACGGGCTTGGTGAACCGCAGTTTCTCGAGACCGTAGTTGGCCAGCACCGGGCCAAGCGCCGGGTCCACGAACAACCCCGCCGCCGCCGACACAATGAAGTAGCCGTGCGCCACCCGTCCCTCGAACACGCCGTTCGACCGCGCCTCCTCGTCGTTCATGTGGGCGTAGAACTTGTCACCACTCAAGGCGGCAAACGCCTCCACATCTTTCAGCGTGATCTCGCGCGACTTGGTGATGATGGTGTCACCCACCTGCAGTTCGTCGAAGGTCTTGCGGAAGGGATGCACCTCGTCCTTGTGCTCCTCGGCGCCCTTGGTCCACTCACGCGTAATGGCCGTGAGCATGCTGGGGCTGCCCTGCAGAGCCACACGCTGCAGGTAGTGCGTGACACCACGCGCGCCGCCCATTTCCTCACCACCACCCGCGCGACCCGGTCCGCCATGCACCAGGTTGGGCAGCGGCGAGCCATGGCCCGTGCTTTCCTTGGCGCTCGTGCGGTCGAGTACCAGCATGCGGCCATGCCAGCAGGCCGTACCCAGAATGACTTCCTGCGCCACCTTGGGGTCGTGCGTGACCAGTGAACCCACCAGCGAACCGCGGCCCATGCGCGCCAGCTGCACGGCCTCGCCCAGGTCGCGATAGGGCATGATGGTGTTGACCGGCCCAAAGGCTTCAATGTCGTGCGGCTCGAGACGCGACAGCGGCTCGGCGCAGTACAAGAGCTCCGGCGCATAAAACGCGCCCTTCTCGCGGTCGGCGCCCACCACGGCAAAGTCGCCGCCACCATACACCCGCTCGGCGGCCGCACGAATGGCCGCCGCACTCTCAGTCACTGACGTCACCTGACCACGCGAAGCCAGCGGCCCCATGCGCACGCCTTCGGTGGTGGGATTGCCAATGGTGGTGGTGCTGAGGCGCTTGGAGATGGCCTGAATGACCGCCTCCTCGAGACCCGCCGGCACGATGGTGCGGCGAATGGCCGTGCACTTCTGACCCGCCTTGGTGGTCATCTCGCGCACGACTTCCTTGACGAACAAGTCGAACTCTTCGGTGCCCGGCACCGCGTCGGGGCCCAGCATGCAGCAGTTGAGCGAGTCGGCTTCCATGTTGAAGCGCACGGAGTGCCGCATGACCGACGCATGGCTCTTGAGCTTCTGACCCGTGGCCGCCGAGCCGGTGAAGGCCACCACGTCCTGCTCGGTGACATGATCGAGCAGTGTGCGCGCTTCGCCGCAGATGAGCTGCAGTGCGCCGGCCGGCAGTTCGTTGGTGTCGAGAATGGCCTTGAACACCGCATGCGTGAGATGACTGCCCGTGGTGCTGGGCTTCACCACGCAGGGCACACCGGCCAGCAGCGCGGGGGCCAGCTTTTCGAGCATGCCCCACACCGGGAAGTTGAAGGCGTTGATGTGCACCGCCACCCCTTCCATGGGCACCAGAATGTGCCGGCCCACGAAGGTGCCGTTCTTGGACAGCGGCTCGGTGGGGCCTTCCACGTGGAAGCGCTCGTTGGTGAACTCACGGCGACCACGGCTGGCGTAGGCGAAAAAGGTGCCGATGCCGCCCTCGATGTCCACCCACGAATCGGTGCGCGTGGCGCCGGTGTGGTACGACAGCGGGTAGAACTCTTCCTTGCGCGCCATGAGCGCGATGGCAATGCGCTTGAGCATCAGCGCGCGCTCGTGGAAGGTGTAGCGGCGCAGCGCCGGCCCACCCACGCGGCGCGCGTAGTCCAGCATGGCCTGGAAGTCGAGTCCACCCGAGGACGTCTCGCCAATGACTTCGCCGGTCACGGCATCGACAAGCGACGTCATGGCACCGGTGCCGGTTACCCACTCGCCGGCGGCGAAGTTCTGCAACTTGTACATCTGCGTCGACATCAGCCTTTCTCCTTGCGGGTCTCGTTCCAGGTCTTCAGGATGCTGCTCTGCACGGGCCGATCGGCCGGCAGATCACGCAATGGCTCCACGGGACGCCAGCCCGCGCGCATGGCGGCCGGCAACTGCTGATAGAGCGCGGTGCCGTCGGTCTTCCATGCCAGCATCTCGTCGCTCACGTCCTTCACGATCTTGGCGGGGTTGCCCACCACCACCTTGCGGTCCGGGATGATCATCTCGGCCGGCACGAAACACAGCGCGCCGACAATGCAGCCCGAGCCCACCACCGCGTTGTCCATGATGACGGCGTTCATGCCCACCAGCGTGTTGGCGCCAATGCGCGCGCCGTGCACAATGGCCCCATGACCAATGTGCGCACCCGCCTCGAGCGTCATGGTCACGCCGGGGAACATGTGCAGCGTGCAGTTCTCCTGCACATTGCAGCCGTCCTCGATGACAATGCCGCCCCAGTCGCCACGAATGGCCGCACCCGGACCGACGTACACATCGCGGCCGATGATCACGTTGCCCGTGACCGCGGCCTGCGGATGCACGAAGGCCGACTCGTGCACCACCGGAATGAAGCCGTCAAACTCGTAAATCATGCGCGTACCACTCAGACTCCGGCGCGCTCGAGAATCATCGCGTAGCCCTGCCCCACGCCAATGCACATGGTGCAGAGCGCGTAGCGGCCGCCTCGGGCCTCGAGTTCACGCGCGGCCGTGAGTGCCAGACGCGCGCCGCTCATGCCCAGCGGGTGGCCCAGGGCAATGGCGCCACCATTGGGGTTCACGCGGGCATCGTCATCGGCCAGCCCCAGTTCACGCAGGCAGGCCAGCGACTGCGCGGCAAAGGCCTCGTTGAGCTCGATCACGTCCATCTGCTCCAGCGTGAGGCCCGCACGCTCCAGCACCAGGCGTGTGGACGGCACCGGACCCATTCCCATGATGCGCGGCTCCACGCCGGCGGCCGCGCTGGCCACCACACGCGCCAGGGGCTTGAGATTGTAGCGTGACAGCGCCGCATCCGAGGCCAGCAGCAGGGCCGCCGCGCCGTCATTGAGGCCACTCGAATTGCCGGCGGTCACGCTGCCCTGCCCGTCGGTGCGGAAGGCCGGCTTGAGCTTGGCCAGCGTTTCCAGCGTGGTGTCGGGCCGCAGGAATTCGTCCTGCGCCACCACCAGCGGGTCGCCCTTGCGCTGCGGCACACTCACCGGCGCGATCTCGCGCACAAAGCGTCCGCTGCTGCGCGCGGCCGCGGCCTTCTGCTGCGAGCGCACGGCAAAGGCGTCCTGATCGGCGCGGCTCACACCATACTGCGCCGCCACGTTTTCTGCCGTTTCGCCCATGCTGTCGGTGCCGTGCATGGCCTTCATGCGCGGGTTCACGAAACGCCAACCGAGACTGGTATCGAAGAGCTGCACATCGCGCGCGAAGGGCGTGCTGCCCTTGGACATGACAAACGGCGCGCGTGTCATGCTCTCCACGCCGCCGGCCACATACAGCTCGCCCTCGCCCGCCTTGATGCCACGCGCCGCCGAGGCCACCGCGTTGAGGCCGGAAGCACAGAGCCGGTTGATGGTTTCTCCCGGCACCGTGACCGGCAGGCCCGCCAACAGGCCGGCCATGCGCGCCACGTTGCGGTTGTCTTCACCGGCCTGATTGGCGCAGCCCATGACCACATCGGCAATAGCCGACACGTCAAAGCCCGGCGCGGCCTCCTGCACTCGCGCCACCAGCGCGGCAATGACATGTGCCCCCAGGTCGTCGGCGCGCACACCGCTCAGCGCCCCGCCAAGATTGCCGATCGGGGTACGCACCCCGTCCACGATCCATGCCGCTGTCCGTCCCGTCGCCGTCATCTTGCCTTCATCCCGTGTGGGGGTGGATTGCCAGTCGATTGTTGTGTGAAGCGGGCCGGCGCATTGCCACGCGCTCAGGCCAGCTCGTGCTGCCTGGTGGTGCGATACACCGTGCCGCGGAAATGTCCCACGATCTGCTCGCGCTGATTGCGCACGGTCACGTCGACAAAGGCCAGGCGGTTGCTCTGGCTCTGCTCCACGGCCACCGCCACCAGCACATCGCCCGGATACGAGGCCGCGGGAATGCCGAGGTGCATGTCGATGGCCACACTCAGCGTACCGCCGCCGTTGGTGGCAAAGGCGAAGGCCGAGTCGGCCAGCGAAAACAGGGCGCCGCCATGCAGCGTGCCAAAGCCGTTCACCATGTCCTCGCGCACCGCCATGCGCAGCACGGCGCGGCCCTCGCCCACCTCCAGTACCTCCATGCCCAGCAACTGCGAAAACGCATCGCGGCGCATGAGATGCGCCACGACCTCAGCAGGGCTATGCGCAGACGCCTCGCTCACAGCCGACGCGGATCGGTCAGCGACACACCCGCCTGCACTGCCCGGCGCAGTCGCACGCTGGGGCGATAGCGGTCGTCACCCGTCTCGAACTGCAGCGATTGCAAACGTGCGAGCACTGTGGCCGCGCCAATTTCGTCGCCCCAGGCCAGCAGACCCTTGGGATAGTTGACGCCGGTAGTCATGGCCAGCTCCACATCGGCCACGCTGCACACACCCACATGCACCGCGTCCACAGCTTCGTTGATGAGCATGGCCAGCACCCGATCCACGATGCCCTGCCCCAGCGCCGGATCTTCAACCGGCGCGGGCTGCACCGCACCCTCGGCATAATCGTAAAAACCGCGACCCGTCTTGCGGCCCAGCCACCCTGCTTCAACAAGACGCTGCTGCTGCAGACTGGGGCGATAGCGCGGGTCGCCATACATGGCGTCGAACACCGAACGTGTCACGGCAAAGTTCACGTCGTGACCAATGAAGTCGGTGAGCTCGAACGGCCCCATGCGGAAGCCGCCAATGGTCTTGAGCGCCCAGTCAATCGTGGCGCAGTCGGCCACGCCTTCTTCACGCAGGCGCATGGCCTCGCCGTAGTACGGCCGTGCCACACGGTTCACGATGAATCCCGGCGTGTCGGAGGCGATGACCGTGACCTTGCGCCAGCCGTCGGCCAGCGCGCGCACCGCGGTCGCCACCTCGGCGCTGGTGGTGATGGCGGGGATGACTTCCACCAGCGGCATGATGGGCGCCGGATTGAAGAAGTGCAGACCCACCACCCGGCTCTTGTGGCGGCAGGCACCCGCCAGCGCCGCGATGGACAGCGACGAGGTGTTGGAGGCCAGGATGGCATCGGGACGCACCACCGACTCCAGCGTGCGCAGCAGCTCGCGCTTGGGCTCCAGCTGTTCGACAATGGCCTCGATGACCAGATCACACTCGGCCAGCGGCGCCAGATCCCCCAGCGTGGTGCCTTCCACATAGCTGAAGCGGGCCAGCACGGCATCGGCCTCTTCCTGCGTGAGGCGCTGCTTCTCCACCTCACGGGCCATGGCCTTTTCGTGCGAGGCACGCGCGCGCACCAGCGCCATGGGGTGCGCATCGCAGAGCACCACCTCGTGCCGGAACTGCGCGGCCAGCTGCGCGATGCCCGCGCCCATGGCCCCCGCGCCCACCACACCAATCTTGCGAATGTGCATGCTCATGAGGATGGGGTGTTCACGCGCCGCGATACACGGGCGCGCGCTTCTCGAGGAACGCGCGCACACCCTCGGCGTAGTCCGCCGTCTTCCCCGCCTCGGTCATGCAAGCGGCTTCCACATCGAGCTGCGCGTCGAGCCCGTTGGCCGCACTGGCCAGCAGCGCGCGCTTGGTGAGACCAAAACCACGCGTAGCCTGCGACGCCAATTGACGCGCCACCTTCATGACCGTGTCCAGCAGCTCCGCCTTGGGCACGACCTCCCAGATGAGGCCCCAATCGCGCGCCTTGGCGGCCGGCAGCTTCTCGGCCAGGAAGAACATGCCCGTGGCGCGCTGATGTCCCACCAGACGCGGTACGAAGAAGGTGCCGCTGGTATCCGGAATGAGCCCCAACTTGGCGAAGCTTTCCACGAAGCTCGCGTCATCGGCTGCCCAGGTCAGGTCGCAGGCAAAGGCCAGATTGGCGCCCGCACCGGCGGCAATGCCGTTCACCGCGCAGAGCACCGGCTTCTCAAGCGTGCGAATGGCGCGGATGATGGGGTTGTAACACTTGACCACGATCTCGCCGATGTCGGGCATGGGCCCGTCGCCCTTGGGCAGGGCTTCGGCCAGGTCCTGACCGGCGCAGAAGCCGCGACCGGCGCCGGTGAGCACCACTGCCCGCACACTCTCATCGCGCGCGGCATGCGCCAGCGCCGCTTGCAGCGCCTCGGCCATCTCCAGGGTGAAGCTGTTGAGAACGTCGGGCCGATTGAGCGTGATCAGCAGCACGCCGTCGGCCTGCTCGAGGAGGAGGGAGGAGGAAGCAGACATTCATGAAAGATAGTCACGCGGCGGGGGCCACGGGCCCGTGGGCTGGCCTGAGCAAGGCTTCACGCGCCGCCGCCACGTCTGGTCTCGCTTTTCCTCGATTCACGCCGTACTCTAGCCCTGTCGTCCCACCTCGCGGAGCGTGTCCATGGATACGGTGCTCATGCAGTGGCTGGCTGCGGTTGGCTGGACCGCCTTCTCCTGGGCCTTGGCCGGGCTGTTCGTCCTCAACGGCGCGGCGGCCGTGCTCTTCGTGATGCGCGGCAATCGCGATCTCGTGCAGCGCTGGACCACCTGGTGGCTGGCCGCCAACCTGCTGCTCGTGGCGGTCGGCGTGGGGGTGCCCACCATCACCACCGTCACCCGCCTCGCCATCACCGCCGCCCGTGCGGTGGCGCCCAACGCCCTCTGGGCACAGCAGCAAACTCCCGATTGAGGGGGCATCGGGGCAAATTACGGGTCTATGCCTTCCAAGACCGCAGTTCGCCCCGCCAAGACCGACGTCGCCTCGTCCAGGTCCGCCAGCGCTGATCGTGCGCCGCGCGCCGGTTTCGACTGGCGTCGCATCGCCTACCATACGCTGGTCTCGCGTGCGCTCGACGACGTCGAGGAAAGCACCAACCGCAATCGCGCCACAACCCCGCGCGAACACCAGGTGCTCTATCAGTTCTCGGCGCGCGGCCATGACATGGCGCAGACCATTCTGGGCTCGCTGCTGAATGGCACGCACGACGGCGCCGGTGCCTACTACCGCTCGCGGCCCCTGCTGCTTTCGGTTGGGCTCAGCATAGAAGACGCACTGGGCAGCCCATTGGGGCGCTCGGGTGGCTTCAGCGACGGCCGCGACATTGGCGTGGTGTGCAACCTGCCCAATCGCGAGGGCTGCACCGTGCTGCCCATGGCCGGTGACGTGGGCGGGCAGTACACACCCGCGGCGGGCTGGGCGCAGAGCATCGTGTATCACCGCGACGTGCTGCAGGACGCGAGCTACGCCAGCAGCATGGCCGTGGCATTGGGCGGCGACGCCTCGGTGGCCACCAACGGCTTCTGGGCGGCGCTCACCATGGCCACCACGCTCAAGTTGCCCATGCTGTTCTACATCGAGGACAACGACCTCGGCATCAGCGTGCGTGGCGACATGCAGACGCCTGGTGGCGACATCGCGAAGAATCTCGCCTCGTTCACCAACCTGTTCATTCGCAACGGCAACGGCAGCGACCCGCACGATGCCTCGGGCAAGCTGGCCGAGGCGGTGGCGCATGTGCGCGCGGGCCACGGGCCGGCGCTGGTGCGTCTCACCGTGCCGCGTCTCTCCAGTCACTCGGGGCCGGACAATCAGAAGGGCTACCGCAGTGACGAGGAGATTGCCGCCGACCAGGCGCGTGATCCGCTGCCGGCGCTGCGCAACTATCTCGTGCCGTCGCTGCTGAGTGAAAGCGCGTGGCAGGAGCTCGAGGCCGAGGTCGCGCGAGATGTGGAGGTGGCGCTCACCGCCGCGCGCGCACGCGCCATGCCCGATGCCAGCACGGTGGCGCGTCATGTGTACTGCGAAACCGACGCGCCCGATGCCATGGGCGGTCTGACCCGCGCCGAGCGCGAGGCGCTGGGCGGCAGCGACGTGCCACAGGAAGGCGGCGACCTGCTGCGCTTTGCCGAGGCTGTGCGTCGCACGCTGCGTCATGAACTCAGCGTGAACAGGAAGGTGGTGGTGTTCGGCGAGGACGTGGGCCGCAAGGGTGGCGTGCATCTCGTCACCGAAGGCCTGCAGAAGCAGTTCGGCGCCGAGCGGGTGTTCGACACCAGTCTCAGCGAGGAGGGCATCATCGGACGCGCGGTGGCCATGGCCATCAGCGGCCTCGTGCCCGTCGCGGAAATTCAGTTCCGCAAGTACGCCGATCCGGCCACCGAACAGCTCAACAACTGCGGCACCATGCGCTGGCGCACGGCCAACCGCTTTGCGGCGCCGATCGTGGTGCGCATGCCCGGTGGCTTCGGCAAGGATGTGGGCGACCCCTGGCACTCGCTCAGCGACGAAGTGCGATTTGCGCATGCGTATGGCTGGCAAGTGGCCATGCCATCCAACGCGGCCGATGCCGTGGGCCTGCTGCGCGCCGCCATGCGCAGCCCCAACCCCACCATTTTCTTCGAGCATCGCTCGCTGCTCATGACCGGCGATGGCTCGGCCCGCTACCCCGGCGATGACTATGTGCTGCCTTTTGGCCGCGCTGCCGTGCTGCGCGAGGGCAACGACATCACGCTGGTGAGCTGGGGTGCCATGGTGCACCGCTGCACCGAAGCCGCCGAGGCCTTTGGCAATGCGGTGGAAGTGCTGGACCTCCGGACCATTGCGCCCTGGGACCGGGAGGCCGTGCTGGCCTCGGTGCGCAAGACGGGCCGCTGCCTCATCGTGCACGAGGACAACTGGACGGCCGGATTTGGCGCCGAGATCGCGGGCACGCTGGCCCAGGAGGCCTTCTGGCAGCTCGATGCCCCGGTGGCCCGTCTGGCGCCGCGCGACATTCCCGTGCCCTACCACCCGGTGCTGCTGGACGCGGTCGTGCCCACGACCCAGACCATCCAGCAGGAGCTGACGCGGCTGCTGTCTGTGTAATTTCTGTCACAAACCGGGTCCGAACCGCTGAGCCGTCACCGCACCGTGACGGCTCAGTGCATTTGGTGACCTTGCTCACAGCTGAGCTGTCCTTTGGGTTTCGGCCGTCTCATGGCGCAGCCACGCGGGACCGAGGGACTGTGCCACGTGATGTATCGCACGGCGCCGGAATGCTTTACTATTGCTGTGCTGGCGTCAGGCTCGTTGAACCTGAGGTCGACGCGGGCGGTGTCCGGCCCGCTATCCTGGCTTCCTCCCGGAGGTATCACATGAAGAGAAACCTGGTCGGAATGTCGTTGCTGGCCGCCGTCATGGCGGCGCCAACGCTGCAGGCCCAGAATCTGGGCGAGCGCATCGAAGTGGGTGTGTTCGGTCAGTACACCAAGATGGACAAGGAAATTCGCATCGACGACGCCTTCGGCGTGGGTGGCCGCCTCGGCATGTCGGTGTACAAGTGGCTCGGTATCGAAGGCGACATCCAGTACGCCAAGACCAAGGCCGCGCGCAATCCGTTTGAAGACATCACCTACCGGCCCTTCCGTGGCCTGGGCACGCTGACCATTCCGGTCACGCCCGGCAAGAAGGCCTCGCTCATCCTGGGCGCCGGTTACGCGCAGCAGGTGTTTGCGGGCCGCGTCACGGCCAACGAATACGAGGACGCGTTCACGGGCCTCGTGGGTCTCAAGATCTGCGGCAGTGGCAAGTGGGGCCTTCGTCTCGACGGCCTGATGGACTACGATCCGTCGCCGCAAGAGCAGCCGCTCGACGGCACGTCGCAGCAGCTGGGCCTCCGTGCCGGTGTGAGCTACGCGCTGCGTGGCGCCTGTGCCTCGGCCGAGCAGTTTGACTGGGCGCTCAAGATGGACCCGGCCAGCGCCACGGTGAACCGCGGCAGCGAGCGCCAGTTCGCGCTCAGCGCGGCCGACCTCAAGACGCGTCCCATCGAGCTGCGCAAGGTGCAGAACCTCACCTGCTCGTCGAGTGATCCGTCGGTGGCCACGGTGGACAACACCGGCAAGGTCACGGCCGTGAAGGCCGGCACCGCCACGATCACCTGCAAGGGCCTCGTGAAGAAGATCGAGCGCATGGCCTCGTCGACCGTGACGGTGCCGCCGCCGGCCTGGACGCTCACGCTCGACCCGCGCAGCGGTTCGACCGATGTGGGCAAGACGCTGTCCTTCACGTCGAAGGCCACCGATGCCGACAACGTGGACCTCGGCGCCATCACCTGGAGCTCGTCCAACG
Organism: Gemmatimonadaceae bacterium; assembly: GCA_016741895.1. Classification (GTDB taxonomy): domain Bacteria; phylum Gemmatimonadota; class Gemmatimonadetes; order Gemmatimonadales; family Gemmatimonadaceae; genus Gemmatimonas. Next base: position 1,246 of record JACVCT010000103.1, on the reverse strand, counting down.
CTTCGGTTGCCTCGGTCAACAACGGCACGGTGACCTGCAACGCGGCCGGCACGGCCACGATCACGGTCAGCAAGACCGCCTACGGCAGCAGCAAGACGGAGACGGCGTCGGTGGAGTGCAAGGCGCTGCCCGCCGCGCGTGTGGCCTTTGACACGACGCTCTTCCAGTTCGACAAGGCCGTGGTGCTCAAGGCCGGCAACGACACGCTCAAGGTGATCGTGGCGGCCATGAAGGCCAACCCGAACATGCGCATCTCCATCGAGGGTCACACCGACTGGTATGGCTCGGAGGCGTACAACAACACGCTGGCCAAGTCGCGTTCGGAGGCGGTGTACAAGCAGCTCCTCCGCGTGGCTGGCAAGGACGCCAACAGCATCAAGGATCGCATCCTCTGGTCGAGCTTCGGCGAGCAGTGCATCCTGGTGCGCAACGGCGACACCGAGCAGGAGCCGCCGCCAGCGCGTCGTCCGCGTGTTTCGGCGGCCAACCGTGCGGCGCAGGCGGCCAACCGCCGCGTCGAGATCTGGCAGGTGCTCGAGGGTCAGGGCGCGCCCACGGGCTGCCGCTCGGAGAGCGAGCGGGCCGGTCGTCGCAGCTTCGGCGATCTGGTCAAGTAAGCCAGGCTGAGACGTGGCAAGCGGGCCCCGGTGCATTGCGCCGGGGCCCGTTCTGTTTGTGTCGTCGTTGTCCGGTGGTCTGTTTACTGATTATCGCGGATTTCGCGGACAACCAGGGAAACAGCAGGATGGAACGGAATGAATCCGTGCTGCAGTTCTCTGCGAACTCTGCGTCCTCACTTCCTCTGCGGGAGCTGTTAACGGTCCGGCCAGAGCACCGACACTTGTTGCATCCGAGAGTTCGTTAACAGCTCACGCAGAGAAGTGGAGGAAAGGAGGGCGCCGAGAGGAGCCGTCCGGGTTGAACTACCTTGTCGCGGATGACGCGGATTGGGCGGAAACCACACGGATCAGAAATGAGGATCGTTCAAGAACGATTCGATCCCCTGCATTTGCCACTTTGCGTACCGAGAAGCATGACGAGAACATAGCAGCGGACGCGAACATGCAGCTGGCGAGCTACACCGCTTTTTGTTGCTAGCGCATTCGCGTACTTACGCGGGGGCGTGTTCAGAGTTTTGTGTGCACGCCGACGGATGATCAGGCGGCCACCTGAAAGCGGTCACCGAACTGAATCGCAAACTGCGCCTTCGCCTGCTGCCACGCCACCGGCGGCCGTTTCCACTTGG
>JACVCT010000102.1 GCA_016741895.1 Gemmatimonadaceae bacterium | reverse complement strand
CAGCTGCACCAGGTGGTGCTCAATCTGTGCGTCAATGCCCGCGATGCGATGCCGGATGGTGGCTCACTCACCCTGTCGGCCGCCAGCGCAACGCTCGAGGCCGGAGATCCGTCGCTGCCGCCCGGCGCCGAGCCGGGCTCGTATGTGCTGATCGAGGTGTCCGACACCGGAACCGGCATGGATGAGGACACGCAGCAGCGCATCTTCGATCCCTTCTTCACCACGAAGGCGGTTGGGGAAGGCACCGGGCTCGGTCTGTCGACGTCACGCTCCATCGTGACCAGTCACGGCGGGTTCATTCACGTGCGGAGCCGGCTGGGTGTGGGCTCCACCTTCCGCATCGGGGTTCCGGCCGTGTTGCGCCAGGCCGCGACGCTGCCGCCATCGGCCACTGCGCAACTGCCGCGAGGCCATGGCGAACGGGTGTTGCTGGTGGATGACGAAGCGCCCATTCGCCACCTCGCCGCCACCTTGCTCACCTCCTACGGCTACCGGGTGACCGTCGCGGAGAACGGCGCCGAGGCGCTCGAGGCCTTTCGCGCCGCGCCGTCGGAGTGGGATGTGGTCATCACCGATCTCATGATGCCCGTCATGGACGGCGTGGAGTTCATCAAGTCGGCGCGCACGCTGCGGCCTGATCTTCCCATCATCGCGTCCAGCGGCTTCCACGACGAATCCCGCCGTCAGGCGGTGGAGGCGTTGCTGGTGACGGAGTTTCTCCCCAAGCCCTACACCGCCGAGGCCATGCTGCGCGCTCTGCGCCACGTGCTGCACCAGCAGATCGTCACGGCCTTGCCGTAGCGGGAGCGGCGGCCGCGGCAGGAGTGGCTCTGGAGGCTGTGCGTGACACGGCGCGCACCCGCTGTCCGGTTGCCAGCGACTCGGACGGATTGACGACGAGTTGATCGCCGGCCTCCAGCGCGCCCGACACATCGAGCGACGTGCCGAAGTCGCGCGTGACGGTGATGGGGACCAGCACAATGCTGTCGCCCTCCACGCGGGCCACCTGCGTGCCGTCGCCGCGCACGATGAGGGCGATGGCCGGTATGCGGAGCGCCGGCGCGGCGGCCGGCACGGCCAGCTGCACCTGTGCGAACATGCCGGGCAGCAACTGGCGGCGCTGGTTGGGGACCTGCACTTCGACCAGCAGGGTGCGGGAACTGGGCTCGATGGCGCCGGCGGTACGCACCACGCGGCCGGTGAAGACGCTGTCGCCCAGATCGCGAACCAGCACTCGTGTGTCGAGACCGACCCGCAGACGCGGCGCGGCGCTCTGCGGAACCTGCAGCATCACGCGCACGGTGTCGGTCTGCACGAGCGTGAGCAGCGGGCGCGCGGCTGCCGCTGCGCCGGCCACCACCAGCGAGCCCAGATCGATGCTGCGCGCCGTCACGATGCCACTGAATGGGGCCGTGAGCGCGCCGAAGCGCTGGAGTTCGCGCAGGTTGGCCAGATTCGCACGGGCGGCACGCACGTTGGCCTCGGTGACGTTGGCCGCGGCCTGTCGCTCATCAAGCTCCTGAGGGGTCACCGCGCCCTGTCCGGCGAGCTGCTGCCAGCGGGTGAGCGAGGTGCGCGCGAGGGCGGCACTGGCCTCGGTCTGCGCCAGCACGGCCTCGGCCTGTCGCAGCTGTTCGAGCAATTCGGGCTGGTCGAGCAGCAGCAGGGTGTCGCCGCGACGGACGGCCGATCCGATGTCGACACGCAGTTCGCGCACAAAGCCGTTGCTGCGCGCAAAGAGGCCGGTCTCATGCAAGCCGCTCAGCGTGCCGGGCACTTCGTACGGTCGACTGGTGGTGTCACGCTGCACCGCCTCGGTGAAGACCGTCGGCGGCGCGACGGCGTCCGCCTGCTCCGCGGCCCGGGCCTTGGATTGTGCGAGACGGGGCAGCAGGCCGGCCAGCGTGAGACCCGCAAAGAGCACCACGAGTACCAGGGGCAGCACACGCCCGCGGCGAAGACGGGACGACGATGTCACGACGCCAACTCCGGCGTGGAGGACAGACCGACGGGAGACTGCGGCGAGCGCGCGGTGTGGCGTCCGGCTCGCAGCCGACTGTAAACAATGGGCAGCACGGTGAGCGTGGCCACCGTTGCGAAACTCAGGCCACCGATGACGGCGCGGCCCAGCGGTGCATTCTGCTCACCACCCTCGCCCACACCGAGAGCCATGGGCACCATGCCCACGATCATGGCCGCGGCCGTCATGATGACGGGTCTGAGACGTGTCGAGGCCGCGTCGAGCGCCGCGTCGAAGGCCGAGAGTCCGTCGTTCATGCGTTCGTTGGCAAAGGCGACGACCAGAATGCCGTTGGCTGTGGCCACGCCCATGCTCATGATGGCGCCCATGAAGGCCGGCACGCTGATGGTGTTGCCGGCCGCGAACAGCGCCCAGAGCACGCCGGAGAGGGCCACGGGCAGCGCCAGGCTGATGATGAGCGGATCCAGCCACGACTGGAAGTTCACCACCATGATGAGATACACGAGCAGGATCGCGAAACCGAGCCCTGTTGCCAGCCCCGCGTAGGACGTGCGCATGGCCGCCACCTGCCCGCGCATCACCAGCGTGGTGCCGCGTGGCAGCGTGGATTGCAGCGAGTCGAGCACGACATCGATGTCCGCGGCCACGGCGCCCAGATCACGATCCTGCACGTTGGCGAAGACATCGAACACCGGGGCCACGTCGTAGTGGCTCACCACGGCCACCGAGGTCCCACGCGACATGGTGGCCACGTTTTCGAACAGCTGCGGCGCGCCGCCCGCCCCGGCCACCGGCGTGCGCGCCAGGGCCTCGAGGGAATTGATGCGATACTGCGGCGTCTGCACACTCACGGTGTACTGCACGCCGTTCTGCGGGTTGAGCCAGACATTGGGCTGGGTCTGGCCGCTCGAGGCCAGCGACACGAGCAGATCGTTGGCCACGTCGCGCTGCGACAGGTTGAGCGATGCCGCGCGCGCACGATCGACGGTGAGGTTGAGCTGCGGGGCCTCGAGACGCTGCTGGAGATAGACGTCCACGGCGCCGGGGATCTGTCGCACGCGGCGCTCGATGGTGCGCGCCACCTCGATGTTGGCCGCACGGTTGCTGCCCACCACCTGCACGTTCACGGGGGCCGGCAGTCCCGCATTCAAAATCTGACTGACAATGTCGGCCGACTGGAAGAAGGCCAGCACCTGCGGAAACTCCTCGCGCAGCATGCGACGGATGGCGCGGATGTAACCGTCGGTGCTGCCGGCGCGGTCGCGTTCGAGCACAATGAGAATGTCGGCGTCGGTCACGCCGGTGGTGGGATTGTCGCTGTAGGCCAGATTGGTGACGCTCGAGGAACTGATGCCGATGTTGTCGATGATGGTGCCGAGGTCGCCGGCCGGGATGATGGCCCGGATCCGGTCTTCCACGGCGGCAACGATGCGTGCTGTCTCTTCCACGCGTGTGCCCACGGGCGCGCGCAGGTGCACGCGAATCTGGCCGGCGTCCACGGCAGGGAAGAAGTCCCGGCCAAGGAAGGGCACCAGCACCAGCGCGGCTGCCAGCACGAGGCCGGCCGTGGCGAGCACGGTGCCCGGTCGTTCGAGGACGCGCCGCAGGGTGAGGCGATACTGCACCCGCTGTCCCTCGAACCAGTGGTCGAAGTGGTGATGCAGTCTGGCGAACGGACCCGGAGGAGTCGGCATGCCCGCGCGTCGGGCTTCGAGGGCCCGCTCGCGGCGCATCGCGTAGCGCACCAACGTGGGCACGAGTGTGCGCGAGATGATGTACGAGGCCAGCATGGCGAACACCACCGCCATGGCCAACGGCTTGAACAGCGAGCCCGCGGCGCCGCTCAGGAAGAAGATCGGGACGAAGACAATGCAGATGGCCAGCGTGGACACCAGCGTGGGAACGGCAATCTGACCCGCGCCCAGCCGGATGGCCTGATCGATGTCCGGCTCGTGCTCCTGCACCCGATGAATGTTCTCAATGCCCACGGTCGCGTCGTCCACCAGGACACCGACGGCCAGCGCGAGCCCGCCGAGGGTCATCACGTTGAGCGTCTGACCGAGCGCGGCCAGCACCGTGACCGACACGAGGATGGACAGCGGAATGCTGAGGGCGACAATGAGCGTGCTGCGCCAGCTGCCCAGAAAGAGCAGGATCATGGCCGCCGTGAGGCAGGCGGCAATGAGGGCTTCGATGACCACACCCTTGAGCGCGGCCTTCACGAACAGGGACTGGTCGGCGAGCACATCCACCGTGAGCGCCGCAGGAAGCGTGGCCAGCACGGCGGGCAAGGCGGCCCGCACGCGGTTCACCACATCAATGGTGGACGCTCCCCCCGACTTGAGCACGGTGATGAGGGCGCCCCGCACGCCATCGCGATGCACGATGTTGGTCTGCACGGCGTAGCCATCCCGCACCTGCGCCACGTCACGAATGCGCACGAGCCCCCCGTTCACCATGCGCAGCGGCAGGTCGTTGAGGGCCTCCACCACATCCGGGCTGCCGTTGAGTCGCACGGCATATTCCCGCTCGCCGATCTTGGCGGTGCCGCCGGGCAGCACCAGGTTCTGCGCGCTGATGGCGTCGGAGACATCGGTGGGCGAGAGGCCGCGGGCCAGCAGGGCGTCCGGATCGAGGTCCACGTTGATGAGCCGCGCGCGCCCGCCGTAGGGCTGCGGCACGCTGGCCCCGCGCACCGTGGCCAGCCGGGTGCGAATGCCGTTGGTGCCCAGATCGTAGAGTTGCTGCTCGCTCAGCGAGTCGCCGCCCAGCGCCAACTGCAGCACCGGCACGTTGGCCGCGTTGTAGCGCACAATGAACGGTGCCGTGGCGCCCGGCGGCATGATGCGCAGGATGGCCTGCGACACGGCAGCCATCTGCGCCACGGCGCTCTCAATGCGCGCGCCGGGCTGAAAGAACACCTTGATGACGGTGATGCCGGCGAGCGACTGGGACTCGATGTGTTCGACGTCGTTGACCGTGGTGGTCACGGCCCGCTCGTACGGCGTGCTGAAGCGCCGCTCCATTTCCTCGGGCGGCAGGCCGTTGTACGACCAGATCACCGAGACCACGGGAATGTCGAGTTCCGGCAGGATGTCGGTGGGCATGCGCAGCGCCGAGAGGACACCGAACAGCACCACCAGCAAGGCGCCGACGATGAAGGTGTACGGGCGGCGCAGGGCCAGTTCGACGATCCACATGGGGCAGGAGCCGGGGCGGGGGACGGGAGGCTACGGGAGAATACGCGCGGGGGCGCGGGAGTGCTCGGAGCTCGGAGCCCAGAGCGCACCCCCAGAACCCATCACCCAAAACTCAATCCACAGTTCTGGGCTGTGCGACCTGGGTTCTGGGTGTGCGTGGTGCATGCTGCGGTATCACGCGGTCCACAACTTGGGTCCTACTCCGCATACGCCGCCTTGGCGTCCGCGTACCCGCCGCCGTCGGTCACCTGGGTGTAGCCGGCCGCTTCGAGGATCTGCCGCGCCATGGCCGAACGGCCCCCGCTGGCGCAATACACGAGAATCCGCGCGTCACGTGGCAATCCGAGTGTGTCGAGTCCTTCGGGCAGTGTATCAACCGGCGCACAGCGGGCGCCGGGCAGATGGCCGAGCCAGAATTCGACCTTGGTGCGGACATCGATGACGGCGTCGACGGGCGTTGAGCGGAAGGTTGGCATGGGATCGGATCGGTGTGAGGGAGGACCTTATATGCTTATATGTGTATATATAAGCTGACTGGAGGAGCCGCGCAACCTATGACCCGATCCACAGCCGTGGGCTCTGGGCTCTGGGCTATGAGTGAGCGTGGTTCATGCTGCCGCATCACAGAGTCCGAAAGTTGCGGATCGAGTGATGCCGCCGCGACACCACTCACACCCAGAGCCCACGTCCCACGGCTCACGGCTGTGGATCGAGGGCCGGGACCAAGACCGCAGTCAGAAAAAGCAAACAACGCACGACCCGGTCTCCCAGGTCGTGCGTTGCGTGTGCTGCGAAACCGATCCGCGTTTACTTCGTCGGATCCAGCATCGCCTTGATCTGATCCCGCGCGTCCTGCAGGTGCGCGCGCGACGCCCGGTCACTGGTGCGGCCGACCGCCGCCGCCAGCTCACGGTCCAGCGTGCGCATCTCATCCTTGAGCAGCGGACGGAAGTCTCGCGTGTTCACGATGCCGCCGCCGAGCAGCTGCGCAATCGCCTGCTCCTGCGCGTTCGGCGCCGGCGGCTTGATCTTGGTCGCCATGGCTTCGAGGTACAGCGTCTGCAGGCGGCGACGGTACGGCGTGATGTTCTGGCCGCCGTAGATCTCCTTCCACAGCCCACGGCGCAGGTCCGTCAGCATGTCGCCCAGCGTGTACAGCTCGGCGCGGTTCGTGGCCGTGGCCTCGAGCTCCACCATGCGCTGCAGACGGCCGTTGTTCACCAGGTTGCTCAGCACGCGCGCCTGCGCGCCGGCCACACGGTTGATGTTGCCGTCCGACTCGAGCTTGCGCAGCGTCGGCACGTCAATGAGGTAGGTGGGCGTGGTAAACACCTGGTCGTTCAGGAACTTCATGGCCTCCACCTGCCGCTTGCGCGACACGGGCGTCCAGACCGGACCCGGCTGGCTCACGCGCTTCTCCTGACGATCCACACCACCCACGATCTTGACCACGTGGTTGGCCTCGAGCGTCCACTGCCCGATCACGCCATCGTAGGTCTCGCGCAGCAGTGAGTAGTCCTTGGTCTTGTCGGCCGTGGAGGCGCCTTCCACCAGCTTCATCACGCGCGCGATGTTCTTGAAGCCCAGCGTGCTGGCGCGCACGGCGTCGGCGTCACCCACGGCTTCCGTCTGCTCACCCGGATCGGCCTGACCCGCGCTGGCGTCGTCGGAGAAGCGGTACCAGGGCGTGGCGTCCTGCATGCGCGACCACTCGTCGAGCGTGGGCAGTTCCGCGTCGGGTGTGCGCGCACCCGGAATGGGCTTGTATCCCCACATGGTCGCATACAGATCGTACGGACCGACCTTGGGGACCAGCGACTCGAGCGGGAGGTTGTCCTCAGGCTGCGCGACGTAGTTGAAACGCGCGTAGTCCATGATGCTCGGCGAATGTCCCATCTTCGCCACCCACGTCTTGCTGCGGATGGAGTCGAGCGGGTACATCGAGCTGCCCTTGAAGTTGTGGCGGAAGCCCAGCGTGTGGCCGACCTCGTGCGCCACCACGAACTGCACCAGGCGCCCCATCAGCGAATCGGGGAAGGGGAACTTCTGCGCCCGCGGGTCGAGATGTCCCACCTGCGAGAAGTACCACTCACGCTGCAGGTCGAGAATGTTGTGATACATCTGCACGTCGGCGTCGAGGATCTCGCCGGTGCGCGGATCGACCAGGCTCGGCCCCTGGGCGTTGGCCGTGGGCGACGGCAGCCAACGCACCATCGTCACGCTGGCGTCTTCACCCGAGAACTCCGGATTGTTGGCCGGCGCATCGGCCGCCACGATGCCCTTGGCAAAGCCGGCGGCCTCGAAAGCCTGCTGCCACTCCTCGATGCCGGCACGAATGAACGGCTTGAGGTACTCCGGCGTGGCGGGGTCCACGTAGTACGTGATGGGCTTCTTGGGCACGCAGAGATTGCCCTGCTTCTGCTCACTGCACTCGAGGCGCCAGCGCTTGATGTAGTCACGCGACACCACACGCTGCTCGGGCGAACCGAAGTCCCGCTTGGGCGTGATGAAGTAGCCCACGCGGCGGTCGTAGAGTCGCGGCATCATGGGCTCGTCGGGCAGCCGCACGATGGAGAAGGTGAACGCTTCGGTTACGGCGCGGCCCGTGGCCCCGCCCAGACCCGGAATGGGCAGACCGGCCAGCGGACCGGCGCCACCAGGAGCCGGCGTGTAGGCCTGCACCGCCGTCACGTTCACGTTGCGCGAGAACGCCGCAAACTTCTCCACGTAGGAGCGCGCGGCGTCCACCGTGGCCCGACGGCCGCGCGCGGTGAACTCCTGCACACCGCCGGTGAACATGCGCGTCACGTCCACCACGACACTGCTGTCCTTCCCGTACGACTCCACGTTGAGCGTGGCGATGATGGGGAAGATGGAGATGAGGTCCATGGCCTGGCGCGATTGCTGCGCGCTGTCGGAGGCCACGTTGAGATAGCTCGCCTCGCGCACGTCGATGCGGTTCTCACGCCGATCGAAGCGGATCACGCGCTCGGGACCATAGAGACTGCCCGAGATGGCTTCGTTCGTGCCCGCGAGCACCGTGGTGACCAGGAAGTCCTTGTTCAGCTGCGACGCGGGAATCTCGAAGTAGAGACGCGCGCCCACCTGATGCACGTCGAACACGCCCTTCTTGCTCTTGGCGCGGGCCGTGATGACCGAGGCGTAGGGTCGCGGATTGGGCTCACCCTGTCCGCCGCCACCGAGGGCACCGGCCAACTGAGCGAGATTCGGCGCGCCGCCGGCGGGTGGCTGACCAGCCGGTGTGGTGGGTCCACCCGGCGCGTTGGTCGGGCGGGCCGTGGTGTTGGCGGTGGGACGGTTGCCCGGGGCGGGAGAGGCGGCGGGCTTCGGTGCCGAGCGGCAGGCACCGAGCGCGAGCCCGGTCACCGCGAGCGGCAGGAGGCGAAAGCGCATTGAACCTGAAAGAAGAGGGAGGGACGAACCGCGCCGCATGGCGTGGTGCCTGCAGTTTATGGCCTGCGGCGAGTGATTGGCAGGGGATGCACCGGTCAGTGACCGGGACGCCGCGCGCGAGGTAGCGCACCGGAATCGGCTGATTCATTCTACCTGACCGCTGCCCCTCCGCCTCCGCCCGTCTCCATGCCTCGCACCACGCACTTCACCCGCTGTCTGGCCAGTCTCCTGACTGGACTCCTCGTCCAGACTGCCCTGTCGCCCGGCATCATGCGCGCCCAGGGCAGAAGTCCGGAGCCGGTCGACGTCAGTGCCACCCGATGCGACGGCTGCGCCGAGTGGAACGAACCGCAGCGGCCGTTTCGAGTGCATGGCAACACCTGGTACGTGGGCACGCGTGGCCTGAGCGCCATGCTCATCACCTCACCCGCCGGTCATGTGCTCATCGACGGCGGTCTGCCTGAATCTGCCCCGCTCATTGCCGCCAGCATTCGCGCGCTCGGCTTCAAGCTCGAAGATGTGAAGCTGCTGCTCAACTCACACGCGCACTTCGATCATGCGGGTGGGTTGGCGGCGCTGCAGCGCGCGTCCGGTGCAGAAGTGGTGCTGCATCCCTGGAGCGCGAAGGTGTTGCGCATGGGCACGTCGCTGCCCGATGATCCGCAGTTCGGGCTGTATCTCCCGTTCCCCGGCGTGCGGGCCGCCCGCGAACTGACGGACCGGCAGGTGCTGCGTCTCGGTGACATCGCGCTCACGGCGCATTTCACGGGTGGCCATACGCCCGGTGGCACGAGCTGGACCTGGCGCAGCTGTGACGGCGGAACGTGTTGGGACATGGTGTATGCTGACAGCCAGTCCCCCATTTCTGAAGACGGATTCAAGTTCACCGGCAGCACCCGCTACCCCAGTGGCATTGCCGACTTCGAGCGCGGGCATGCGCGCATTGAAAGTCTGCCTTGCGATGTGCTGATCGTGCCGCATCCGGGCCTGGTCAGCCTGTTCGACAAGCTGGCCAGGCGGGACGCGGGCAATGCCAACGCGCTGCGCAATCCTTCCGCCTGCCGCGAGTATGCGGCCATGGCACGTCAGCGACTGGCTGAGCGACTCGGCAAGGAGCGCGGCGGAAAGTGACGGGTGGGGCGCTCAGCGGCGCCCCACACTCGCGCGATATGCCGTGATGGCGTTGATGGTGGTGGTCACCCGCAGGTCGGCAATCTTGCGCCCCAGATCCTGCAGCCACTCGAGGGACTGGAACTTGATGCCGTTGATCTCGTCTTGCCCCACCTTCTTGCGCTGCTCGTAGCGGATGCTCACCGGATCGGCGAGGGCCAGCGTGGCGTCGATGCCCAGTTCCTCGTGCAACCCGCTGGTTCCGGTGCTGGCGCCGATCTTGATGCCCTCGGGAATCTTGAGTTCGTTCTGGATGTACGGCTGCACCACGCTCGTGTGGTTGTAGTACTCGGGCACATGCTTGAAGTACACCTTGTCCGGACTGTCGGCGTACAGCTTGGTCAGTGAATCAGCGGCCGCCTGCATGCCCCGCGCGTTGCCGCCGCTGTCGCCGAGATAGTAGATCTCCGTGAAGCCCATGCTGCGCAGGTAGTTGCCCATGTCGAACAGCAGCGCGGTGTACGTGGCCTGCGACAGCATCGGCCCGGCGCGGCCGGGCTGAATGGCCGATCCGGCATTGCCCGGCTCCAGCGTGACCAGCGGCGCCACCAGCGTCTTGCCCAGGCGGCGCGCGATCATCTCGCCGAGCAGCCGGTTGTTGATGTTGTGCTTGTTCATGGAGAGGTTGTCGTCGTTGTTTTCGACGCCACCCGTCATGATCAGCACCGTGGTGTAGCCATCCTTGAGCAGATCGCGGAACTCGGGGCGCGTCAGCTCTTCGAGCCACACCGTGTTGATGCCTTCGATGCTGCGCGGCTTGTTGGCCTGGGCCGCTCGCTGGGCGGCGCGCTGCTCGGGCGTCATGCCACCCGCTGCAGACGCAGCACCCGAGCCCGCGGCTTGTGCCCCCAGCGACACTGCCAGGCAGGGCAGGGCGAGCACGCTCAGCAGAAATCGCGGGATGGGGTGAGGCATCATGGACTCCAGGGGAAGGTGGGATGAGTCTCTGGCAAAGCGGGGCGGGACGCGCCTCGCGTCCCGCCCCGTTCAACATGCGTGCAAACTGACCAAAACGCTGAGACTTACTTCTCCGTGCTCAGCATCTTCTTGATCTGATCCCGCGCATCCTGCAGATGCGCGCGGGTCATCGTGTCACTCGTGCGACCGATGGCCGCAGCCAGCGACGCGTCGAGGGCCCGCATCTCGGCCTTGAGAATGGGACGGAAGTCGGACGTGCCCACAGGCGCCTGCTGGCCGAAGCCGCCACCGCCACCGCCACCCTGACCACCCGGGGCCGGAGCCGGCGGGGTGATCTTGGTGTTCCTTGTCTCGAGGTACACGCGCTGCAAGCGGCGACGGAAAGCATCGATGGGCGCGCCGCTGCTCAGCTCCTTCCAGAGGCCGGCGCGCACGTCGGCGAGGAAGCTGGCCACCGGATACACGTCGCGCTTGTTGGCCGCCAGCGCCTCGAACTCCAGCATGCGCTGCAGACGATCGTTGGACAGCAGGCTGGCCAGCGAACGCACCTGCGCGTTGCCCACGCGATTGAGGCTGCCGCTGGGCTCGAGTTTGCTCAGAATGCTGCGGTCGAGCAGCCAGGTGGGCGTGGTGTAGGCGTTGTCGAGCAGGAACTGCACGGCGGCCTTCTGCCGCGCCGGCTCCACGGGCGTGAACACCGGGCCGCTCTGCCCCACACGCTTCTCCTGCTTATACTGTCCGCCCACGATGCGCGCCACGTGGCCCATCTCGGTGGCCCACTGGCCCACCGTACGGCCGTAGAGCTCCTCGAGGTCGTCGAAGGTGCTGCCGTCCTTCCACGCGGTGGCCTTCTCGAGCATGGCCATGGTGCGCTTGAGGTTCTTCACACCGAGCGTGGTGGCCTTCACCGCGTCGGCGTCGCCCACGGCCTCCGACTGCTCACCCGGGTCCGGGCCGGCCGCGCCGTTGTCTCCCGAGAAGCGATACCACGGAATGCTGTCCTGCATGCGCGCCCACTTGTCGAGCGTGGGCAGCTCGTCCTCGGGCGTGCGCGCGTTCGCAATGGGCGTGTAGCCCCACATCACGGCGTAGTGATCGTAGGGCCCGACCTTCGGAATGAGATCATCCAGATCGATGTTGTCTTCGGGCTGCGCGACATAGTTGAAGCGCGAGTAGTCCATGAGCGTGGGCGTATGACCCATCTTCTTCACGAACGTGCGGCTGCGCACCGAGTCCACGGGGTACATGGAGCTCGCCTTGAAGTTGTGCGGGAAGCCGAGCGTGTGGCCCACCTCGTGCGCCGTCACGTACTGCAGCAGGCGGCCCGTGAGCGTGTCCGGGAAGGGCAGCTTCTGCGCGCGCGGATCGAGATGCCCCACCTGCGTGAAGTACCAGGATCGCGTGAGGTTCATGACGTTGAGATAGGTCTGCACGTCGGCGTCGAGGATCTCACCCGTGCGCGGATCGCGCAGCGACGGACCCACGGCGTTTTCAGTGGCCGAGGGCAGCCAGCGCACCATGCTCACCGTCGCGTCTTCGCCGCTGAAGTCGGGATCATTGGCCGGCGCTTCAGCCGCCACGATGCCCTTGTAGAAGCCCGCCGCTTCGAACGCGGGCTGCCACTCCTCGATGCCCTTGCGGATCCAGGGCTTGAGCCAGGCCGGCGTGGCCGGGTCGAGGTAGTAGGTGATGGGCTTCTTGGGTACGCAGAGATTGCCCACCTTCTGTTCGCTGCACTCGAGACGCCAGCGGCCGATGTAGCGCTTGGTCTCGACGCGCTGCGTGGCGCCGCTGAAGTCACGCTGCGTGACGCCGAAGTATCCCACGCGCTCGTCGAGCAGACGCGGCATCATGGGATTCTCGGGCAGCTTGGCCACCGAGAAGGTGTACTTCTGCGTGGTCGCGCCGGGGGTTCCGCCGCCTGGGCCACCGCCGCCCGGCGCACCACCCTGCGGCGTGAAGGTCTGCACGGCGGTCACGTTCACGTTGCGCGCATACGCGGAGAACTTCTCGACGTAGCTGCGCGCCGCGTCCACCTGCGCGCGCGCACCGAGCGCGGTGTACTCCGGCACGCCGCCGGTGAAGAGCCGCGTGACTTCCACCACGGCCGCACTGTCGGGGCCGTAGGCCTCCACGTTGAGCGCCGCGAGAATGCGCGTGACGCCAATCAGTTCTGCGGCCAGGCGCTGCGAGGCGGCGGTGTCGCTGATGATGTCGCGGTAGCGCGCCTCGCGCAGCAGGATGCGATTGTCGCGGCGTTCGAAGCGCACGACGTTGTTGCCACCCTGTGTGCCGCGGATGCCGATTTCATCCGGCGTACCGGCCAGCGTGCTGACGATGACGAAGTCCTTGCCAAGCTCGGCGCGCGGAATCTCGAAGAACAGACGCGAGCCCACCTGATGCACCTTGAACACGCCGGACTTGGTGACGGCGCGGTTGGTGATGATGCTGGCATAGGGGCGCGGCTGGGGGTCCTGTCCGGC
>JACVCT010000101.1 GCA_016741895.1 Gemmatimonadaceae bacterium | reverse complement strand
GCCTCGAAGCGCGCGTCGAGCGACTGCAGATGACGCGCGGCGTGACGCACCAGCGCCGCGTTGAGGAACTCCTTGAAGGGTTCGGCCATATCAACGACTGACAGTGCTCGGGGCGGAATGCGGGCCACGGAGTGCCGCAAACCGCAACCCGGTGGCAGTATTGTTGGAACGCCGAGACTCGAGGTCGGCGCCCACCAGACCGTGGAGTATAGCCATGTCCCAACACAAAACCCGCCGCCCGTTCGTCCCGACCAGCCGCCAGCTCTGCACAGCTCTGGTGCTGCTGTGCTGGCCGGCGCTGGCCAGTGCGCAGCGCGCCAAGGCGGCAGCGGCGCCAGGAGCAGGGAAGACGGCGGGTGCCAAACCCGGCGGGGCCGGCGCCGCATCCCTGCAGGGCTCATGGAATGGCACGGCCACCGTGCAGCTGGGCGACAGCGCCATCACCGTGCCGGTGCTGTATGCCTTCACCACGAGCAATGGCAGCACCACGGGCACGGCGACCGTGCCGGGTCAGGGCTCGGGGCCCATCTCCAACGTGGTGCGCGAGGGCGCGCGCATCCGCTTTCGTGTCACGGCCCCCGAGGGCCGGCTGCTCGAGCACGATGGCCAGATGAGTGCCGAGCAGGTCATTGAGGGCATGGTGTTCATGGACCAGAAGCCGCTGGCCAAGTTCCGCATCACGCCCGCGAAGACGGCGCCGGCTGGAGCAGCTGGAACGCCGCGTTCGACACGAGGCAGTACGCGGTGAAGTAGTAGAAGCCGGGGCCGGCAATCGCGGACAGGTTGGCCGTGCCCCGCGCCACGAGCAGTGCAAGGAGCAGGCCCACTGCAAACCCGACGGCCATCGACCACTTGCTGATGGCCTGCAGGAAGCGGGTGAGGCGCTCGCGGCCCGCCGCGCCGCCAAAGAGAATGGGCAGGGCCAGCAGCGCCTTGGTGAGCGGCACGAGCACGCTGAAGAGCAGAATGAGCCCCGCCACGAAGTCGTTGCCCGAGTCGT
Organism: Gemmatimonadaceae bacterium; assembly: GCA_016741895.1. Classification (GTDB taxonomy): domain Bacteria; phylum Gemmatimonadota; class Gemmatimonadetes; order Gemmatimonadales; family Gemmatimonadaceae; genus Gemmatimonas. The sequence goes on along the minus strand of JACVCT010000101.1, from coordinate 12,224 downwards.
GCAGACTGCGGATGGCGCCAACCACACTGCGTGTTTCGTTGGTGAGCTCGCGTTCCACGCCAAACATCTCTATGCTGGCGCGAATGGTCAGTACCGGCTCGGTGAGCCCGGGCCAGAGCAGCGCGAGCGAGAGCAGGGAGAGGACGAGGGCCAGCAGATTGCGTTGGGTCATGGAAGAAAACTGGCGTCCTGGCGCGACGGGCGGTAAGGTCTCAGATGTTGAAGGTGGGTCGACCCGCTTCGTATGGAGGACCGGATGTCCACGATTCGTGATCTGCTGGCCCGGAAGGGCCCCGTTGTGGTGTCACTCACGCCCGAGACCACGGTGCGGGATGCCGCGCGGGTGATGAACGACCATGGCATCGGCGGCGTGCTCGTGCTCGATCAGGGCCGTCTGGTGGGCATTTTCACGGAGCGCGATGTCATGCGCCGGGTCGTGGCCACCGGTCTTGATCCCGCCGCCACCCCGGTGTCCGCCGTCATGACGCGGGACGTGGTCACCGCCTCGGCCGATCAGGCCATTGCCGAGTGCCGCGCCCTGATGTCGTCCCGCCGCATCCGCCATGTGCCCGTGCAGGACGGCGCTGCGCTCGTGGGCGTGATCACGAGCGGCGACATCCTGGCGTATGAGGTGGCGCTGCAGGAAACGCAGATCAACGAACTGCAGCGCTACGTGTTCGACTTGCGCTGAGGCCTGTCCGGCAAATCTCCGCTCAAGGCCTCATCGACCGCCTCCAGCAATCCGGCGGGGGAAAATGGCTTGGCCAGAAATCGGACGTGCGGAGGCAGGGCGGTTTGCTCGCCGTGCGAGTCCGCCGGGTACCCTGACATGTACAGCACGCGACCAACGTGTTCCTCGACCAGTGCGTGCGAACCGAGCCCCACGCCGCCCACCTCGGGCATGACCAGATCGGTTATGAGCAGTTGATAGGGCGTGGTTGCACGTTCAATGGCACTCAAGGCGTCGCGGCCGTTGCGCGCCGTATGCACGGTGTAGCCGGCGTCACTGAGCACATGCTCGATGAGATAGCGCACATCGCGATCGTCCTCGGCCACAATGATCCTGCCCGTGTGCGTTAGGCGTGCTCCGCGTGAAACACGGTTGCGTAGCGGCTCGGGATGACCTGCCGTGCGCGGCAGATACACGGCGATGCGCGTGCCCTCGCCCGCGGCGCTCTGCAGCACCACGAAGCCACCAAGGTCATCGACGATCTGCCGCACCGTGGCGAGACCGAGACCGGTGCCCTTGCCTTCCGCCTTGGTGGTGAAGAAAGGGTCGAACATGCGCGCTTGCACGGCAGGCGGGATGCCGCTGCCCGTGTCACGCACCATGAGACACAGCCCCTCACCCAGGGTTCGTGCATCGGCGGACGGCAGGCCCTCCTGCACCGTGGGGCTGGACCACCAGGCGCGCTGCGCGCTCGCCGCCGCCATCTGCGCACGGTCTACCGCGTGAACGGACACCGTCAGCTCACCGCCATGCTCCATGGCGTCGCGCGCATTGATGGTGAGATTCAGCAGCACCTGTTCTATCTGCCCGGGATCGGCGAGAACGGCCCATTCCTGCGACGGCGCATCCACGAAGAACTGCACGTGGGATCCGAGTATGCGTCGCAGCATGGGCTCGATGTCGCGCACCACCTCGCTCATGTCGAGTGGTCGCACCTGCGCAATACGCTGTCTGCTGAAGGACAGCAGTTGCCTGGCCATGACCGCCGCGCGGTCCGCTGCCCGACGCACCTGCTGCAGGTCGGCGTCCACCTGCTCCGCCGTGTCCGCTGCGCGCATCCCGGCGATGGCCATGTCGGTGAATCCGATGATGGCCGTCACGACATTGTTGATGTCGTGTGCCACCCCTCCCGCCAGCCGCCCGAGTGACTCCATGCGCTGGGCATGTCGCAATTGCGTCTCGAGCCAGCGTTGCTCGCTGAGATCGAGGAGCACGAGCCCGACGGCCGAATCGGAGTCCACCGCGAGGCGGTGCGCGCTCACGAGGAGCACCCGACCGGAGCCCGTGGGCTGCAGCATCGGCGCCGCGACTGCAGCCGCTGTGCCCGCCTCGTGATGATCCGGCAGGACCATTTCGACAACCGCGGCCTCACCCGTATCGCGTACGCGTTCCACAACGGCTGCCAGCTTGCTTGCCAGACCCGCTCCATGGGACGCCCCCGTGGGTCGCACGGTGGGCTCCAGCGCCCGCCACGCGTTGTTCGCCACACGCAGACTGTTGTCGCGCTCCAGCACCGCCACGGCAAGCGGCGAACGTTCCAGCGCGAAGTCCAGCAAGGTCTGGGCCCGATCGCGCTCGTCTTGCACGCGCATCCGTTGACCGGCTTCACGAAAGACATTGCTTGTCATGCGATGCAGAGCGAACGCCACCAGCACCAGAGCTCCCAGTACGGTGGCGACCAGCGCGGCACGCCAGCGCTGCTGCCGGGCCACCCGCATGTCATACAGCGCAGACTCGTCCGCCTGGAACTCCTGCAACACCTGCTGCAGTGTCGCCGTGGAGGCATCGATGATTGGCGCTGATGCGTCTCTCGGCAACGCGGTCCGTTCCTCGGCCCACTGCGCCACGGCAGCCGCCAGTTGGCGGGCGCGCTCCCGTTGTGTCGGATTGTCGGTCGTAAGCGCCAGCAAGCGCGTGGTGTGCGCCTCGAGTTGGGCGCGCGACTCGAGCTGCAGCATGCCGCTTTGCAGCTCGCGCACCGTGCGCAGCACTTCCCGCGTATGCTGCACCCAGCGGGCCGAGTACTCGAGCGCTGCCATCCCGGCGACCACGATGGCCGCGATCAGCAGAATGGCGAGCAGACCTACACGATGCAGTCGTCGGAGCTGGCCAAAATCCAACGCGGCATCGTGCGGCAACGGCAGGGAGGAAGGCATTGATTGTCCCCTTCAGATCGGAACACCTGACTGGACTTCATATCCGAGATCTGCAGGAACTATGTGGCCGGGCGCCGGAAGACGACAGGGGGCCGCTACGCCACCCGTCGCTTCTCGTAGGCCTGCCGGCTGGCCTTGAGCAGTCGGTGCACGGTGTCACCCGTGATGAGTCGCACGCCGCGCTGGAAGGTGAGGTACTGAAAGGCCCACTGCACCAGCACCGTGAGCCGATTGCGCAGGCCCACGAGATACAGAATGTGCACGAACAGCCAGGTGAGCCACGCGAAGGTGCCGCTCAGCTGACGGCCGGCCAGCACCGCCACCGCGCGGTGACGGCCGATGGTGGCCAGATCACCCTTGTTGAAGTAGCGGAAGGCCTCACGCGCGCGCCCTGACAGGTCGGCGGCAATCATGCGTCCGGCATGCGCGCCCATCTGATTGGCGGCCGGCGCCACGCCGGGCACAAACTGTCCCTCGCTGATCTGCGCCGCCGCTGCGTCGCCCACCACAAACACGTTGGCTTGCCCCGGCACACTCAAGTCCGCATTCACCCGCACCCGTCCCGCACGGTCCAGCGTGGCGCCAAGCTGTCGCGTCAGCGGTGAGGCCTGATTGCCCGCGCCCCAGAACACCGTGTGCGCCGCGATGCGCTCTCCGTTGGCCACCACGCCATCGGCATCAACGTCAGTGACGATGCAGTTCGTGCGCACGGTGACGCCGAGCGACTCGAGGTCGCGCTGCGCACGCTGCGAAAGTGCCTCGGGGAAGGTGGGCAGAATGCGCGGCCCGCCCTCCAGGAGCAGCACGCGCGCGCGCGACGGATCGATGCGACGGAATTCTCCCTTGAGCGCATGACGCGTGACCTCAGGAATCATGCCCGCCAACTCCACGCCCGTCGGTCCGCCACCCACGATCACGAAGGTCAGCAGCGCATCCCGCTCGTCGGCGGCACTGGCACGCTCGGCCGCTTCGAACGACAGCAGGAAGCGACGGCGCATCTCGAGCGCGTCCTCGAGGCTCTTGAGGCCGGGCGCATGCGCCTCCCACTGCGGATTGCCGAAGTAGGCGTGGCGCGCGCCACTGGCCAGCACGAGATAGTCGTAGGTGAGCTGCACCGTGCCGCCGTCCAGCGACACAGTGCGCGTGTCGGGCTGCACGGCGTCCACTTCCGCCATGATGACGGTGACATTGTCCTGCTTGCGCAGCAACCAGCGAATGGGCACGCTGATGTCGGCGGGATTGAGCACCGCCGTGGCCACCTGATACAGCAGCGGCTGAAACAGGTGGTGATTGGTGCGATCGATGAGCGTGATGCGCACTGCGGACTTGGCCAGCGCGCGCGCCGCCGAGAGCCCACCAAATCCCCCACCGACAATGACCACGTGTGGCCGCGGATCGGCGGAATGGCTGCCGGTCACGGTCAGCTTGGGCACCGACTGGCCCCACGCATCCGCGGGAAGCCCCGTCTCGACGACAGGCGGCTGATCGGGTGATTCGGGCGAGCGGAACATGGCCATGAGCTCTCCGGGCAATTGGGCGATACCTGTCATACGCAGGTAGCTTGTGAAAAGTTTCACAAAGTACCGTTTCTGACAAGTGCGTCATATTCATGGGGTCGCTATCACTTCCCCTATGTCACACGCCGCCAGCCTGATTCTGGTTCATCCGCCGGGCCACCGGGCCGACACCCTCGTGCGTCTGCTCGAGGGGGCCGGACATCACGTGCTGGGGGTTTGTGCCTCGGCAGAGGACGCCCTCGCGCGCTGCGCGCTCATTCAGCCCGATCTGGCCCTGATCTCTCCGGCCGTCGCCGATCCGGCAACGGTGCAGGATCTCGCGGCCCAGCTGCTGCGCCGTGGGCCGGTGCCCAGTCTGCTGCTCACGACCGGTGGAGCCGACACACGCCGTCTGCTGCGCGAGGCCGCCGTGCCCGGGGCGACGCTGGCTCTGATCTCCGCCCAGGCCAGCGACGACGAGTTGCTGGCGAGTGTGGAGCTGGCGGTGCAGCAGCTCCCGTCCTGGCGGCGAGCCAACGAACCCGACGCGCGCTTCTTTGCCGTCACGCTCGACCTGCTCTGCTTTCTCGATTTTTCCGGCTATTTCCGTCGCCTCAGCCCCTCGTGGGAGCGTGTGCTGGGCTGGACGATTGCCGAACTCAAGGCCAAGCCGTTTTTCGAGTTCGTGCATCCCGACGATCGCGATCGCACGCTCGCGCAGAACAAGGCCGTGCGCGGCGGAGGGCAGGCCCGCGGTTTCGAGAATCGCTATCTGTGCAAGGACGGCAGCTATCGTTGGCTGCGCTGGAACGCGGCGCCCGACACGGATCAGGGCGTGATCTACGCGGTGGCGCGGGACATCACCGACGCCAAGCAGGTGGAAGCGGAACGCGAGCAGCTCATCGTGGAACTGCAGTCGGCCCTCGCCGAGGTGCGCTCACTGCGCGAGATCATTCCGATCTGTTCGTATTGTCGAAAGGTGCGCGACGATGACGACTTCTGGCAGCACGTGGAGTCGTATATCGAGACACACACCGGCGCGCAGTTCAGTCATGGGGTCTGCCCGTCGTGTTATGAGCGCGTCACCGCCACCGACACCCCCAGCTGACTTCGACCCCGACTGCTTTCGACCCCGACTGCTTTCGACCCCGACTGCTTTCGACCCCGACCCCGACCCCGACCCAAACCCCGACACGGACCCCGACTGCGGGAACCTCGGGGGCAGTTTCTTCCCGCGGTCCCACCTTACGCAGTCCCACCTTACGCAGTTCTCAATCGCCGGTAGTAGTACCATTCCCGCCGAGGATCCCCGGACACCACCGGCTGCTCCATCGCCTCCGTCGCCTCGCGAAACCATTCGTCGAGCTCCGCCAGCAGCTCCCGCGTTTCCGCCGTCACCGGCCGACTCCGCACGCGCTGCGCAATTTCGTGACGGATGCGCAGATCCGCTGCATATTCGTCTGCAGGCAGATCGCCGCGTGCCACCAGATCCACCACCCGCGCCCACGACGACAGCAGCACGGGCAGCGTGAGACGTTCCAGCGGAATGGGTGACGACATGGATCGGGCGTTGAGAGACAGCTGCAGCCCGCAGTGATCCACGGGCAATGACCGGTGCCGGAATATTGTCGCGCAATCCCTCACCCGTCACCTCATGTCGATCGCGTACGCTCCGTCGCGTCTGCCGGTTCGCCCGGATCTCGACCAGCTCCTGCAGGAAGCACGCGAGCTCGTCGTGGCCGTGCGCGCGGGTGACCCCGAGGCGCTGGCCGTGCTTACGCGTCAACCCGAGCGTCCCAGACATCCCGAGGATTTCGAACTCGCCGACGCCCAGCGCATCGTGGCCCGGCGTTATCAGGCCCCCTCCTGGTCGCGACTCGTTCAGGCCTGCCGACTGGCCAACGCCATCTGGGACGATGATCTCCAGACCGTGCGCCAGCTCATCGACGGTGCACGCAGTCTGCTCTTCGAGCCCGTGCTCATCCGGCGCGACAGCAACTGGGGCGCGCCCATGGCCTACGCGGCCAACCTGGGTCGCGATGCCATCATCAATTGGCTGCACGAAGCCGGCGCCGATGATCACCTGCATGCCATCGACCGCGCGGCGCTGCAGGGCCAGGTGGACACGCTGCATCTCCTGCATCGGCTGACGGGTGCGCCTCCCATCACCTCCGACATGCTCGGCGGCCCGGCCTACACGCTCAACCAGGCCGGCAACGCGGCGCTGCTGGCCCTCGGAGCCGCCGTCGTTGCCGCCGACGGCACCCGCCTCGCGCCGGTGGACGTCGTGCTCCAGACCGATTCACGTCGTCCGGAGGCCAAGCACGCCATTCTCGAATCCTGGGTGGATGCAGGGCTCGCGCTGCCCGACACGCCTACCATGGCCCTGCACCGTGGACGCATCGACCTGCTCGAGGCGCATCTCGCCCGCGACCCGCAACTGCTCTCCCGCACCTTCCGGCATCGCGAGATCTATCCAGCCTCACTCGCCTGCGGCGATCCGCTCGATGCCACCGAGGGCACGCCACTTGATGGCACCACGCTCCTGCACATGGCCATCGAATTCGATGAGCAGGAGATCGTGCACTGGTGCCTCGCGCGCGGCGCCGACGTCAACGCGCGCGCCCATGTGGGCCGGAGCGGATTCGGTGGCTGGACGCTGCTCTTTCACACCGTGGTGTCCATGCCGGCGTTCTGGATGAACTACCGACGCAACCCCGACCGACGTGCCGACGATGATGGCGCCATGACCGCACTGCTGCTGCAGCATGGCGCGGAGCCTCTGCTGCGCGCGTCGATATGGAAGCGCCTGCATCCCGGGCACGGGGACTCCACGCGTCACGAGTATCGTCAGGTCACGGCGCGCGAGTACGGCGAGCAGTTCCACGCGCCCATCTTCGTGAACAGGGCGGCGCTGGCCTTGCTGTAGCGTCGGTTGCTCAGCGCGAACCGGCGGCGCGTCCCTCCACCTCGCGCAGAAAGGCCCGCAGCGCCGCCAAGTAATCCGCGGGTCGCTCCCGCATGGCCGCGTGTGCCGCACCGGGAATGACGACCAGTCGCGCATCGGGCATCGTGGCGCGAAACGCGTCCAGTGTCTGCGGCCGTGCTTCGTCGAACTCACCGGCGATGAACAGTGTGGGCGCCGTGATCGATGGCAGGTCGGCGGCCCGTGTCCAGGTCTTGAGCGAACCCGTGCTCAGGAACTCGGTGGGGCCCCACATCTGGCGGTAGATCGTGTCGTTGCCCGCCACGCCCTCGCAGCGCGGCTCACTGCCCACCGGCAGTCGCCGCACATGACGGCCGTAGAACGTGTCGGTGGCCACCTGATAGGCCGGGGCATCGAGTGTGCCCTTGGCCTCGTGTTCGTCGAGCACACGACGAATGCTGTCGGGAAGCTGCGCACGCAGCAGGTTGGCATCGGCAATCCAGCGTGGCGTGTCGATCAGCGGGCTGCTGAGCACCACCGACACGATACCGGCCGGCTTTGCCGCCGCGAGGTATTCCGCGGCCAGCGCGCCGCCCCAGGAGTGCCCCAGCAGGTGCAGCCGCGTGAGCCCGAGCGCTTCACGCACGGCCGTGACTTCCTCCACAAAGCGCGGCACGCGCCAGAGTGTGGTGTCGCTCGGGCGATCGGAGCGACCTGACCCCAGTTGGTCGTAAAAGATGACCGGACGCTCCGCGGCCAGCGGGGCAAGCACCTCGAAGCGACATGACACACCACCGGGACCGCCGTGCAGCGCGAGCAGTGGCGTGCCGCTGCCGTTGCCGATCTGTCTCACGAACACACGACCACCCGGCACCGCCACCAGACCTTCGCGTGTGGGAAGTGTGAGCGAATCCACCGTCACCTGCCCGAATTGCACACTGTCCATCCGGGCGGCCGGAAAGTCTGCAGCCGACGGCGCGGCGGAAGTCTGACCCGCATCGCCCCCCTGCCCCGGATTGTCGCCGGCCCGGTTACAGGCCGCAGCGCTCAGGGCCACAAGTGTCATCGCACCAGCAAGCACGCGCCGCTTCACCCGCTTGGCCGTTGCAGGTTCTCGGCTGCTGTCTTCACGCATGACGCAATTCCTCCAGCAGGGCGCCGAGCAGCGGCGCGTCCAGGTGATGTTCTCCGTCGAACGTCTTCCACTCGGCCTCCAACTTCCATTCGGCCAGCGTCTGCCGCATCTCTGCCACGCGGGCATCGGTGACGAACGGGTCGCGCAGGCCGGTCACAACCACAAGTCGGGTATCACGCAGCACCGTGCGCAGCACCCCGCCATCCACATCGTGGGGCAGACCGCCTGCCCACAGCACCAGCAGCTGCGGCGACAGCTGCGCATGAGCCAGCCAGCGCAGCGCCGTGGCCACGCCCTGCGAGAACGCCAGCAGACCAAATGGCGTGGCGGCGCCGAGCGGGAGATCCGCCAGCACATGCGTGTGCAGACGACTCAGCCAGGCCACGGTGTCGGCAATGTCATCCTCCCGATTCTCGCGTGTCATCCAGGTGGCCCCCACCCGCTGCAGGTGAGAGCCATCGGGACGCGGCATCTCGCGGTAGAAGCGATTGAGGCCCTCGGCGGCCACACACAGCGTGTCGGCTGGCACGACGGGCGCCACCGGCTTGAGAAAACTGGCAGCGGTCTGGCCGTAGCCATGCAGGCCCATCCACCAGCGCCGCGCTGATGTGGCGGCGCTGCCGGCCATGGCATAGCGGGCCGTACGCGTGGTGGCGAGCGTGCTCATGCGGAGCGGGGAGGATTCCGTCATGGCACCAATCAGTTGGCCGGGAGGCAGTGACGCAACCGTCCCGGGCGAGGTAGCGCCAGTATGCGCACGCTGCTCTGCTCACTCGGCCTCCTGTCCCTGACCGCCTGCGGTTCGGACAATCCAGCACCACTCGAAGCGTCTGGCCGTCTGGCCGGCCGGTCCACGGTGCTTGCTCCCGGGGAGTCCATCGCATCACCCGCGGACAGCCGCCACATTATCACGTTCGTGAGCGTCGCCAATGAATCGCGCTGTCCCATCAACGCCATCTGCGTATGGGAGGGTGACGCCGACGTGCGACTCAGCCATCGTGTCGGTCAGGGACCGGATGTATTGTTCACGCTGCGTGTGACGCGCGCACCGCGGGATACGGTCATCGGCGTCACGCGCATCGTGCTCGACTCGCTTACGCCTTACCCGGTGTCGTTAGACCGGACCATTGCGCCCTCGAGCTACCGAGCCTGGCTGACGTTGTCCGCCGTTCCACGCTGACGGCGGCGTTGGTCGGGCCTCAACCCGACCACGCCATGCAATTCGCTCTTGCCGAAGGACGCGAGATTCTCTCACGCACCCCAACCATTCTCGAGGCCTGGCTGCGGGATCTGCCCGACGCGTGGGTCCATGGCACCGAGGGCCCCGGGACCTGGTCGCCCTATCAGGTGGTGGGGCACCTGCTGCACGGCGAGCGCAGCGACTGGCTGCCGCGCATCCAGATCACGCTGTCCTCCGAAGCCGAACGCCGCTTCGCGCCGTTCGACCGCGAGGCGATGCTGCGCGAACACGCGGACACACCGCTGCCCGACCTGCTGCGCGCCTTCCGCAACGCGCGCGAAGACAATCTCGCCCTGCTGAGCGCGCTGGATATTCGCGAGACGCATTTCTCCCGCACCGCCATTCATCCGGTATTCGGCGAGGTCACCCTCGGCCAGTTGCTGGCCACCTGGGTGGCGCACGACCTCTCACACCTGTCGCAGATCAGCCGCACCATGGCCAAGCAGTACCGTGAGGCCGTGGGACCGTGGCGGCAGTTTCTGTCGGTGATGGATCGCTGACGCACATTTAGGTCACACGATGCGAAACGGGACAGCGACCAGTGTGCGGTCGCTGTCCCGTTTGCGTGTGGCGCTGCCTTGTCAGGCCCGCGGATCGTTGATGACGCCGGCAAAGAGAATCGTGCCGCTCAGCCGCTCACGGATGAAGAACACGAATGGCGCGTCGAAGCGATACGACGGCGGCGCTGAAACCAGACGGATGCCCACCACGGTCACTGCGGCCGCGCGGGTCCCCTGTTCGAAGACATCGAGCGCCACCGCATGCTGCACAAACCCGATGCTGGTGCGCGCGGAGGGCACGAGATACGGGAACTCGGCGAACCCGCCGAACGCTCTGGGCATGCCCATGTCCGCCAGCGTTTCGGACAACTCCAGATTGCCCTTCACGGAGAAGCGCGGCAGTGCAAGCCAGCTTTCGCCATCAGCTGGCCGCAGATTGCTCACGATCGTATTGTATCGCGCCTCGTTGAGCTGCGACGCCAGTTCCCTCGCGCTGCCGGTGGTGGGCCGCATGAGTACCATGCTGTAGGCACCGTTCCCGTACAGCATCTCCACGGCAGACACCGATTCATCCTGGAAGGCGTTGAAGCCGCCCTTTCGCTGCATCATGGGGACGGACACACTCGCACCCGACGCCAGGCGGAACGGTTCCGGTTTGGTCTTGGACGTTTCGAACGCGTTGCGCCACGATCCGGCAAAGTAGACGGCATTGGCCAACAGCATCGCCAGATCTTCCGGCGCGTTGCCGTCGAGCACCTTCGGGATCATGTTCTGCGTCTCGCGCTTGCCCCAGGCGTTCACCGAGTCGTACATGAGCTGAGGTGTGGCGAGCGTCTGCACCGGCGCATTGAAGAACTCGCGGGCCTTCTGCGTGAACTCGGGGCCAGCCGGATAGCCTGCACGCGTCCAGATGCCATTGGCGAGACGAATGGTCACGCTGTTGTCGAGCGCCGGAAGCATGCGGCTGAGATCCCGGTATGCGGTGTTGATCTCTCCCTGCGAACGGGCGCCCCAGCCAAGCGTCTGCTGCATCTCGGTGAGCGTGTTGCCGTCGGCGCCGTTCATGGTCATACCCAACGCCAACGACACACTCAGCGGCGAGAGCAGCACATTTCCTGCACCCCCCGACGCGGTGGCGCGCAGCAGATGCAGCGAGAACTGCGTGTTGGCGCGCACCCCCTCCTGCTCCACGGCGGTCAGCGTCCGCGGCAACGACTTGAGCGAGTCCGGGGCAGCGCCGCTGCCTCCGGTTGGACCGCCGGATTCCGAGCAGGCACTGGCCAGGACGGGCAGCAGCAGCGCGGTGAGGGCCACACGAGCGGGCAGCACTGTGCGCCAACGGCGCAGCGGGTTGAGTGCAGACCCGTAGGCTGGGCGAGACTCCAATGTCATCATGGTCGGATCACGATGAAGGTGGGAAGGCGCGGCGCGATACGGCCGCTCTCCTCTGCACTACCCTGATGTCACTCGTTGTGTCACCACGCATTTCGTCCCAATGTGAGCTGGCTGACTCTTCCATTTACGGCACATGGTCCACCACTGAACAAACACTTCGCCCCCCGCTGCCGAAGCAACGGGGGGCGCGTGTACCACCGACAGGCGTCGGCGCTTGCATCATCGTTTACATCATCGCTTACATCACGGCGCCCTGCAGATCCTGCAGCGCCTTCTTGAGCAGATCCACCTTCTTGCTGTCGCAGCCGCGTGCGCCTTCCGCCGCGCTCACCGCCGCCTGCAAGGCCGTGTTGCGCGCGGCGCCGTTGGCCTTCTCGGCCGCCGCAATCTGCGAGCGCAGCGTGCCCACGGCACCGGCTGCGCAGCCCTTGCGCTCGAGCTGATCGGTGTAGGCCTTGGCCAGCGGGAAGCTGGGCGGCCACACGATCTTCGGCTGGCCCTGCGCGTTGAGCTGCTCCCACTTCACCGTGTTCGCGGCGTCGATTTCGTTCTGCGTCACGTACTGGCTGGGCACGAGTTCGGCCACGTCGAGACCGCGCGCGATTTCCGAGCTCACGATCTTGCCGTTGTACCAGTACACCGACCA
>JACVCT010000100.1 GCA_016741895.1 Gemmatimonadaceae bacterium | reverse complement strand
AGCCCGATGCGGCCGGCGCAGCGCGGCTCAATGACCCCTGGGCCAATGTCACGGGCCCCAAGGCGGGCGCACCGCAGCCCCGGGTGGTGGCCGGTGCGGTGGAACTGCCCGCCACAATGCCGGCCGCTTCCAAGGCGCCGGCCAAGGCCTCGGCGGGCAAGTCGTCCAAGGGGAAAGTGCCCGCGAAGGCCAAGGTCGTTGCACAGGCCAGCACCCGCTCCCGCAGCGAGAGTCTGCTTGTCACCAGCCTGCTGGCCACGTTTGCCCTGCTGACCGTGGCTGTCGCGTCGGTCACCGTGCGCGGCAACATGGCCGTGGAGAAGCGCACCTCGGCGCTCACCGGAACCCTCGCGCTGGTACACGACCACCAGCAGACCTTTCGCGTGCTCAACCGCCGCTTTGCGTCGTGGACGGAGCTGCAGGCTTCCGGCATGAAGGTGCCCGAGGGACAGCGGGTGGTGCAGTCCAATGCGACCGCGTCGCACTGGTTCGTTTCGCTGCGCGACGTTGAGACCGGTGTGGTCTGCTCACGAACGGGCGAGCTGTTCGACGACGGTCCGAACGATCGCAGCCCGACCTGCACCAAGCCCCTGCGCTGACCGACGGGCCCACAGACCCATCCCCGCAGCGGTGCGCGTGGCGCGATATTAGCACGCGTGACTTCCAACCAGACCTTCCAGCCCATCGGGCATCGGGGCTCTCTGCTTCGGCGCCTCACGTTGTGCGCCGTGCTGGCGACGCCCTCCACCTTGCTTGCGCAGGTGGCGAGGCAGGACAGTGTGGCCGACGATTCGACGGCCCGTCGTCTCAATACCGTGCGCGTCTCCGTCACCCGCGACGCCGCGCGCTCTCCCTTCGAGCTGCCCTTCGCGCTCACCACGGCGCCGATCTCCGCGCGGCCCGCGCAGCGCCGCACCAGCGTGAGTGATCTGCTGCTCGCGGTGCCCGGCGTGCAGGTGCAGGACCGCAGCAACCCCTCGCAGGATGCGCGCATTGCCGTCCGCGGTTTTGGCGCGCGCTCGGCCTTCGGGGTGCGCGGCGTGCGTGTGCTGCGCGATGGGGTGCCGCTCTCGCTGCCCGATGGTCAGACGCCCATCGATTGGCTCGACCTCGAAACCGTGGACCGCGTGGATGTGGTGCGTGGTACGGCGGCCGCGCTCTACGGTAATGCGGCCGGTGGCGTGGTGGATGTGCGCTCACGGGCGCCATCGCATGCGCCGCTGGCGATGCAGGCCCGGTGGTGGAATGGCGGCGGTGTGCAGCGCGCCAATGTGCAGGCCTCAGGCACGCTGCGTGGCGCCCTCGGCGATTCCAGCGGTCTGCTGCAGCAGAGCCAGTGGCTGGCGAGCTTCACCCGCACGGCTGGCGACGGCCCGCGCGCCTGGTCGCGCTTTGACGCCAGCAGCGTGTTTGCACGGGCGCTCAGCACCGTGCGCGGTACGCGCCTCGAGCTGCAGGGCACCGTGTACGACGCCCCGCGCGCGGAGAACACGGGGGCGCTGACTGCCGCCGAGCTGGCGCGCGATCCGCGTCTGCCCGATTCACTCAACATCACTCGCCGTTCGCGCAAGGCCGTGCAGCAGACACAACTCGCGCTGATGGCCGAGCGTGATCTGGGGGCTGGTCAACTGCGTGCGTCGCTCTTTGGTGGGACGCGCATGCTGGACAATCCGCTGCCCTTTGCCATGGTGGCGGTGGACCGCAATGTCGTGGGCGGCAGTCTGCATGGCAGCTGGCGCGTGCCGTCCACGCCGTGGCCGCTGCGCTTCGGCGCCGGTGTGGATGCACAACGCCTCGTGGATGAACGCTACAACTACGAAAACTGTGCGGAGGTGTTGCCGTCTGCGCCGCCCTCCGTGCGCTGTCCGGCACCCGGCAACGAGCGGGGCGCCACGCGACTGGATCAGCAGGAACGCGCCGCCAATGTTGGCGGCTACGCGCGCATCGAAGTCGAAGCGCCGCGTCAGCTGTTTGTGAGCACGGCCCTGCGCTTCGATCAGGTGCAGTTCGCCGTGCGCGATCGCTTCATCACGTCCGGCAACGCCGACGATTCCGGCGACCGTACCCTGCGTGCCGTCAGCCCCATGCTGGGCGTCACCTGGCGCGCGCGGCCACGCTGGTCGCTGTACGGCAACCTGTCCACGGCCTTCGAAACGCCCACGGTTACGGAACTCACCAATCAGGAGACGGGCGCGGCGGGTCTCAACGCGACACTCGAGCCGCAGCGTACCCGCACAGTCGAAGTGGGGACTCAGGCTCTGCTGGGGCAACGGCTGCGCGCCGATCTCGCGCTGTTCGAGGCGGTGGTGCAGGACGAGCTGGTGCCCTTCGACGTGCCCAACCAGCCCGGCCGTCGCGCCTTTCGCAATGCCGGTCAGACCACGCGGCGCGGCGCCGAAACTGCGCTGCGCATGGCCTGGGCCAATGTCGATGTCGGCACGTCGTACACCTGGTCGCGTTTCCGCTTTGACCGCTACAGCGTGGGCAACACCTCGTACGCCGGCCAGGCCATTCCCGGCGTGCCTGAGCACTACGGCCAGGGCTTTGTCACGGCGCGTGGGCGCGGCGCCTTTGCCACGCTCGAGTGGACCGGCAGCAGCGCCGCCGCCGCCAACGACGCGGGCACGGTGCAGGGCGCCGGTTTCTCGGTGTGGAACCTGCGCCTTGGCGCCAGCGCGTCGCGCGCCATGGCGTCACGAATTGGTGGGGTGGCGCTCGAACCCACGCTGTCGGTGGAGAACCTTTTTGATCGGCGTTACGCGTCGTCGCTGGTCATCAACGCCACGCGCAATCGCTTCTTCGAGCCCGGCCTGCCGCGGCGCATCGCCTTCGTGATGCAGCTGCGCCGCGACTGAGGCCTGACTGGTGGTGATGCCGATCAGTGAATGCTGAGGATGTACGGCATGCGAGCGTACACGCCGCGCGGGTCGTTGTAACGCAGCAGCACCTCGAGCTCGCGCACAAAGCTGCGGCCGAGACGTGCAGCGGCGGAGTTGCCGCCCACCGCCTCGGCGGCAACCTCCGTGGCTGCCTGCGCCATGTCGGCCACGCCGTGGCGCGCGGCCACGGGCGCCGGCTTGTCTTCCAGCAGGTCGGTGAGTCGCTCGGTGGGACTCTTGAGACGCGGGAACTCCTGCACGTCGTAGTCGCCCGTGATCTTGGCCAGTGACGCCGCACTCCTGATGGCGGTGGGCAGACTGCCGAGGGAGTCCACCAAGCCCAGTTGCTGCGCACGTCGGCCCGACCAGACCCGGCCTTCGGCGATGGCCCGCACCGAATCGAGCGGGAGCTTGCGGGCATCCGCGACACGCTGCAGGAAGGCGTCGTACACCGCATCGGTGCCACGCTGCAGCACGGCCAACTCGGCCTCGCTGCGCGGGCGCGCAATGGTGAAGAGATCCGCATAACGCCCGGTCTTCACGGTGTCGAAGGTGACGCCCTGGCGGTTGGCGAGCGTTTGAATGTTGGGGACGAGCGCAAACACACCAATGGAGCCGGTGATGGTGTTGGGCTCGGCGAACACGCGAGACGCGGCCGTGGCAATCCAGTAGCCGCCCGAGGCCGCGAGGGACCCCATGGACACCACCACCGGTTTCTGCTGCTTGATGAGTGCGAGCTCGCGCTGAATCTGCTCGGAGGCAATGGCGCTGCCGCCGGGGCTGTTCACGCGCAGCACCACGGCCTTCACCTTGGCGTTGCGGCGCAGCTTGCGCAGCTCGCGTGAGAGCGACGCGCCACCGATTGCGCCGTCGCCGCCTTCGCCGTCCACGATGTCGCCCTCGGCGTAGACCACCGCTACCACCTGGCTCGCGCTGTAGAGGCGCTCCTTGGCCATGGCCAGTGGGGCGTACTGTTCGAGCGGTATCTGCGGCAGAGCGGGGCGGTCGAGCAGGAGGTCGAGGTCCGAGGCGCGGGCGCTGTCGCGCCCGGAAGTCTTGCTGTCGGTGCTGCTGCCGGTGGCGGTGCGCTGCAACTCATCCAGCACCACATCGAAGTAGGCGCGGCGGTCGATGAGCCTGGCGGCCTCCGCATCGGCCGGCAGCAGCAGGCCCTGCGAGTCCACCAGCGTCTGCAGGGCCACGGTATCAATGCCGCGTGAGCGTGCGATGGCCGACTTGACCTCGCTCCACAGGTCGTTCAGGTAAGCCTGGGTCTGCACGCGATTTTCGCTGCTCATGTCGCGCCGCGTGTAGGGCTCCACCGCGGCCTTGAAGCGACCCACGCGGCTCACCTGCACGCCGATGCCATATTTCTCGAACAGGCCGGTGAGAAATACCGGCTGCGCGGCGAGGCCGGGCAGCATGAGCGTGCCGAAGGGGTCAAGCGTAATGGTGCTCGCGGCCGACGCCACGTAGTAGCTGCGTGTGTCAGGCGTGACGAGGTAGGCATGCACCGGCTTCTTGCTCACGCGAAAGCTGTCCACGGCCGCGCGCAGCTCCCTGAGCGCCGCGAAACCCGAGCGCGTGCCGTCGCCGGCCACATTGCCGCGAATGAGCAGCGCCGAGATGCGATCGTCGGACGCCGCCGCGCGAATGCCGATGGTGGCGGCGCGCAGCGACAGCGCCATGCCGCCGGGCTGCAGGGCGTCGTCGAAGAGCGAGCGTGCCTCGAGACGCGCCGGCTGATCACTGAGCGGTCGGTCGAGATCCACGATGAGCACCGAGCCCTGGCGCACTTCCACCGGGGCCCGCGCGCCAGCCGACGCAATGATCCCCACGCCGATGAGAATGAACGCGACGACACACACGGCAATGGTCACGAGATTCGCCGCCAGCGCGGTAAAGAACTGCTTCATGAGGCAGAGGTCTCCGAAAGGGTCCTCTGCAGTCTAAGGGGCTGCGGCCGGCGGGGCAGGGGCGGCGTAGCGGCGCTCCAGAAAAACATGACGGAATCGTCGTAAAACCCCTTGCCGCCCGCCCGCACGGCGCGTAGCGTGAGAGTCAGGAGAAGTGAACCCCCGCCCGAGGCCGCCCATGCCCAGCTATCGCGCTCCCCTCCAGGATATCCGCTACCTCCTGCACGAGGTCCACGACATCGCGCAGTTGTCCCGGTTGCCGGGCTTCGAGGACGCCACCCCCGAGATGATCGACGAGGTGCTCGCCGGCGGCGCGAATTTCTGCGAAGACGTGCTCTTCCCGCTCAATCAGAGCGGGGATATCGAAGGGGTGCATTTCGAGAACGGCGCGGTGCGCACACCGGCTGGTTTCCGGGAGGCCTACACGCGCTACGCGGCCGATGGCTGGACGGGCGTGGCTGCCACCAGCGAGTACGGCGGACAGGGGCTGCCGGAGATGGTGCGCTTCGTGATGGAGGAGATGCTCTGCTCCGCCAATCTCTCCTTCAGCATGTATCCTGGGCTGTCACACGGCGCGTACTCGGCGCTCATGAGTCACGGGTCGGATGAACTCAAGCAGCGTTTCCTGCCCAAGCTCATCGACGGCTCGTGGGGAGGCACCATGTGTCTCACCGAAGCGCATGCCGGCACGGACCTTGGCATTCTCACCACACGCGCAGAGCCAGCCGGCGACGGCAGCTATCGCATCACCGGTCAGAAGATTTTCATTTCTGCCGGCGAGCACGATCTCACCGAGAACATCGTGCATCTGGTGCTGGCCAAGCTGCCTGATGCGCCGAGCGGCACGAAGGGCATCTCGCTGTTTCTCGTGCCCAAGTTCCTGCCCACGGCAGACGGCGGCATCGGGGCGCGCAATGGCGTGACCTGCGGCAGCGTCGAGCACAAGATGGGCATCAAGGCCTCGGCCACCTGTGTGCTCAACTTCGACGGTGCGACCGGCTGGATGGTGGGCGAGCCGCACAAGGGCATGCGCGCCATGTTCGTCATGATGAATGGCGCGCGGCTCGCGGTGGGTCTGCAGGGCCTCGGCCTGTCAGAGGTGGCGTACCAGAATGCGCTGGCCTACGCGAAGGAGCGCCTGCAGGGCCGCGCGCTGACCGGTGTGAAGAACAGCGAAGGGCCCGCCGATCCCATCCTCGTACATCCCGATGTGCGCAAGGGCCTGCTGCGCATCAAGGCTTTCAATGAGGGCATGCGCTCGCTGGCGTATTGGGTGGGCGTGCGCATCGATCTCGAGCATCGCCATCCGGACGCGGCGGTGCGGCAGGATGCCGAGGACATGGTGGCGCTCATGACGCCGGTCATCAAGGCCTTCCTCACCGACAAGGGCTTCGACAACACCAACATCGCGCTGCAGACCCTCGGTGGGCACGGCTACATCCGCGAGTACGGCGTCGAGCAGTACGTGCGCGACGCGCGCATCGCACAGATCTACGAGGGCACCAATGCCGTGCAGGCCCTCGATCTCGTGGGGCGCAAGCTGCCCATGGAGGGCGGACGTCTGGTGCGCCGCTTCTTCGAGATCGTGAAGGCCGATGTGGACGCTGCCGCGTCCAACGAGGCACTGGCCGAGCATGCCAAGGCGCTGGGCGCATCACTGTATCAGTTGCAGAAGGCCACCATGCTGCTGGCCGAGCGCGGGTTCGCCAATCCCGACGAGGCCGGGGCGTCGGCCAGCGAGTACCTGCATCTGATGGGCTACGTGGCGGTGGGCTGGCAGTGGCTGCGCATGGCCACCGTGTCCTCCGAGGCGCTGGCGGCCGGGCGTGGCGACGCGGCCTTCCATCAGGCCAAGCTCAAGACCGCGCGATTCTACTTTGCGCGGGTGCTGCCGGAGTCGGGCACCTTGCTGGCGGCCATGCAGGCCGGCGCGGCGTCCATCATGGCCTTTGAGCCGCAGGAGTTCTGAGGGCGGGTTTGCTGCCGGCGGGAGCGCCACAGTGGTGACACATCGGCCCATGGCGTGACGAATTCCCATGGGTCGGTGTGGCAAGCCGTGATGGTGAGGTGAGCAAGGGTTCAAGCTTTGCCGGGGATGTGTCGATCTTCACGACAACCCCTCACCACGACCCATGTTCTTCAAGAAGCTCATGGAGCCCCGCCCTTCGTCCGAGCGAGGAAGCTCGGACCGCGCGAACGGCTCTCCCAACCTTTCGGTGTCATCTGCTGGACCGGCTGCGCAGGGCTCGCCATCCGGCAACAGCCTCGCGTCCGCCGAGCAAAGCCTTGGCCTTGTCCTTGATGCCCTGGGTGGTGTGCTCACTGCCCTCTCCCGCTATCCGCTCGACCTGCCGGATCGATCCGGCGAGGAGGCATCGCGGGAACTGACCCGCTGGCATCGACATGCCACGCTGGGCTTCCCGTTGGAAGAGCACGAGGGCGGATCGGCGGCGGTGCACGAGCGCGACTGGACGGGTGTCGTGCGCACGGTGACCGAACAGCGGCGTGACGAGCATCGCTACGTGAGCGCGAGCATCAATGAGCTGCGTGACGCCCTCTGGGCCTGCGTGGAGACGGTGCACAATGCGGTGAAGGTCGATCACAATGCCGACCAGACCACTGAAGAACAGATGGAGCGGGCCAAGGGCGCGCTCAAGCGCATGCAGACGGGCACGATCAAGCAGGAAGTGCTGGGCGCCGTGCTGGCCATTGAAAGCGCGCTGCAGGTGCGCCGGGAGCAGCAGCAGGAGCAGTACGTGAGTCTCGCCACCAAGCTCGATCGCCTGGGCAAGCAGCTGGAGGAGGCGCGGCGTGAGAGCACGACGGACGCCCTGACGGGGCTTGGCAACCGCAAGCTGTTTGACGTGATGGCGCCGCGCGCGCTGCAGATGTTCTCGCTGGGGCGTCAGCCGGTGGTGCTGCTCATGGTGGACATGGACAAGCTCAAGCTCGTGAACGACATGTACGGGCATCAGGCGGGCGATCAGGCCATCCAGAACCTGGGCAAGGCGCTGGGCAAGACCTTCCTGCGCCAGAGCGACGTGCTGTGCCGTCTGGGTGGCGACGAGTTTGCGGCCATTCTGCACAACACCGACTGGAAGATGGCGCAGACCCTGGCGCGTCGGCTGCAGGAGCAGTTGGCGGCCATGCCGGCGCCGCATCCGGCCATGGAGTTCTCGGTGGGAGCGAGTGTGGGCGTGGCTCAGCTCGAGATCCACGAGGACGTGGATGAGTGGGTGGCGCGGGCCGACAAGGCGCTGTATAAGGCCAAGCAGAACGGTCGCGAGCGGGTGTGCATCGCGGAGGGGTTGGTGCCGCTGGTGTGAACGCTGGCGTGACCTGGATACAAGACAAAGCGGCCCGCCTCATGGAGAGGCGGGCCGCTTGTGTTGGTGCTGCTTACGTCAGCCGATCAGGCGCGGCGGCGACGAGCGATGCCGACCAGACCAACCATGCCCGTCGCGAGGAGGGCGAGGGAGGCGGGTTCGGGGACTGTTGTCTTGCGCAAGTAGATGAGGGTACCGTGCGACGTACCATTATCGTTCGTGGCAGACGAACCGTAGAAGTTGTTGTCGATGCGTACGCCGGTTGAGGTGGTGCTCCCAGCGAGATCGAACAGGAACACGGCAAACTCGTTCCCCTGCTTAATGGAAAAGGCGAATGGACCTGCGACTGGGTCGTTGAAAGTGTACTGAGCTGGGAGTGGAGAGAGGCCGAAATCGTACTTCTCGTACGAAAGCGTCCCCGAGAGTACTCCCCATCCAGAAAGGATGTTTGATAGCGCAAGTGATGGGGACGAAGTGTAATCATTGCCCGATCCCTTCTCGCAGTCTGTGGCCTGCTGGAGGCTCGGAACCAAGTTCGTGATGGCGCTAACCGACGAGACTAGGCAGTCTTGCGCCTGCGCGGTTTGGGGCAGCGCCAACGTCAGCGCCGCAAAGCTAAGGGTTGCGAGAAGCTTCTTCATTTTTCGAGTCTCAGTGTGGTGGTGTACCGAGAGCGTGCTGTCTCATGTGGCACGTGGTGATGCCACCTGCAAGAGCATTTCGCGGGCCAGCAACGTAACCCGGCAAACGCAGGGCAAGACGTTGAAGAACAACGAGTTGCAGCGTTAAGTGCACTTCATTAACTGATGAGTGTCGAAGGTGTGCAACATGTTGCGGCATTTGTGCTGCGATTGCTGCACGACACCTACATGTCCGACTTGGCCAAAACACGCTGAAACGGAGACCAGCAAGCTGGTTGTGGTGAAGCGCAGTTCATTGTGAGACAAGGGTTTAGGCTCAATACTTCATGAACCCACCGTCATGTGTTTCCGTGCTTCATGACGGACCGTCGATGGTGAGTGGCGTGCCGGCATGCAACGTGCTACGTCACGCGTTACCAGACTCAACTTCAATCCATCAGGTCATGCTCCGTTCCGCCGTTGCCGCACTTTCGCTCATGCTTGTCCTTGCCCCCTCGGTGGCTTTCGCAAGCCCCAAGAAGGACAAGGACCCGAAAGGTCCGTCAGATGGCGGCTCCACCAACAGCGCGATCCCGCCGCTGTCCGGCGTATCCTGCACGGCCTGGGTGCCAAATCAGCTTGGGTTCACCTACCTCGGCTGTCTCGGCGGTTTCGAGGCCAGCGGTCTGACGCTCAACGCCAACGAGAACACCTCGTGGATCGAGCAATTGCTCGAGACGTCCACCGACTGGCGCACCGCTTCAAACGCGACTCCCACCGGGCCCTACGGAGATTTCCACTACCTCGGCAAGACCGACGTGAGCGGAGACAAGGTGACGGGCAGCATCGATCCGACCTGGGATGTTTCCGGTCTCTTTGTGCTTGGTCTCAAGGGCGCGAATGGCGCGAGCTTCTACCTCTTCGAGACGCAGGCCAACGTGTCCACCATCGACTTCAACATGGCCGGTGTGCCCAAGCCCAACGGTCAGGGTGGCCCGGGCCTGTCGCACTACGCCATCTGGCAGGGACGCACGGCGGTCGTTCCCGAGCCCGCCTCGCTCGGCCTGCTCGCGGTCGGCCTCGCCGGTCTCGGTGTGGTTGCCCGCCGCCGCAAGGCCTGAGCAACTCGCTGCACTTCACGCAGCACGCAGTACAGCAGCGCCGCCCAATTGGGCGGCGCTTCGCGTTTCCGGCCCGTGCGTTTCAGGTCGCTGAGGTCGCGCTCACAGACGTCACCGCTACCGACGCAACCTCCGCCGGCGCCCGCGCCGCGCGCAGCGCATTGAGGATGACCGCCACATCAATGGCCTCCTGCACCAGCGCGCCCGCCACCGGATGCAGCATCCCCGCCGCGGCGAACAGCATGCCCACCAGCGACAGGCCCAATCCCACAAATATCGATTGACGCGCGATGCCCAGCGCATGCCGGCCAATGCGCACCGCCTCGGCAATGCGTGTCGGATCGTCAATGAGCAGCACGACATCGGCGGCTTCAGCCACCACGCCACCACCGTGGCCCGCGAGCGCCACACCCACAGTGGCCGTGGAAAGGGCCGGCGCATCGTTGGTGCCGTCGCCCACCATCAGCACACGATGACCGGCGGCCTCGAGCGCCGCCACGCGCTGCACCTTGTCTTCAGCCGTGAGATCACCTTCGGCCTCGGCAATGCCCACGGCGCGCGCAATGGCCTGCACATTCACGGCCTTGTCGCCACTCAGCAGCAGCGCCGGCCCGAAGCCCAACTGCGCGAGTTCGCGGAACATGGGCGCGAGATCGTCGCGCAGCGTATCCGCAAACTGGATGCGCGCCACCGCGCCATCGGACATGACGGCCCAGGCCCGTAGACCATCCGCGCCATCGTCCAGCGCGTCGAGACGCGAGAGCAGCTCGGGCTGCCCGGCAAACTGCTCGCGCACATAGGGCAGAGCACCCACGGCCACGGTGATGCCGTCCACGACCCCCTGCACACCACGCCCCGGCGTCTCCACCAGATCCGCCGCCACGCGCAGCGGCGCACCACGCGTTTCCGCCTCGCGCACGAGCACCCGCGCCAGCAGGTGCCCCGATCCCTGTTCCACGGCGGCCACGCGCGAGAGCACCAGCAGGGTGTCCGCGCCTTCGCTCACCTGCACATGCGTAACACGTGGCTGGCCAATGGTGAGTGTGCCGGTCTTGTCGAACACCGGCATGTTCACGCGTGCCAGGCCCTCGAGCGCCGCACCGCTGCGCACGATGATGGAACGCCGCGCGGCGCGGTTGATGCCACCGATGATGGCCACCGGCGCCGCGAGAATGAGCGGGCAGGGTGTGGCCACCACAAGCACCGCCAGCACGCGCGACCAGTCGCGCGACAGCCACCACGCCGCGGCGCAGACCAGCAGCGTGAGCGGCGTGAACCACACGGCCCAGCGATCGGCCGTGCGCTGCAGCGGACTCTTGGAGCCCTGGGCGCGCCGCACCAGTTCCACAATCTGCGCATACTGGCTGTCCTGTGAACGGCGCAGCGCGCGCATCTGCAGCGCGCCTTCCTGATTCACGAAGCCAGACTGCAGCGAAGCACCGGCGCCAACCCGCCGTGGCACGGGCTCACCCGTCAGCCGCGAGGTGTCCACATGTGATGACCCATCGATCACCACTCCGTCGGCCGGCACCAGCTCGCCGGGCCGCACCAGCAGCAGGTCACCCGCCGCGATGACTTCGGCCGCGATGTCGTGCACCCGACCGTCCACCAGCCGGTGCGCGGTGCGTGGCGCATCGGCTTCCAGCGCCTCCACCGCGTCCGAGGCGCGCGCCACCGCGTACGCGTCGAGCGCTTCGCCACCCGTTTGCATGAGCACCACCACCAGACCCGCCAGCGGCTGATCCAGCAGCACCGCGCCCACGATGGCCAGCATGGCCACCACATCGGCGGCGAACTCGCCGCGCAGCATGCCGCGCAGTGTGCGCCAGGCCACGGGCGCACCGGTGAGCACCAGGCCCGCCAGCCAGACGTGATGGCTCCACGGCCCGCGACGATCGAGCAGCCACAGCGCGCCACCGACCAGCAGAAACGCCAGTGCGGCTGGCGGAAGCGGAGACAGTCCCCGTAAAATGGATCGTGGCATGTGATTGCTGGTTGATCCTGAACGATGCGAATCGTAGCCGGACGACTGGTCGAACGCCCCTCCCTCAGCCTGATTGTCGTCCATGACCGATTCGCACTCGCATGCGGCGCTCGCGGCCGTCGTGAATATCGCATCCGACGCCATCATCGCGCTGGACGACAACTTCCGCATCGTGCGCTTCAATCGCGGTGCGGAGCAGATTTTTGGCTGGACCGAGCAGGAAATGCTGGGGCAGGCGCTCGACCGGCTGCTGCCCATGGCCTCGCGCGCCGTGCACCGGGGGCACATGCGCACCTTCGCCGAAGGTCCCAGCGATGCGCGCACAATGGCCGACCGCCGGCAGATTGCGGGGCTGCGCAAGAACGGTGAGCAGTTCCCCGCCGAGGCGTCGATTGCGCGCGTCACCATGAATGGCGAGCGCACCTTCATGGTCACGCTGCGTGATGTGAGTGAACGGCGACGCTGGGAGGAGCGACAGAAACTGCTGGCTACGGCGGGCTGGGTGCTGGCCGCTTCGCTCGACGTCGAGTCCACCATGGCCACCATTGCCGAGCTGCCGGTGCCGCTGCTGGGCGATTGGAGTCTGCTCGAGCTGCTGACTCCCGACGGGGCCATTCGCCGGGCCGCCGCCACGCACATGGACCCGCATCGGCACGAGGACACGGCCGCTCTCGTCATGCGGCACGCGGTGCCGGTGCCCGACGAGCCGCGCATAGCCAGCGGCGCGCGGGTTGCTCACGAAATGGAGGCGCAGCGCGTCACCGATATCGGGGCCTGGCTGCAGGCCAACTTCCCCGACGCCGACGCACGTGCGCGCGCCGAATCGCTGGGGGCGAGCGCGGTGCTGCTGGTGCCGCTGCGCGCCGGCGGACGCGCCATCGGGGCCCTGCATCTCGTGCGCACCCGGCCCGCGGCGTCGCATGCCATCGACGAACTGCACGTGGGTGATCAGTTCGCCGGCCTGGCGGCACTCGCGCTGGAGAACGCGCGACTGTATCAGGAATCGCGACGGGCGGTGCGTGAGCGCGACGAGATGCTGGCCATCGTCTCGCACGATCTGCGCAATCCGGTCAACGCCATCGTCATGCTCACCGGCGCGGTGCTCGGACGCGACACCGATGCGATCGAGGAAAGTGTACCGCTGATGGCGCGGGATGAGGTGGAGGCCATACGTGCCGCGGCGCGTCAGGCGGACGGGCTCATTCAGGACCTGCAGGATGTCACACGCATCTCGGCCGGACGCCTGCGCGTGGAGCAGCGCCCGGTGGTGCTGGCGGAATTGCTGAAGGAATCGGCGGATCTGGTTGAACCGGGGGTGGCCGATTCCGGCATTAACCCGGTGGGGCGCATCCATTGGCCCTTTCCCGCACTCCCTGTGGGTCGCCAGCGTCCCCAACACGG
>JACVCT010000099.1 GCA_016741895.1 Gemmatimonadaceae bacterium | reverse complement strand
CGGGCAGTGGGGTGGCGGAGACAGGCGGGGCGGTCAGCGCCAGTAACCGGCTACCGTCACCCCACCCCCCCCCCGCCCCTCCAATCCTCGGATCCTCCGATCCTCACACCTTCTGTTCAGTCGAGCTGGCGGCTACACGAGAAGCCAGCCCAGACGCGATATCAGTTGGCCGGCTTCGGCGCGTTGAGCGCGATGTCCCACTGGACCTGCACGTCCTTCTGAATCGGGTTGAGCTTCGAATCGTAGGACACGCCGTAGGCCATGCGGTCGATGACGAAGCTGCCCTTGAAGCGACCCGCGCCCTCCTCGTAGAACACCATCGACGCCGGCACGGTGATGCGCTTGGTCGTGCCACGCACGGTGAGATCACCCGTGATTTCGAGCGTGTTGGCGGCGGCCTGCTTCACGCTCACCGACTTGAAGGTGATGGTGGGGTGCTTCTCGACGTCAAAGAAGTCCGCGCTGCGCAGGTGACCGTCACGGCGCTCGTTGCGCGTGTTGATCGAGGCGGCATCGATGCTGATGCTGACCGAGGACGCTGACCAGTTGGTCGGGTCGAGCTTCACGTCGGCGTCCCACTTGCCGAAGAAGCCGTGGGCGGAGAGCAGGCGCGAGTCGGCGACGAAGTTGATTTCGCTGTGGGCCTTGTCGACCACGTGCGGCTTGGCGTCGGGCAGCGGACGGGCGGCGGCGAGCATGGGCAGTGCGAGAGCGAGCGCCGCGAGGCGGAAGGAGCGCGTCGTGATGGTCATGGGGACTCCTGAAGACGTGTGTTTGTGGGACTGATAAACGGCAAAGCAACTGTTTATAACTGAGACATAGTGAAACCAATTGAGGTGCGCAAGGGGCGGGCCTGTTGGGGGGGGCCGCAGTCGGCGATTTTACAGGAATGTTGAGGGAGCGAGCCCCGTTCCCCCACGCTGTTCCCCGACCTCGGTATAGATGAGCGTTCCGGTTCCTGACGTGTCCGAAGACCAGGTGGTGCCACCGGCACCGTATGTCCCCGACCGGGCAGACGCGCCGGTGTCGGAGGTGACGGAGCGGTTTCTGCGGGCGGTGATTGCGGAGGTGCCGCTCGAGCTGATCGAGGAGCTGCACCTGTTTTCACCGCTGCGGCAGGGGACGGTGGAGACGGGGATCGCGGTGCTCGCGGCGCGGAAGGCGGCGCCCGTGGTGGAGGAGCAGCTGGAGCTGGCTGAGGAAGAGCAAGCCGCGGCCGCCGATGCGCCGGAAGCCCTGACCACAGAAGCCACGGACCCGGAAGCCGAGGAACAGCAACCGGCGATAGCCGAGTCGCCGGAAGCTGAAGGGGCAGAACAGCAAACAGCAATAGCCGCAGAAGCAGAAGCCATTGAGCCGGAAGCCGGAGTAGCAGAAGCCAAAGGGGCAGAACCCGCCGTTGAGGCTCCTGCCGTTGAGGCTCCTGCCGTTGAGGCTCCTGCCGTTGAGGCTCCTGCCGTTGAGGCTACTGATGTCGAGGCTGCTGAAGTCCCGGCTGCCGCTGTTTCACCCCGACCGCTGTCGACCCAGCGTCACACCGTGTTCACGGCTCGCTACCGCTACGTCATCAAGGGACCGGAGCGCGGCAAGTGGGAGGCGAGTCTCAAGGCGGAAGCCGACGCGCCACTCATCACGGTGGAGACGGTGGTGCGCGGAGTGCAGCGTCGCGCCGGCGAGGAGTCGGAAATCGTCCGCTACACGGCGGCGCAGATCGCGCGCGCGCTGCGCGTGCCGCTCGCCAACTGACGTCATGAGTCACGAGAGTGACGCGGCCGCCATCGAGGCTGATCGCGAGGCGTTCCGCAGCTACCTGCGCGATCACAACCTGCCGGCCACGGCACAGCGGCTGGTCATCGCCGACGTGGTCCTGGGTACCGATCGTCATCTCTCGGCGGAGGACGTGGCCACCGAAGTGAAGGCCCGTGGTGCGAGTGCGGGCACCGCCACCGTGTACCGCACGCTCGATGTGCTGGTGCGCAGCGGACTCGTGGTGGAACGCGATTTTGGCGAGGGTTTCAAGCGCTACGAAGCCTCGCGTGGCGTGCCCAACCACGAGCATCTCATCTGCACCGTGTGCGGGCGAGTCACCGAGTTCCGCGACGAACGCCTCGAGCGCATGACCACGCTGCTGGCCGAAGCGCACGACTACTCACGGCAGCGGCACCGGCTGGTGATCTACGGGCTCTGCGGCGACTGTCGCCGCGGCCCGGCGCGCTGATTGCCGATCGCTGAACGCTGATCTGCGACGCGACCCGCGTTATCCACTCTGCTCCAGACCCATCGCATGGCCCCCGAGTCCCTCTCACTCTTCGTTGCCTTCAGCGCCGGGCTGCTCAGCTTCCTGAGCCCCTGTGTGCTGCCGCTGGTGCCGAGCTACGTCACGTTCATCACGGGCATGGGGCTCGACGACGTGTCGCGCGCGCGTCGCACGGCGCTTGTGCACGCGTTGCTCTTTGTGCTGGGCTTCACGTTCATCTTCGTGGCGCTTGGTGCGGGAGCCAGCGCCTTCGGCCAGTTGCTGCGCGAGTACCGCGTCTGGATTGCGCGCGTGGGTGGTGTGCTCATGGTGCTGATGGGCCTCTGGATGCTCGGCGTCATTCGCATCGGTGCGCTGCAGCAGGAACGCCGCATGCACCTGAGCGACAAGCCGCTGGGCTATCTCGGCACCGTCGTGGTGGGCATCGCGTTCGGCGCCGGCTGGACGCCCTGCCTCGGACCCACGCTCGGGGCCATTCTGCTGCTCGCCGCCAACGAGTCGGAACTGGCCAAGGGCATCGCTCTTCTCATTGCGTATTCTCTGGGCCTCGCGGTGCCCTTCCTGCTCAGCGCGCTGCTGCTCGACCGCTTCCTGGGCTTCTTCCAGAAGTTCAAGCACAACATCGGACGCGTGAACCGCATCGCGGGCATTCTGCTCGTGCTGGTGGGCATCCTGATGTTCACGGGCTGGTTCGAGCGACTCGCGGCGTGGCTGCAGCCGCTTACGCCGGCCTTCCTCGTCGAGCGCATCTGAACCGCGCCACGGCAGGCCACACGCAGACAGGGCAGACCACCGCGAGGTGATCTGCCCTGTGGCTTTTGAGGCGTGATCGGAGTGTCGTCTGGCAATCAGGCCAGGAACGGCGTCACGATCGCGGTGACCTGTTCCTTGGTGAGCGGCTCATCAAAGGCTTCCGTGGCAGCCATCACTCCGCCGTTTGCCGAGAAGCCCGGCAGGGACGACAGCGCCACACCGCCCTGCGTGGCAACGTCCTCGCCGTCATAGATGCCCTGCGTAAAGGCCGGCAGATCCTCGCGGCTGTTGCCCACGATCCACCCCTTCTTTCCGCGCAGACGACGCACCTGCGCCGCGTGACGCGCCTCGACCGAGTGAATGGACAGTGCCGCACTCAACGCGGCCTTGTCACTGATGAGCCGCGCCGCCTGACCCTTGTAGGCCCGCACCCCCGTGTCTTCGAAGGCCATGGCCAGCGCCTTGAAGGTTTCGTACTGACCGGTCGCGAAGGCAAAGCCCGGCAGCGCGCCCTTGGCGGTGTAGTCGAACGTGGGCTTGGCAATGGGCGTGGCGCCCTTGGCGCTGATCACGGCCTGCAGAGCCTGCACGTGCACGGCCTCATGCTCGGCGATGGTGCCGAAGATGACACGATCGGCCGTGGGAATGAGACCGGAAGCCGCCACTCCGCGCTGGTAGAAGTCGGCTTCGAGATACTCGAGCAACAGCGCGAACTGCAGCACATCGAGCACATCCGACGGATTGCTGGCGCTGTCGAGAACGGAGGCAAGAGAAGGAGCCATGGTCGTCATCACCCGTTATTGTTGGGCCCCTGCACAAACGTGCCGGGCGCGTTGGCAAATCCGAGGCGGTCCACGACGAAGCCCTGCGCGGCACCGGCCACCTTGGCGGGTGAGAACACGTCGTCGAAGGCCGTGGGTGAGAAGGCATTGGTGCCGGGTGCCAGCAGGTCGCGAATGACGGCCGCGTGCCGCGCTTCCACACTCACGATCTTGCCGGCGAGTGTGAGGAAGGTGCCCGAGGCGAGATACTGACCGGCGCCGTTGTAGGCGGCCACGCCCAGATCCTCGAAGGTGCGCGCGGCGGTGAGCACCGATATCCGGTCGCGGAAATTCACACCCGGATAGGTCGGGGACAGCGTGAAGTCGTTGCTGCTGCCCAGCGCCGCCTTGAACAGCTCGCGGTGCTGCACTTCGTGATACTTGATGTCGAGCAGGATGGCCTTTTCCGCCGCCGTCAGATTCGACTGATCGAAGGCCGCCACGGCCCGCGTGTAGAAGTCCGCCTCGAGCTGTTCGAGCGCGTAGGCGAACTGCAGCACTGCGACATCGCCCTTGGCAAAGTCGATGGTCAGCGGTGAGCCGCTGTTCGGGGCGGACGGCATTTCAGGCGACATGGGATTGTCGTCGCTGCAGCCGATGAGTGCCGTGGGCAGGAGCACGAGGCTGCCGCCCATGGCCATGAGCTTGAGCACTTCGCGGCGCGAACGGAGGCTGCCGAGGCTTCCGGCGTCGCCGACAGTGAGAGAGGGTCGCGTGGACATGCACACTCCGGGGTAGCAAGTCGCGTCAACACAGGCGCAATGCCTGCTGAACGCATGGGCTACGCCGGATTGCGCCGGCCGGATTTATGCGACTTGCGGGAGGCTCAGCTCAGGCGGCCTCGATGTCCTCGAGCCACTGCTGGCGCTGCAGCAGGTCCGCATAGCGCCCCCCCTCACGCAGGAGTTGCTCGTGCGTGCCCGACTGCACCACACGGCCCCCGTCGAGCACGATGATGTGCTCGGCGTCACGCACGGCACTGAGGCGATGCGACGCCACCAGCGCCGTGCGGCTTGCGAGCGCGTCCCGCAGCCCGTGCAGAATGGCGGCTTCCGTCTGCGTGTCCACCGCAGACAGGGCATCGTCGAGCAGCACCACCGAGGGATTGCGTGCGAGAGCGCGGGCGAGGGCTGTGCGCTGTTTCTGTCCGCCCGAGAGATTGATGCCGCGCTCGCCGAGTCGGGTGGCAAAGCCGTCGGGCAGGGCCGTGATGGTCTCGAGCAACTGCGCGGTGCGTGCGGCCTCCGAAATGCGGGCCAGCACGTCGTCACCCTGTGGGTCCTGATCGTGACGCGTGAGGCCATAGGCCACGTTCTCGCCGATGGTCTCGCTGAAGAGCAGGGCTTCCTGCGGCACGGCGCCGAGTTCCGCCCGCCAGGGGCCGAGGGCCAGTTCGGTGAGCGGCACGTCGTCCACGAGTATCTCACCTTCCTGCGGATCGTAGGCGCGGGTGACGAGATCGAGCAGGGCGCTCTTGCCCGAGCCCGTCGCGCCGACAATGGCCAGCGTGGTGCCTGCGGGTACGTCGAAGGTGAGATCGCGCAGCACCCAGCGTGGGGCGGCGCCATCGGCCACCGGATAGTGAAAGCCCACACCGCGAAAGCTCAGGCGACGTCCCACGCTGGTGGGGGGCAGCACCCGCGTGCCGCGATCGCGCACGAGCACGGGTTCGGCATCGAGCAGTTCGAGCACACGCGCTAGGCTGGCCGCACCGCGCTGGAACAGATTGGTGGTCCAGCCCAGCGCAATCAGCGGCCAGGTGAGCATGGCGAGGTAGATGCCGAAGGCCACGAACTCACCCACGGTGATGCGGCCCTCGAGCAACTGCGCACCGCCCACGCCCACCGTGATGGCACCGCCCAATCCTGCCAGCAGCGCAAACCCGGGACTCATGAGACCATTGAGCCGGGCGAGGCGCATGTTGCTGGCCAGATACGTTTCGCCGAGGGCGCGGAAGCGGGCGACCTCGGCGTCCTCCTGCCGGAACGCGCGCACCACGCGCACACCCGACAAGTTCTCCTGGGCGCGCGTGGTGAGCTGCGCAAACTCCTGCTGTACCGCTTCGAAGCGGGCATGCACCAGACGGCCGAGGCGCAGCATGAGCAGCGGCAGGCCGACCATGGGCAGCAGGGCCCAGAGGGTGAGCGAGGGGCTCAGGCGCAGCATCATGCCGAGGGCAAAGAGCCCGCCGGCCACGGTGTTGACGAAGTACATGAGGGCCGGGCCGGCCGCCATGCGCACGGCGCTCAGGTCATTGGTGAGCCGCGCCATGAGGTCGCCGGTGCGCCAGCGGGCATACCAAGCGGCGTCGAGCCCCGTGAGGCGGGCAAAGAGATCGCGCCGGAGATCGGTTTCGATGCGCCGACTGAGCCCGTTGAGCAGCTCCCGCATGACGAAGCGCAGGACGCCGGCCGCCAGGGCCGTGGCCAGCATCAGCAATGCCGGTCGCATCACCTCGCGAGTGTGCGCTCCGTCACGAAGTGCGTCGATCCCGCGCTGCAGGAAGCCCGGAACGAGGGTAGATAAGGCAGCCGCGACCACAACTGAGGCGAGGCCGACCGCAACCTGCCCGCGATACGGGTGGTAATACGGGAGGAGACGCCGAAGGACCTGCGGCGACCGCACTGTTGGCATCCGGGCCCGCGTCCCCTTAATTCGAGGGAGTGGCGCGAACGGCCCCTGCCGGCAGCCCCTCTACTGCGACCCTTTTCATCCGGAGTGCGCTCATGCGTCAATATACCCGACCGATCCGTACCGCGACGCTGTTGTCCACGGTGACCCTGCTCACGTTGGCGGCCTGCGGTGGAAAGGCCGACGAGGGTGACGGACTGGCCAGCGACACGGCGCTTGGCCGTGATCTCGCCATGGCGCAGCAGGATTCGGTGCAGCCGCAGTTGCAGGATGTGCCGCCGGCCGCCGAGCCCACCACGCCGCCGCCGCCCACGACGACGCCGCGCCCCAGTGCGCCCCGTCCGGCCGCGCCGCGTCCGAGTGCGCCGGCGCCTTCGCGCCCGACCACCGGCGGCACCACGCCCGCGCCGACGCCCGCCGCTGAAGTCACCGGTACGGTGGCGAGCGGTACGGCCATGCGCTTTGCGTCCAACGCCAAGGTGTGCACGAACGGCACCAGCGTGGGCGAGAAGTTCACGGCCTCGCTGAGCGAAGCGGTGCCGGCCAGCAACGGCATCTCCATTCCGGAGGGCGCGACCGGCACCTTCGAGGTGGTCGAGGCGAAGAACGCCAAGAACTCCAACGACAACACCTATCTGCGTGTGCGGCTGGTGTCGGTGACCTTCGGTGGCAAGACGTATCCGGTGGAGGCCACGGTGCAGACGGCCAGCACGGAGCGCGTGCGCGCGGCCACCAAGGGTGACGACGCGAAGAAGGTGGCCGGTGGTGCGATCCTCGGCGCCATTGCCGGTCAGGTGATCGGCAAGAACACCAAGGGCACGGTGATCGGTGCGGCGGCGGGTGCTGCGGCCGGTACGGCGGCGGCTGCGGCCACGGCCGACTACGCCACCTGCCTCAACAGCGGTGCCACGGTGGCCGTGACGCTCGATGGTCCCATCACGGTGCGCCCCGCGGCGACGCCGTAACGCCTTGCAGTCCGGGGTCATCCCAACCGATTACCACGGATTTCGCTGAAACAAACGGAAACGACACGGATACTGCCGCAGTATCCGTGTCGTTTCTGTTTTGTTGTCCGAGTGATCCGTGGTGATCGGTTGGTCGCCACCAATCGAATGGTGGAGCGTTCAGTACCCCACCGCGCCGCCACTGCGGCGTGGCTCGGGCACGCCTTCCCAGCCGCCCTTCACGCGCATGATGGCGTTGACGTTCACGAGCGCGCGCAGCTGACGCATGGCGTGACCCATGCTGCGCAGTGAGTCGAGCACGGGTGGCGCAATGCCACCGGCTTCGAAGGTGAGCGAGTCGGGCAGGGCCTGATGATGAATGCGTGGAGCGCGCATGGCATCCATGAGCGTCATGCGATGCTGAATGACGTTGAGGATGACCTGACTGGTGCCCGTGATGATGGTGGGGCCGCCGGCCGCACCCACCACCAGCAGCACCTGGTTGTCGCGGTCGAGCACGATGGTGGGCGACATGGCGCTCAGCATGCGTTTGCCGGGCTGGATGGCGTTCTGCTCGCCCTGCACGAGCCCGAACATGTTGGGCGTGCCGGGCTGCGCTGCGAAGTCATCCATTTCGTCGTTGAGCATGAAGCCCGCGCCGCGCACCCATACGCCACTGCCCCAGGAGTTGTTGAGCGTGGTGGTGGTGGCCACGGCGTTGCCCTGGGCGTCCACGACCGAGTAGTGCGTGGTGTGCTCGGGTTCGCGCGGCAACGCCTGCATGCGTGGCTCGAGCTCACGGGTGGGCGTGGCCCGCGTCTCGCTGATGGTGCCCTGCAACTGCCGCGCGTAGGTCTTGCTGGTGAGCTGCGCGAGCGGCACCGGCACGAAGGCCGGATCGGCCAGCTTGGCGTTGCGATCAATGAAAGCCCGCTGATAGGCGCTGCCCACGAGGTGGAACCAGCGCGTGCTGCCGTAGGCCGGCAGCGCGGGATACTGCTCGAGGATGTTCAGTGACTCGGCCGTGGTCACACCGCCCGACGATGAGGGCGGCATGGAAAGCAGCGTGTATTCGCGGAAGTTCGTGCGGATGGGCGCGCGCCAGACGGGCGTGTAGCGCAACAGGTCCTCATGGGTGATGATACCCTCGCCGCGTCGCATTTCGGCCACCAGCGAGTCGGCCACCCAGCCCTTGTAGAAGCCGGCCGCTCCGTATTGTGCGATGGCTTCGAGTGTGCGCGCGAGATCGGGCTGCACGAGACGCGCGCCGGCGGCCAGCGGCTGGCCATTCGGGAAGTATGGCGTGGAGCGCTGAAAGCGCGTCACCATGCCGCGGGCACGTGCAATGGAACCGGCAAGGGCAGTGTCCACCACGAATCCTTCGCGCGCGAGACGAATGGCGGGCTGCATGACGCGGGACAGCGGCATCGTGCCGTAGCGTTCGAGCAGCGCGCTCAGGCCAGCCACGGCGCCCGGCACACCCGAGGCCAGGTGGCCATACACGCTCTTGTCCGTGAGCTTGCCGTTGGCGTCGAGATACATGTCGCGCGTGGCCGCGAGCGGCGCAATTTCACGGTAGTCGATCGCGGCCACCCGTCCGTCAGCGAGACGCACCACCGAATACCCGCCGCCACCGATGTTGCCCGCCTCAGGCCAGGTCACCGCCAGCGCGAAGCCCAGCGCCACTGCCGCGTCCACCGCATTGCCACCGGCCCGCATGATTTCGGTGGCGGCGGCCGAGGCCTCGGGACTGTTGCTCACAGCCATGACCTGCGGCGCAAACGTGGCCGGCTGACCCGCCGGCAATCGCCAGCCCGCAGGAAACACCGGGGCCACGCGTGCGGGAATGGCCGGATCACCCGGCGGGCCGGCCGGTGGCAGACGCACATCGCTGGCGCCGGTGCCACCGGGGCCACGCGAGCAGGCGGCGAGCAGAAGCGAAAGCACAACACGCGGTGCGACCTGCAGAATCGAACGCGGGAACGGCGAAGACATCATGGGAAGTGTCGTTGCGTGAAGAATCAGAACGCGAAGCGCAGCGACGCGCGCGTGTTGCGCATGCGCCAGGTGCGTTCAAGCGAGGAGGGCAGATCGGTCTTGCTGTGCCAGCCCATGCCGAAATCCTGCACGATGGCCACGTCGAAGCCGTTGGACAGGCCATAGCCGACGCCGAACCCGAGCGCGCCGGAGAGATCGATCTGCTGCGTCTTGCTGCCGATGTGCAGCGCGTCGCCGCGTGTGCGCAGATTGCGGAACACGGTCACGCCGCCCTGTGCCTCGAACACGGAGTGAAATCCCGGCCCGCCGCCGGAGCGGAATTGCCCCATGGCCGTCCACAGTTCCACCTGCGCCTCGCAGCCGTTGAGGCAGGCCGCGTCGGGGCGCTCCGGTACCGCCGCGTCGGCAAAGGGCGTGAGCGTCACGTCCACCATGCCATACCCCGCCGTCACTCCCAGCGTGGAGCGTCCCTCGAGCACCTTCTCCAGCGAAGCCCGCAGCTGCCAGAGCGGGTCATTGCCGAAGCTCCAGGTGGACTGTGACTGTCCGTCATTGATGTTGCCAAGGACCACGCCCGACGCGCCGCCACTGAACCACCAGCCGGGCGCTCCACTCTGTCGCGGAGGCATGCTGGTGGGTGAGCGGCCCCGTATCTGGGCGCCCGCGACGGGCGCGTACCGGGTGGTGGCCAGCACGAAAGCCGCGGCGAACAGCGCAGCGAGGCCGGTCGGGCGGAGGACGCGCGACAGCGAGCGTTGGAGCATGGCAGGGAGGAGGGACGAAGGGCAGGGCACACGCGACGCCAGGGCGGGTTGCTTCCGGCTCACGACGGTTCCTAGCTTTGGGGATACCGCGCACCGATGCCTGCACGACACGCGCTGAATACTCGCCGCGCGCGTGGCATTCCGCGACCCCGGCCCCCTCTTTCCTCGCACTGTCGTGTCCGCACCGCCGCTCGATCCCCGCATCACCGAACGCCGCAATCCGCGCACCGTCGACATCGATCTTGCCTCGCCGCTCGGCATCGTCGAACTCATGTCGGCCGAAGACCGCAGTGTGGCCGACGCCGTGGCCAGCCAGCGTGAGGTCATTGCCGAGGCCATCGCGACCATCGAATCGAGCTTCCGCCGCGGCGGCCGGCTGTTTTATGTCGGAGCCGGGACATCGGGACGGCTGGGTGTGCTCGATGCCAGCGAGTGTCCGCCCACGTTCGGCACACCGCCCGGCATGGTCATCGGTATCATCGCGGGCGGCGACCACGCGCTGCGCAATCCCATCGAAGGCGCCGAGGATGACCCGGCCGCCGGCGCGGCGGTGATGGATCAGCACGATGTGCAGGCAGCGGATGTCGTCATCGGCATCGCGGCCTCCGGTACCACGCCCTACGTGCAGGGCGCGCTGGCCCGTGCGCGTGCGCGCGGCGCCGCCACGGGGCTCATTGCCTGCAGTCCGCCGCCCGAGGCCATGCGAGCCGTGGCAGACCTCGCCATCGTGCCCGTCGTCGGCCCCGAAGTGCTCACCGGTTCCACCCGTCTCAAGGCCGGCACCGCGACAAAAATGGTGTGCAACATGCTCACCACCGGCGCCATGATTCGCATCGGCAAGAGCTATGGCAATCTCATGGTGGATCTGAGGGCCACCAATGCCAAGCTGCAGGACCGCGCCGAGCGCATCGTGTGTGAAGTCACGGGTCTCGAACGGGAGGCGGCGCGCCGACTGCTCCTCGCGGCCGAGGGGCGCGTCAAGCGCGCGCTGGTCATGCATCATCTCGCGGTCGACGCCCACACGGCGGATGCGCGGCTCGAGGCA
This sequence comes from Gemmatimonadaceae bacterium, assembly GCA_016741895.1. Lineage (GTDB taxonomy): Bacteria > Gemmatimonadota > Gemmatimonadetes > Gemmatimonadales > Gemmatimonadaceae > Gemmatimonas. The sequence continues at coordinate 2,180 of JACVCT010000099.1, read as the reverse complement.
GCCGGTGGTGTGGTGCGGCGCGTGGTGCCGCAGGCGCCGCCGCCGGTATCGGGCACGTGACGCCGCCGCACACACAGGGCGCGTCAACCGACGCGGGCATGGTGCTGGTGGGACTCATGTCCGGCACCTCGCTCGACGGCATCAGCGCGGCGGCGGTGCACTTTCACGAGCCGCCGGGCGCGCGGGTGCAGGCGCGCCTGCTGAGCTTCGTACACACGCCGTACGCTGCCTCGCAGCGCGAGCGACTCGAGCGCGCCATGCACGAGGGCTCGGCACGCGAGTACTGCCGGCTGCATGCCGATCTTGGTACCTGGCTGGGTGAGGCCGCTGCCGCAGCCATGCAGGCGGCGGGCCTCACGCCGCACGACGTGCGCGCGGTGGCGTCTCACGGCCAGACGCTGTGGCACGAACCGGGACACAGCACCTGGCAGCTGGGCGATGCCGCGCAAATTGCCGAACGCAGTGGCTGCGCGGTGGTGCACGACTTCCGTGTGCGCGACATGGCCGTGGGTGGGCAGGGCGCGCCACTCGTGCCCATGGCCGACCGCCTGCTCTTTGCGCACGACACCAGGTGGCGCGCGCTGCAGAACATCGGTGGCATCGGCAACGTGTCGCTCGTGCCGCCCGTGACCGCGCCCGATCAGTCCGTGCTGGCCTTCGACACGGGGCCCGGCGTGGTGGTGCTCGATGCGGTGGTGCGACGCCTGTTTGCGCAGCCCTTCGATACCGATGGCCAGATTGCCCGGCGCGGCCGGGTGCTGGAGAAAGTCGTGCGTGACCTGCTGGATCTTCCGTACCTGCAGGATGCGCCCCCCAAGAGCACGGGACGGGAGTTGTTTTCGCCGGCCTTCGTGGACGAGTTCATCGCGCGCGGTCGCGCCGCGGGCGGACGGGACGAAGACCTGGTGGCCACCGCGGCCGCGTTCACGGCGGCCACGATCGCCGACCAGTACACACGCTGGCTGCCCACGCCGCCGGATGAGGTGGTGGTGTCGGGCGGCGGCGCGCGTCACCCCTTGCTCATGGCGGCCCTCGAGGGGGCCTTTGTCTGGCACCATGAACGATTTGCGCGTCCCGTGCCCGCTGTTGTGCCCTTCGATGCGTTATTCTTCGATGCTGAGGCCAAGGAGGCTGTGGCCTTTGCCCTTCTGGGCTATCTCCATCTGACCGGTCGGCCGGGCAATCTGCCCAGTGCCACCGGTGCGCGGGCGCCCCGTACGCTGGGTGCGTACACGCCTGTCCGTTGACCCGTACGTCGAGTGGAAGTCATGAGCGAACCGTCGCGCAGCGACCTCGCGCAGTTGTTGCTGCCCATCATCCGGTGGACCCCTGAACGCGGGTTCGCCGATGCCCGTCCGCTCATTGACGAGGCTCTGGAGCTTGGCGTCGGGGGCTTTCAGCTCATGGGCGGGGAGCAGGATGGCGTGCGCGCGCTGGCCAAGGAGCTTCAGCTCAAGAGCCGCCACCCGCTGCTGATTGCCGCAGAGCTCGAGCGCGGGGCCGGGCAGCAGTTTGCCGGCGCCACCGGCCTGCCGCCGCTGGCGGCCATCACGGCCATGGGGGACATCGAAGCGTTGCGTCGCGCCGCCCGTCTGACCGCGCGTGAGGCGCGCACGATGGGCGTCAACTGGAATCTGGCGCCGGTGTGTGATCTCGATCTGCTGGGCGAAAATCCGCTCATCGGCACGCGCGCGCTGGGCAGCGATGCGCGCAAGGTCGCGCAGCTCGTGACGGCATGGATCGAAGCCTGTCAGGCCGAGGGCGTGCTGGCCTGTGCCAAGCACTTCCCCGGCATCGCACGCGTGCTGAGTGATGTGCACATTGCCCCGAGCGCGGTGGACACGCCGGCCGATCAGCTCAAGGAACTCGATCTGCATCCCTTCCGCGCGGCCATCGGTGGCGGCGTGGCCAGCGTCATGACCTCGCACGTGGCCTATCCCGCGCTCGACAGTGCGCGTGTGCCGGCCACGCTCTCGCGCGAGATTCTGCAGTGGCTGCTGCGTCAGCAGCTCAAGTTCGACAATCTCATCGTCAGTGATGCGATGACGCTGCCGGGCGTGTGCGAGGGGCGCACGGTGGCCGACGCCTGTGTGCTGGCGCTGCGCGCCGGCTGCGATGTGCTGCTGTCGCCGGGTGAGCTGAGCACGACCCTCGATGCCTTGCAGGCCGCCGTGCAGGAC
>JACVCT010000098.1 GCA_016741895.1 Gemmatimonadaceae bacterium | reverse complement strand
CTGCGTGGCCGCCGCCGTCGCGGCGCCGAGCACACGGCTGCGCACCGTGCCGAACCCCGTCATGACATAGGTGTTGGTGCCCAACCCCAACGCAGTCGCGCTGTCCAGCACACGGCGGACATCCAGCGGACCACGCCCGTCGGCACCCAGCACGACGGTGGTCACGCCCTGCATGAGTGCGCCGATGTTCTTGCGGCGCTCGAGCCCCAGCCGCGGCAATCCCTCATAGGCGTGCGTGTGCGGATCAATGAAGCCTGGCGCCACAATCAGCCCGCTGGCGTCGAGGCGCCGCTTCACCACAACGCCACGCGGCACCGCACCAAGCAACACCACTCGGTCTCCGCGCAGCCCCACATCCACGCGGCGTGCCGTGGGAGTGATGCCGTCGTACACCGTGCCATCCGCGATCAGCACATCCAGCGTGTCGCCGGCCCTGAGACCCGACGACACCTGCGGTGGGCCGGAACGCGGCGCACAGGCGCTGCCGGCGATGCTCAGGGCGGCCGCCGCAAACACGATGCGGGTCAGGCGGGCAGACGACATTGGTGAAGTGGTCATCTCAAAGGCGACGAAGAGGAGAGGTGGTCGCATACCAGCGACGCCGCCACGAGATCTTCCATGGCGAGCCCCACCGACTTGAAACAGGTGATGTCCTCGGGAGCGGTCCGCCCTGGCACACGGCCACGCAGCAGGTCGCCCAGATCGCCGAGCACGTGATTGGCGGACACCGCGCCCGACGCGAGTGCCTGCAGCACATCGCCCGCCTCCGCCATGGCGCTCGCTCGATCATCCACGAACACACGACTTCGGGCGATGACGGCATCATCGGTCTCGCGCATCTGCGGCGTGTATGCACCCACGAGATCGACGTGTGTGCCGGGCCTGAGCCAGGCGCCATGCAACACGGCGGTGTGACTGGTGGTGGCGCAGCTTATGATGTCCGCCTTCTCCACCGCAGTTGCCAGGTCCTCGGCCGCCCCCACTGGAAGCGCCAGGTCCTGCAATGCGTGTTGCATGTCCTGGGCGCGTGCAGCTGAGCGCCCCCACACCAGCACACGCTCGAGAGTAGGCCGCAACGCCACATGGGCCCGCACCATCCACGGAGCCAGACGACCCGTCCCGATCACCAGCAGCGTTCGCGCATCCGCCCGCGCGAGATGTTGAGCGGCCAGCGCCGACACCGCGGCGGTGCGTCGCAACGTGAGGGCCTCACCATCAATCAGCGCCCTGAGCGCTCCGGTGACGCGGTCACAGAGCAGGTAGCTGGCTTCCACCGTGCGCCCGCCATGTTGTGGCGCCTCCGGCAACACCGTGACCAGTTTGACACCGAGGGCGCGCGCATTCCATGCGGGCATCAGCAGCAGGTGCTCACGACCCGCATCGTCCAGCGCATGGGCATGCCGTGTTGGCGCGGTGACGCGCTGGTCGGCAGAGGCCACGAAGGCCTCGCGCAGCGCGCGGACCAGCGTGGACCACGGCAAGGCCGCGTGCACTTGTTCGGCGCCGATCACGGCGGGCATGTTCCCGGACATATTCCCAAGCTACGCGCGAGCCCTGCGCAGCGTTTGCCACAGCGCGCCACCCAGCCGTTATCTCAGCAGAGGAGCATTGCGATGTCCGTGGTCATTGTTGGTGGTGGCGTCATGGGCGCGTCCGTGGCCTGGCATCTCGCGCGACATCACAACCGCGAGGTGGTGGTGCTCGAGCGCGACACCTCCTATGCGCTGGCCTCCAGTGCACGATCGGCATGCGCCATTCGCCAGCAGTTCTCCACCGCCATCAACATTCGGGTCTCGCAAGCCAGCCTGGCCTTCTACCGCGACATTGCGGTGCACCTGGCCACGCCCGACGACCGGCCCGATATCGGCCTCGTGGAGCCCGGCTATCTCTACCTTGCCGCCACGGAACACGGTGCGGCGCAACTGCGCGCGCAGCACACCCTGCAGGCCAGCCTCGGCGTGTCCACCGCGCTGCTCACCCCACCGGAGCTGTGCGCACGTTACCCATGGATGCAGGTGGACGACGTCCTACTGGGATCGCTCGGTCTTTCCACCGCCACCAGTGGCGAAGGCTGGTTCGACGGCTATGCCGCCATGCAGGCATTTCGGCGCGCCGCCATCGCGGAGGGAGTCACCTTTGTGGAGGCCGAGGCCACAGGCGTGGTGACATCGGGCGTGGCGACATCGGGCGCGCAGGTGGACGCCGTCGTCACGCGCGACGGACGCCATTGGCCCACCACGCAGCTGGTGATCGCGGCGGGTGCCTGGTCGGCGCCCGTGGCCGCATGGTTGGGTGTTGACCTGCCGGTGCGCGCACGCAAGCGCGACGTGTTTGCCGTGCAGGCGGCGGAGTCTTTGCCTGACGCGCCGCTGCTCATCGATCCCTCGGGTGTCTGGTGTCGTCCCGAACGCGCGCCCGGTCAGTTTCTCTGCGGCGCGCCACCGCGCATCGATGCCGACGATGTACCGCTCGATGCCGTGGACCATGCCCTCTTCGAGGAGCACATCTGGCCCGTGCTGGCGTCACGCATTCCGTCCTTCGATGCCCTGCGGGTCATCAGCAGCTGGGCGGGCTACTACGAAATGAACACCTTCGATCACAACGGACTCGTTGGCCCGGTGCCCGGGTGGCAGAACGCGTTTGCCGCCTGTGGCTTCTCGGGTCACGGTCTGCAACAGGCGCCGGCCGTGGGCTGCGGGCTGGCCGAGCGCATGGCCACAGGCGCCTATCGCAGCATCGACCTGTCACCCTTTGCGCTCACCCGCATTGCATCAGGTCAGCCGCTGCTCGAACAGAATGTGATCTAGCAGGATCGCCGGTCAGAACGCCACTCGCACACCGAGCTGCGGACCGCGATACTGCTGCCGGTCGCCCGCGCGGCTTCGGAGCGTGGTGAATCGATAGCCGACCACGAAACCGAACACCTCACCACCAAGACCGACGTCACCACCCAGCATCACGCCGTGCAATGGTCGTCCCTCACCAAAGGCCAGCGCTGGCCCCGCCACGAGGTCGACGTCAACGCCGTCCAGCTGCGTGCCCGTACCAAGCAGCAACGTCGCCTGCGACTGCCGCGGCACGCGGTCGAGACAGCTCGGCGAGTTGTCGGGAGGCAGCACGCAGATATCGCTTCGCCCGCCGCCGCGGCGCCACGTCCAGGCGCCGCCAACACGCAGCGCGCGCGCGACCCGGCGTGTGAGGGCAGCCTGCATGGTCCACGTGGACTCCTCGCGCAGGGTCGAGCCACTCGCCGCCGCGGAGCCGACCGTGACATCCAGCCGGGCAGCGGGCTCTGATGCACGAACTGCGGCCTGTGCACCTAGTGACGCACCAAGCGGCGCACCGACACAGCAGGCGCCAAGCACGATGCTGCGGAATGCCACACGAATTGATTGCACCTCATGCTCCTTGCCCGGCCCGCTGCAACAGCAGGTCGCGCTCACGGGTATTGCGGGTCATCGATGCCGCACGCAGAAATTCGGCGCGCGCCTCGTCCAGCCGCCCAAGCTTGTGCAACAAGTCACCGCGTACACTGGGCAGCAAGTGATACTGCTGCAACATGGCCGCATCCTGCGCATCGGCCAGGAGTGCGTCCACCATGGCCAGCCCCAGCGCCGGACCGTAGGCCATGCTGGCGGCAACGGCCCGATTGAGACCCACCACCGGTGATGGCAGCATCTCGTACAGCGCGTCATACAACGCGGCAATGCGGCCCCAATCGGTATCCGACGCCACACGCGCGCGGGCATGACAGGCCGCAATGGACGCCTGGAGCGCATAGGGCCCCAGTGGTTCGTCAGCAGCACGGGCCAGGCGCTCCGCCTTCTGCAGGGCAACCTGTCCGCGACCGATCAGCAACCAGTCCCACCTGGCGCGGTCCTGATCGAGCAGCAGCACCACGGCGCCACTTCTGTCCACGCGCGCGCGCAGCCGCGACGCCTGCAGCTCCATCAGCGCGCACAGACCATGCGCTTCAGACGAATCAGGCGCCAGCGCGCAGACCACGCGCGCCAGCCGCATGGCCTCCTGACAGAGCTCGGCGCGCGTCCACTCGCTACCCGCCGTCGCGGCGTAACCCTCGTTGAACACCAGATAGAGCACCTCGAGCACCATGTCGAGACGCTCCACCATGGCCGCGCCACGCGGCACCTCGAAGGGCACCTGCGCGGCCCGCAGCGTGCGCTTGGCCCGCACGATGCGCTGCGCCACCGTGGCCTCCGGCACCAGAAACGCGCGTGCGATCTCGTCCGTGGACAATCCGCCCAACAGCCGCAGTGTGAGCGCCACGCGAGCCTCACGCGGCAGCAGCGGGTGACAGGTCATGAGCATGAGACCGAGCCGCTCGTCCTGCACGCTCGGCCCATCTCGCTTCGCGGCGAGCGCGGAGTCGACCGCGGCGTCCATGGCGTCCACGGCATCGGCGGTCCGCTCGTCGGCCTCTCGGCCAAGCCGGGCATGCGTACGATCCAGCACCTCACGACGCCGCCGCTGATCAATCGCGCGACGCCGCGCGGCCGTCATGAGCCACGCGCCGGGATTGTCGGGAATGCCATTCGCCGGCCACTCGCGCAGGGCCACCACCATGGCGTCCTGCGCGAGATCCTCGGCGGTGGCCACGTCACCCGTCAGTCGTGCCAGACCGGCAATGAGCCGTCCCGATTCGATGCGCCACACCGTTTCGATGGTGCGGCGCACCGCATTGGTGTCAGTCGACTGCTCCGCCACGCCTGATCTGCGTCGGTGCCTACTGCTGGCCGGCTTCCGTCTGCCGACGCATCCAGTCCTCACGCTCGCGCAGTTCCGGCGTCAGCGCATCACCAAAGTCCTCTGCCTCGAACACGGGACGAATCTCGATCTCGCTGTCGCTGAGCATGGGGTTGGGGCAGCGCCGCACCCACTCCACCGCTTCATCCATGTTCTTGACCTGCCACATCCAGTAACCCGCAATGAGTTCCTTGGTCTCGGCAAACGGTCCGTCCACCACCGTGCGCGAGGTGCCGGAGAAGCGCACCCGCTTGCCCTTCACGCTCGGTGTGAGCCCTTCACCGGCCAGCATGATGCCGGCCTTCACCAGCTCTTCGTTGTAGGTCGTCATGGCCTCCAGCAATTCGGTGCTGGGCATGATGCCGGCTTCGGATTCCGCGGTTGCCTTGACGATGACCATGACGCGCATGGGACTGCTCCTGGGGAGTGTGCGGTGAGCGAACAGCGAAGGGAGGACGCGACCAGATGTCGGCGTCTGCCACTCCCTTCCTGTTGGCGTCGAGCGGACCGACCGCCGATCGACATGGCGTCGGCCAACTCAGAAAATTCGCGAAATTCTCGCGCTTTGGGACTTCAGATGGCGGATTTTTCGGTCACAACGACCGGTTTTACCGTGAATAGTGTGACCAACGCCCCCGCGGCCGCCACCGCGGCCAGCATGAGCAAGGCGCTCTGCCCACTGCCGGTGGCCGTGCGCACGCGACCAATGAGGTCCGGACCGAAGTGTCCACCGAGATTGCCGATGCTGTTGATCCAGGCAATGCCGGCCGCTGCAGCCGTGCCACGCAAGAACTCCGTAGGTACGGACCAGAAGGTGCTCATGGCGCTCAGCACGCCCGTGGCCACCACGGCCAGCGCCAGCAGCGACAGCACGATCTGCCCGTCCACGAGCATCAGCATCAGCAGACCGGCGGCCGTGCACAGCAAGGCACCCGCCACATGCCAGCGCCGCTCGCCATGCCGGTCGCTGTGCGCGCCCCACCACAGCATGCCCACGCCGGCCACACCCCATGGCACCATGCTCAGCAGGCCGACAGTGAGATAGGCCGTGCTGGCAATGCCCAGCTCCTGGATGATGGTGGGCATCCAGAAGTTCACGCCGTAGAGCGCCACGGCGCTCGTGAAGTACACAAACGCCAGCCGCCACACCACCGAGCTGGTGAGCGCCGCGCGCAGCGAGGTCTCAGCGCGCTGACGCGGCACGGTTGCCGCATCGGCGGCGAGATCACGCTCCACCACGGCGGCTTCGTCCTCCGTCAGCCAGCGTGCCCGGGCCGGACCATCGGGCAAACGGAACCACACCACGAAGCCCATGAGCAGCGATGGCACACTTTCCAGCACGAACAGCCAGCGCCAGCCGGCCCAACCACCCTGACCGTCAAAGGCTTCCATGATCCAGCCCGACAGCGGCGCACCCAGCACGTTGGCAATGGCAATGGCCGTCATGAAGCGCGCATAGCTGCGCGCGCGTCGCGGCACCGGGTACCAGTACGTGAGGTACAACACGATGCCCGGAAAAAAGCCCGCTTCGGCCATGCCCAGCAGCAGCCGCAGTGCGTAGAAACCGAACACCGTGGGCTCGAGCCCGAACCACGCCGGCAGCGGACCCCAGGGAATCACGTCCACGAACGCAAAGGCGCCCGACACCAGCGCCCAGGTGATCATGATGCGCGCAATCCAGCGACGGGCCCCCACGCGCTCGAGCAGGACGTTGCTCGGCACTTCAAAGAGGAAGTAGCCGACGAAGAAGATGCCGGCGCCAAAGCCGTACACGGCATCCGACCAGCCGAGCGCTGAGGTCATCTGCAACTTGGCGAATCCGACGTTGACGCGGTCGAGAAAGGCCACGATATAGCAGATCAACAGCAGTGGCAGCAGACGCCGCCCGATCTTGGCGTAGACGGCGTCGGAAGAGACTCCAGAGGCAGGCATGGGCCGAAACTACACGCTGCGCACGAAAGCCGCGCAGGGCACACGCACCGTCACACGCAGCATCACCCGTCAGGCCACGACGCTGGGCACCACACTCGGCGTGTTCTGGACGGCGTTTGCCGCCAACACCGTGCTGGGTGGTGCCTTGCTGCAGTACGGCATCATTCCACGCAATCTCGTGGGCCTGCGCGGCATTGTGTTTGCGCCCTTCCTGCACGGCAATCTGCAGCATCTGCTGGCCAACACCTTTCCCTTTCTGGCGCTGGGCTGGATGGTGATGTGGCGCGATGCGCGGCACTTCCTGCCCGTCACGCTCTTTGCCATGCTGGGCTCAGGGCTCTGTGCCTGGCTGCTCGGCGCGCCGGGCACGGTGCACATCGGTGCCAGCGGCGTGGTCTTCGGCTACCTCGGCTTTCTGCTGCTGGCCGGTGTCTATGCGCGCAGCGTGGGGAGCATTCTGCTCAGTCTCGTCACCGCCGCACTTTGGGGCGGACTGGTGCTGGGCATCGCGCCGGGACAGGTGGGTATCAGCTGGCAGGCTCACCTGGGCGGCTTCGTGGGTGGTGTGCTGGCGGCGCGGTTCTTTCGACGCAGGTAACTGGAGCCAGGTGGAACCGTGACCGAATCGCTGCTAGCCAAACACTATTTCGTTGATGAGGCAGGTGACCTGACGCTTTTTGACAAGAGCGGAAGAGTCATTGTCGGAAGAGAGGGCGTCTCTCACTGCTTTTATGTGGGGCTCGTGGATCTTCCGGACCCGCTTGCCGCACACGGCGCCATCGAGGACCTACGAAAGAACCTCCTTGGAGACCCATACTTTCGGGGTATCCCCTCCATGCAGCCTGACGCCAGAAAGACAGCTATTGCGTTTCACGCCAAGGACGATCTTCCGGAGGTGAGGCGGGAGGGGTTTCGCCTTTTGCCATCCCTTGGAGGCCGCGTGATTGTGGCCTTTCGGAGAAAGTCGCTTCTCGCAGATGAAGCCCGTGCTCAGTATGAGGCAACCGGACAGAAGCTAGCGGTAGACCGGGTTTACGACGATCTGGTTGCACGCGTATTTCAAGGAAAGCTGCATACGGCCGACACGAACAACATCGTATTTGCTCGCCGAGGTAAATCCGATCGAAACGAGAGTTTGACCACCGCCATTGAGCGCGCTCGCACTTCGCATATCAGGAGATGGAAACAGTCTGACGTGAGGCGACCCACCAACATCAAGTCGGCCGTACCTTCGCAGTCCGTCGGACTGCAGGTCATCGACTACTACCTTTGGGCACTTCAGCGTATGGTTGAACGCCGAGAAGACCGATTCTTCGCAATGTTATCTTCCCAATATCGGCTCATTATGGATCTGGATGATCGCCGTGAGCGTGGATACGGCGCGTGGTATCGCGACAACGCGCCACTAACGCTTGAAAAGATGAAGCCCGTGATCTCAGGCTAGGTTCGGGTTTCCCCAAACACACGGCGCGGGGCCGGCGTTCACCTGAGTCACGGGCTTCATCTTGAATGTATATCACATCTGCTGACGAAGCAACGCAATTTCAGCCGTTTCGCCGTCGCCCGATGGCGTCCACCACCAGGTCCGCCACGGACTTCACAAAGCGCACCGTGGCGCGATCAGGCAGCGGGGCATCGCTGGCCCGATCGACATACAGACAGCCCACCACCTTGCCCAGCACGATCAGCGGAAACACGCCGAACTGTGTAAGCCCGTGCGTCTGCGCCCAGCGCTGCTCGGCGGTCGTCATGGCACGGTCCGCCGGCAGATAGACCGGCTGACGCTGCTGTGTGAGCGTCACCACGGCGCCACCGCGCACCGACACGGGAAAGTTGAACTGATCGATGAGCGCGTCCGCCCCTTCGCCCAGACCGGTGCGTGCCGCGAGCTGCAATCGATCCGTGCTGTAGAAGCAGGCCAGCACATGCGCAAACGGGCCGCCACGCATGATGACTTCCAGCGCCTGCAGCAGCACGGCCCCGATGGCCGCGCCCGACGCCGGATTCACCATGTCCTCCAGCTCCTGACGCAGCGTGGGCCGCAGCGCGATCTCACGCGCGGCCACATCCGCCTCACCGGGCTCACCGGTGGATGCGGTGACACTGTCGCCCAGTGCGCTGCGAGCGGCGCCCGCGAGTTGCCGAAAGCGCAGCCGATCGGTGGCGATGGCGGGATTCACGAACAACTCGCGCGTTTCCTCCAGCGCGTCAGTCACCACGCCACCAATCTGCTCGCGCGACATCTTCACCTTTGCGCCATGCTGCTCCACCACGCTCTCCACGGCCTGCGCGAGTTCGGTCGGCGTGAGTTCGGTCTTGTAGAGCGCCTGCGTGAGGTCGTGGCTGAACGCGGTGATGGCCGCCTGCATGGAGGCCGAGGCCGTGGCGCGCGCGCGAATGCCCTGCACCACAGAGTCGGGCATGCCCCAGTGCCGTGAGACCTCCACACCCATGTCGTTGAACTGGAAACCCAGCACCCGCTTGGTGGCCGCCGCTTCGTTGAGCCCCCCGTCGGCCATGAGCGCCTTCACCTGCCGGTAGTCCTCCGGAAAGTGCGCGGCAATGATGACCTCACCCAGATTGCGGAACATGCCGCAGAGGTGCGCCTCTTCCGGGTCCTGCAGCTGCATGCGCAGCGCGGTTGCGCGGGCATGATTGGCCGTGAGCAGCGAGAGCAGCATCAGCTCCTTGAGCTCGGGCGACTTGCGGGCGTAGTTCTCGAAGAGCAGCAGACTGCCGGCCAGCTGCCGCACCGTGCGGGCGCCCAGCATCATCATGGCATGCGTCGCGCTCTGGATGGGCCGCGCGCCGCGCCGGTAGTGCACACTGTTGGCCGTGCGCACCACGCTCAGCGTGAGGCTGTACTCCCGGAGCACCACGTTGGCCAGGCGCTGCAGCGAGGCCGCATCGTCGTCCATGGCGCCCAGCGTATCGATGATCTGCCGCGACAGCGCGGGAAAGTCACTGCCCTCGAGAATGCGGGACAGGCGCGCGCGCAGCGGATCGGCGTCCCCGCTTGGCGCGGCGGACGGGGTGGCAGCGTTGGGGGAGAGTGCGTCGGCTTGGGCCATCGGCTGGGAATATCGGTCGCGCAAGGCGCTATCTTCGCCTGGTCCCCAATTCTTAGCGCCTTTTGGCGCTCCCCGTCACCCCACACCCTCGCCGTCATGCCCCGCCAGACCACGCACTCCGACGCGGCCCCCAAGGCCATCGGCCCCTACGCCCAGGCCAACTGGGCCGGTGACCTGCTCTATTGCTCCGGCCAGACTCCCATCGACCCGGCCGTCGGCACGCTCATCGAAGGTGATGTCGAGGCTCAGACCCATCGCTGCTTCGACAACCTGCAGGCCGTGGTGGAGTCCGCAGGACTCACGATGCATGACGTGGTCAAGTGCAACGTGTACCTCGTGGACATGGGCGACTTTGCCGCCATGAACCGCGCGTACGCGGCTCGCTTCGAGGCGCCCTACCCGTCGCGCACCACGGTGGCGGTGGCCGGCCTGCCGCTCGGCGCGCGGGTGGAAATCGAGCTGATCGCGAAACGACAGGCGTAGCTTCTGGCATTGATCTGGGGTGCACGCAGGCGTCACCCCAGCCACGCTCGCCATGTCCTGGTTCACCCATCGCTTCGAGACCGCCATCGTACGGCACGCCGTGGGAAGCATGCGCTACACCGTGGTGCTGCTCGATGAGGCGTTGCACGACACGCTGCCGCTGCAGGAGCATCCGCGGCTGCGAATCGAAGCCGATGTCGGTGGAGTTCCCGTCAAGGGCGCATGGCAGCCATCGCGCGGGCGCTGGTACCTCATGTTGCCCAAAGCACCGCTCAAGGCGGCAGGTCTCCATCCGGGTGATGTGGTCGAGGTCGCATTCCGGGTCATCGCACAGGATGACGTGGACGTGCCGACCGAACTGGCGGAACGTCTGGCACACGTGAAGCGTCTGCGCGCGGCTTGGGACCGGCAGACGCCCGGGACGCAGCGCGGACTCTCGCACTACATTGAGTCGGCGAAGCGGGCGGACACGCGCGCTGCGCGCTTGCAGCAGGTGGAGGCGGCGCTGCTCGGGACCGCCCCCATGCCCTGGGCCCGTACGCGCACGCCGTAGCGCGATCCGTTGCACACCACGGCTCGGGCGACTCATGAATCATGCAAAACCGGCCGATGAAACGACGTCAGTTGTGTTATGCGGTGGCAGCCTTGCAGCTGCTGGGCGCGGTGAAGCTCGCGGCTCAGGCATCGACCGGTCAGATGGACTTGACCGGCGTGTTGACCCGCCCGGAGGTCCAGCGCGCGCTGTCCGCACTGGACGCCGCAACGCCCACCATGGCGCAGGGCCTTGCCGCGCTTGGTGCCATCGAATCGCCATCGGGTGGTGAGCAGCAGCGGGCCACCGAAGTGGCGCGGCGCATGCGCGCCATGGGCCTCGCCGATGTGCGCGTGGACGCGCAACCCAACGTCATCGGGCGCATTCCCGGGACTTCGGGACGCGCCATCGTGTTCGTGTCCACGCTCGACGACCTCGCGTCCATCCCCGCCCTGCAGCGCGCCGCCGGGCGGCCACCACGGGTCGAGGGCACCCGTGTGGTCGGACCGGGCACCAACACCTCCGCCACTACGCAGGCGATGCTGTCGGCTGCAGAGGCATTGCTCGCGAGTGGTGTGAAGCCCACGCATGACCTCGTGTTTGCGGCCGTCGCGCAGGAAGAGACGGGGCTCGTGGGCATGAAGGCGCTGTATGCGGAGTACCGAGACCGGGCCGACGCCTTCGTGGACATCCTCGGCGATGGACGGTCCATCACCTACGGCGCACTGGGCATTCACTGGTGGCGGGTGGTGGCGCGAGGCCCGGCAGGACATTCACTGAACGGCGGCGTGCCCAATGTGAATCAGGCCATCGGGCGCGCCGTCGATCGCATTCTGTCCTTGCCGCAGCCTCCGGCCGTCAACAACCCGCAACGCAGCATTCTCAACATCGCCATGCTGCAGAGTGGTGCGGTGTTCAATCACAAGCCGGACAGCGGCTGGTTCTCGCTCGACATCCGCTCCCTCGACGCCAACGTCATTGCGCGCAACGAAGCGGCTGTGCAGCGCATTCTGGATGACGTGGCGCGGGAAACCGGTCTCTCGCTCAGCATGCAGCCGGTCACGCGCACGCCCGGCGGACAGATTGCCGGCGCCGATACCTCACGACTGGTGCGGGCTTCAGTGGCCATCGCCCGCCACCTCGGCCTGCAGCCCACATTGGGCAACGCCGGTTCGGCCAATCTCAACGTGGCCATCGGGGGCGGGACGCTGGCCATTGGCCTGGGCGGGGAACGCGGCGGTGCACGGGGACAGCCGAGTGAGTTCGCGGATATTCCCGCCATGCTGCGCACGGCGAAGCATGTGCTGCTGCTGGCGCTCGTGATGGGCGAAGCGCGCTAGACGACACGACGCGATGTAGACGAGCCCCGCTCTACCTGCGCGGCGTCACCTCGAGATTGCGGAAGTGCGCCACCGATCCGGGGCCGACCCACAGGGCAACGCCTCCCCGACCCGCCGCACCGGTCTTGACGTCGGTCACGATGAGTGACGGCTGGTCCTGCCCGTGCACGAAGAGACGCGCCGTATCGCCCTGCACATCAATGCGAACGCGCGTCCAGGTATCGGGCAGCATGTCGACATACGACTCGTAGCGCGAGGGGGTCTCCCGGCGAAGGCGGGACCAGGTCCACTCGGGGTGCGAGATGTACTGCGTCGTGTGATTGCGACGCTCCTGGTCCAGCGCCCGTCCGTTTGTGGGTCGCAGATAGAACGCTTCGTACACTGCGGCGACTTCACCGCGCGCGGGCTGCACCCGGAAGGCGAGGCCCACGAAGCCACGCGCACCATCCCCCGCGCCGGCGGCCGGCGCACCGGCCAACTCCACCTCGATACTGCCATTGCCGAAGCTGATGCCATCCAGATGAATCAGCCCATCCGGGCCATTCGCGGCCTGAGTCGCGCGCAAGGCACGCTGTCCCTTGAAGGTCACCGTGTCGAGCTGCGTATTCACGGGCCGCAGTCTGTCCAGCGAGGTCAGCGGCAGACGTGTCGGCTGAGCATGGACGAAGGCTGGCGCGCACAGCAGCGCGAGCACAATCAGGCGGTGGGTGCGCATGGCGTGTAGTGAGGGGCGACGTGGAACGACCATTTGCCGTACCCGCGCTTGTGGCAGGACGTCACGCCGATTCGATTGTTTCAGACTCCCCTCACTCCACGAATCACCATGTCGAGAGCCTTTCTGCGGGACGACGCCGAAGGCGAGATGCCGCGTCGCAACTACGGTCTCCCGCCACGCGATGATCCCGACTACGACCGCGTGGCTGCGCGTGCACTGCTCGAGGCCGCACGTGTGGGCGAAACACAGTTGGCTGAGCGCGCCACCGGGTACTACTGGGGCGAGCCCTCACTGCGTCCCCATGTCGAAGTGGTCCTGAAGGAGGCCGAACAGGCCGGTGACGATCGACTGGAGCAGTTGGCGCGTCGCTTTCTGAGCTGACGCATCACCCCGCAGTGCGCATGGACTTGGCCATGCACACACAATCGGGGCCGCGCGCTGCCCCCCCTTCCTTCCGCCCCGCAGCATCATCGTCGAATCAACCCCACGGGTCGCCTCTGCTCTCCTCCCCACTCTCCTCCTCCCTCCCTCCCCCCCCCTCCACCCTCCTCTTTCCCCCCC
>JACVCT010000097.1 GCA_016741895.1 Gemmatimonadaceae bacterium | reverse complement strand
CCCCGCCCGGCCGCCTCTCTGATCCCCAGATCCTCCGATCCTCACACCTTCAGTTCACCGATCCTCCAATCCAACGAGATCTCCGAATACGGCAATGCGCCTCCTCCCCCTCGCCATCATCCTCCTCTCCAGCGCATGCGCGGCCATCAACCGCCCGCCGGCGAGTGTGGCCTCGCTCACCGCCGAGTCCAACACGCTGGCGGCACGCGACCGCACGCTGCGTGACTCGGTCATTGCGCGACTCGTGCGCCGGGCCGAACGACGCGGCGATCGCCGCCTCGATGTGCTGCTGCTCTCGGGTGGTGGCCAGAACGGAGCGTATGGTGCGGGCTTTCTGCGGGGCTGGCAGCGGCGCAGTGATGCCAGCATGCCGCGCTTCGACCTGGTGAGTGGCATCAGCACAGGCGCGCTGCAGGCCCCCTACGCGCTGCTGGGAACACGGGAATCGCTCGACACCATCTCGGCGCTTTACGAACGCGCGGCCACGAGCATTGCCCCCACCTTCGACTGGTGGTTCTGGATTCGTCGAACCGGTGGCATCGTCAACACCGAGCGCTTCGACCGCACACTCGCGCAGGCCATCGACGGGGATTTCCGCACGGAACTGCGCGAAGCCTTTGCCGATGATCGCCAGATCGTGTTTGGTACCACGGACTTTGACCTCGGTATCGGACAGCTCTGGAGCCTGGGGGATGAACTCGACAGCAGTGAGGCCGGTCTGCGTCGTGCGCGCACGCTGCTCAAGGCCGCCACCGCCATCCCGGCCATCTTCCCGCCTGTGGTGGTGGACGGTCATGTGCACGCCGACGGCGGCGTGGTGGAGAACGTGCTGCCGGTGCTCGGTCTGGCCGACTATCGCCGCCTGGGTGAGGCCCTCAATGCGCGCGGGCTGCGTGACGTGACCGTGCGGCTGTGGGTGGTGCTCAACGTGTGGTCGCATGCTGATCCGCGGGTCATGGCGCCGTCCAAACGCGGACAGATGGATGCGCGCTCCACCACTCTGCTGTTTTATCTGCATCAACCCTCCACGCTCGAGAAGCTCGACTATCTCGCGCGCGCCGTCTCGGCGGAGGTGCCGGGACTTCGGCTCGAAATGCGCGTCACGGCCATCCCGTCCGAACAGTCGGTGGCGCCGGGCGCGGACAAGCTCTTCAACCGCAGCTTCATGCAGCGTCTGGACTCGCTCGGCTTTGTGCGCGCGCAGAGCGGCAACCCGTGGGATGTGGTACCCAGTGCCTTTGTGCGACCGGAGGCCGGGCGCCGGTGACCGAGAACCCGCCGCTCAACGTGGTGCGCGCGCATCCGCTTTGCGCTGAAACACCACCGTCTGCGTTGACGCTGCCGCAGACGCCGGCCGCCAGTGTGTATGTGCGCAGCAACTTTCCCACACCCACGCTGGGCGCGTCGCATCGTGTGGACGTACGCGGCGCCGTGCAGAACGCACGTGAGTTTGCGGTGGCGGAGTTTGCCGACTGGCCGCAGCACGAGTTGCTCGTCACCATGGAGTGTGCGGGCAACTGGCGATTGGGCATGGAGCCGGTGCCTGAGGGTGAGCCCTGGAGCTGGGGCGCGGTGAGCACCACACGCTGGCGCGGCGTGCGACTGGCCGATGTGCTGGCGCAGGTTGGTGTGCAGCCGGATGTGGTGGAGGTGGTGGCCATCGGCGCCGACAGTGGCCCGCGTGACGATGCCAGCGAGCCCGGCGCGGTGACCTTTGCGCGTGCGCTGCCCCTGGACGTGGCCATGCACCCCGACACGCTGCTGGCCACGCACATGGATGGACTGCCGCTCACGCCCGATCACGGGGCGCCGCTGCGCCTGGTGGTGCCCGGCTGGTATGGCATGGCCAGCGTGAAGTGGGTGGCGGCGCTGGAGCTGGTCACCACGCCGTTCACGGGATACTTCCAGCGTCAGCGCTATGTGTATCGCACCAGCAATGGCGTGGAGCCGGTCACCCGCGCGCGGGTCAAGAGTTTTGTGGTGTCACCGGCGCCCAGCGAAGGCTGCGGTACTGATGTGCTGCTTCGTGGTTGGGCCTGGTCGGGCCACGCGCCCGTTGCCGAAGTCTGCGTGCAGGTGGGCGATGGTCCCTGGCTTACGGCCACGCTCGCGCCACCCGCATCGGACTATGCGTGGACCGAGTTCACGTTGTCACTGTCACTGCCAAAGGGTGCCATCACGGTGCGTACCCGCGCGCGTGATGCCGCCGGCAACGTGCAGCCCGAGCGGGCGGAGTGGAACGACCTGGGCTACGGCAACAACGCCATCCGGTCCTTCACGCTGCATGTCGCAGACTGAGTCCGCACCGTCTGTGCACATTCGTGCCGGCACCGTACAGGATGCCGAGCAGCTGTCGCCGTTTGCGCGACGGGTGTTCCATGCCACCTTTGCCGCCGACAACGACCCGGTGGCACTGGGCGCGTACATGGACGGCGCCTTCAATGTGGCCCGTCAGCGCGAGGAGTTGAGCCACCCGGCCTGCACCGTGCTGCTGGCGTATGTACATGACGCGCTCGCTGCCTGGGCTCTGCTGCGCGACGACGTGGCGCCGCCCAACGACAGCCCAGCGCCCGGTGCGCGTCCGCTGTATCTCAATCGCTTCTACGTGGACCACGCGTGGCATGGTCGCGGTGTGGCGCGTGCGCTCATGACGGCCGTGCATGAGGCCACGCGCGCGCGTGGGCATGATGCCCTGTGGCTCAGCACCTGGGAGCGCAACACACGCGCCATCCGCTTCTACGAGCGTGAGGGCTTTGCCATTGTGGGCACGACCTGGTTTCAGCTGGGGGAAGAGTTGCAGCGTGACTACGTGCTGGCGCGCACGCTCGACTGAATCAGCATGCGTTTGATGTCAGTGCGGTAGCTCAACCCGCAGCAGCGGACCGTCTGCACCGAGCATGATTTCATCACCGTGTGTGAGCACGCGCATCTGCACCGGCTGACCGTTCACGCGGGTGCCGGCGGTGGACGCAAGATCGAACAGATGCCAGGAGAGCGGAGAATCACTGGCCAGCCAAAGAAGCGCGTGCCGACGGCTTACCGTGCGCGGTGTGTCGTCCGCAAACGCCACCACGGCCAATTCGCTGCGCCCGATGAGTGCGGTGCCGCCGCTGTGGAGCTGCACGCAGTCCACCGCGCCACGTCGTGGGCCCTGCAGGTGCAACAGACGGAGTTCTTGCATGTCGGTTGACGCGCAAACTCGCTCGCGCCGGGGTCAGCGTTCTCCGCTGTGGGCCCTCCACTCCGCGGCCTCGCGCTCACGGCCCGTGGCCTCGAACAGCATCACCAGCCGGCGCGCAATGGCCACCGAGTAGGGCGCCGACGCGCCGTGGGTGGCCACCACACCCTCGTAGCCGCGCCGCAGCAGGCGCTCGGCCTCGGCGTAGCGCTTCACGAGGAGCAGATGTGCGCCCACCGTGGCCTCGGCACTGGCCACAGCCCAATGACCCGCCGGCATGCCCTGACGGCGCAGCTCCCAGGCGCGGCGCAGCGCGGCCTCGGCCTCCGTGTACTGACCCAGCGAATCGTGTGCAGCGGCCACGTACTGCAGCACCGACGCCGCGGTGGGATCCGTGGCCGGCAGCACCGTGCCGATGGCCTGCACCACGGGTTGTGCCACCTCGAGCGCTCCACGGTAGTCGCCGCTGCGCACGCGCAAGCGCACCGCATTGGCCCGCGCGCGCAGATAGGTGGTATGCTCCGGCCCCAGCGACGCTTCGAGGATGGGCAGCGCATGGCGCAGCAGGGAATCGGCCGCCGCATACTGACCACGCTCCTCGAGGATGCTGGCCAGGCCCCGCTCGAACTCGGCATAGCGCGGGCGCTGCATGGCCCCGCGCAGTGAACTGTCCGATAACGCCACGCGCTGCAATGATTCGGCCTCGGCCAGCTTGCCCTGGTACACACGCCAGATGGCGAGATTGGACAGCGCGAGCGGCACCCCGGCGCGCGTGGCCGAGTCGCGACTGCTGCGCCGAAGGGTCAGCTCCTCCTGGGCCAGTGCCTCCGCACCGGCCACATCGCCGTTGCCGTCCAGCAGGCGAGCAAGATTGCCCATGGCATCGGCCAGACGACGTTCATCGCGTGGCGTGTACTGCCGCAGCATGCGCACCGCACTGTCCAGAAGCGTGACACCACGCGGCACCTCACCCAGCGCCTCGGCAATGTTGCCGCGCAGCGTCAGCACCTCGGCCGTGCGCGGATGGGCAGCGCCCAGCGTGCGCTGCCGAAGTGCCAGCGCTTCGACAGCTTGCGTGTCGGCCGTGGCCCACTCGCCCAAGGCGTAGTAGGCGTTGGCCAGCGTGAGATGCACGTCGCCGGCTATGTCCGGGGCCACGGCACTCGTACGCAGCCGCCGCGCCGCCGCGTCGAGTGTACTGCGCACCGTGAGTGTGCGTCCGCCAATGTCCGGGTCGGCGGAAGCCAGCATGTCCTGCAGAAAGGTGTTTACCGCGGCGGTGCGCTGCTGCTCACGGCGCGCATCCCGCGCGGCCAGGGTGGACCACCAGGCGGCGCCAAGCAGAGCAAGCAGGGCAATGCTGGCGGCGGCTGTTTCAAACGGTCGGCGGCGCAACACACGCCACGCCCGCTCAGCGCGCGATGGCAGACGTGCCGCCACGCGCTTGCCGTCCAGCCAGGCGGTGAGATCCGCGGCCAACTGCTGTACGGTGGCATAGCGATCGCGCGGCGACTTCTCGAGGGCCTTGAGCACGATGGCATCGAGATCGCCCCGGAGTGCGCGGGCCCGCAGCGCATCGGGCGCGGCCTGCGCGAGGACCGCCCGAGACGGTGGCGCGACGCTGCGCTGCGTGACCAGCTCGAGCTGTTTGGCCCAGGGCTTGCCACGCAGCGTGTACGGGCGCGTGTCCGTCAACAATTCGTACAGCACCACACCCAAGGCATAAACATCGGTGGTCAATTGCGGGGGCTCGCCCAAAAACTGCTCGGGGCTCGCGTAGTCGGGCGTGAGCGCGCGCAGGTTGGCCTCGGTGGGCGGCAGCGCGTCGAGGTCATCGACCTCGCGCAGCAGGCGCGCAATGCCGAAGTCCAGCAGCCGCACGATGCCGTCAGTGGAGACGAGAATGTTGCCGGGCTTGAGATCACGGTGCACCACCAGACGCCCGTGCGCGTGCGCGACGGCTGCGCACACGCCCAGCATGAGTCGCACACGGGCGCGTGTATCAAGCGCGGCGCGCTGCACATGCTGCGTGATGGGCACACCGTCCACGTACTCCATCACGATGTAGGGCTGCCCGTCGTCAGTGAGACCACCGTCGAGCAGTGCGGCAATGTTGGGATGCCGCAGCGAGGCCAGAATTTGCCGTTCGTAACGGAAGCGCTGCACGGCCAGCGCCGACCCCGCATCGCGCCGCAGCAGCTTGAGGGCCACACGCATGCGGAACTGCGCATCGTTGCGCTCGGCCTCGAATACGGCGCCCATGCCGCCGCGGCCAATGAGGCGCGTGATGCGATACGGTCCCACGCTGCGGCCAATCAGTTCGTCGTCCGACTCGAGGCGCGCCATGCCCTGCGGCGGCGAGATCTGCCACGGCGTGCCCAGCGCATCGTCATCGGTGGCGAGGGCCAGCAGCTCCTGCACGTCGCGCCGAAGCGCCGGATCGTGCGCGGTGCGTGCGTTCAGCCAGCGGCTGCGCTCGTCTGCGGGCAGCGCGTCGGCTTCGTCAAAGAGCGCGCGTACCAGGCGCAGACGCTCCGCGTCGCGGTCCGTGGAGTCGGCCGTGCTCATGGGACGCTCATGCGAGGCTCATGCCGCGCTGTCGAGGGCGCGCCGGAGAAAGGCCTGCGCGTAGCGCCAGTCGCGCTTGGCCGTGGACAGCGACACATCGAGTGTGGTGGATACCTCCTCCATGCTCAGTCCTCCGAAGAAGCGCAGCTCCACCACCTGCGCCGCGCGGGCATCGTGTCTGGCGAGATCGGCGAGTGCTTCGTCCAGTAGGTCGAGCCGCTCGTCCTGATCCTCGAAGCCGGTGAGCGTGTCAGGTGGCGGAGGGGCCTGACGCTTGAGGGCACGACGCCGGCGCGCGTGGTCGATGAGCAGACGTCTGATGGTCTGCGCCGCGAGACGATAGAACTGCGAGCGGTTCTGCCAGCTCACCTCCGACTGGCGTGTGAGGCGCAGGAAAGCTTCGTGCACCAGTACCGTGGTTTGCAGCGTGTGCCCGTCGCCCTCGTGCCGCAGCGCATTGGCCGCCACGCGATGCAGTTGGCCGTACACTGCGCGGGCGAGCCGATCGAGCAGGGCGGGGTCGCCGTTGGCCGCCGCCTGCAGGAGCTGCGTGACCTCTGCCTCGTCGAGGGTGCTGGTCGACATGACAAACCGGGGGAGTGCGGAGACCCGCAAAAACGCTGTTGGCGCGGGCGGAGCAAAAGTGCAGGCCATGCTCCATGACGCGCAAATCACGCGCGGCGGGGGTCAGTACTCGGCGGGTCCGTCCCCGGCGGCTCCCGGTGGGCTCAGCGCTTCCTGGCCAGCATGGTGCCGCGGCAGGTAATGGCGCCGCAGTGGCAGGGGTAGCGCTTCTTGGCGGCCGGCGTGTGGCGCTCGGGCAGGATGAAGGCGTAGTCGTAGACCAGCTCCTCGCCCACCTCGATGTCGTGAATGGTCTCAATCCAGAGCCGCTGCGCGTCCACCACCACGTCGCAATTGGGGGCGCAGGAGTGATTGAGGAAGCGCGCCTCGTTGCCGTTCACCGAGGCGTCCACGACCACCTCGTCATCAATGGCAAACAAGAAGGTGTGATGCCGCTGCTCGGGGGTGTCCGGGTAGCGGGACTCCGCCTCGGCGGGCGTGAGGCGCTCGCCGGCGTATTCAATGAGCCGCGTGCCCGCGGGAATGGCGCGGGTGGCGAAAGCGCCCAGACCCTGAATGGCGCTGGGGCGGATTTCGAAGGGGAAATCGGAGGAAGGCGCGCCCTCTGGGGGCGGGGTTGTGGTGTCACGGTGCGGGCCCATGTGGACAAATCTCACCGTTTGGGGCCGCGCTGGGGTAGATTTCAGGGCTACAGGAGAGTTTTACATGAACACATCAGACGCGGGCACGACGCCCGAGAGCGTCGTTTCCGAGTCGGTCGGCACGTTTGCCGCGATCGGGGTAGATCCGCGCATTGCCCAGGCGCTGACGGCGCTGGGATACGAAGAGCCCACGCCGGTCCAGCGGGCGTCCATTCCCCCGCTGCTTGAAGGGCGCGACGTGCTGGCCCAGGCGGCCACGGGAACCGGCAAGACGGCCGCCTTTTCCCTGCCGCTGCTGACGCGGGTGGGCAACGGACATCGCAGCGAGGGCGGGCCCTCGGTGCTCATTCTGGTCCCCACGCGCGAGCTGGCCATGCAGGTGGCCGAGGCGGTGCACCGCTACGGCAAGCCGCTGGGCCTCAACGCCTTGGCCGTGTATGGCGGCGCCAGCATGGACCTGCAGGTGCGGGCCTTGCGCCGCGGGGTGGATACCGTGATTGCCACGCCGGGACGCGCGCTTGACCACATCAAGCGCGGTACGCTGCAGCTGGCCACGCTGCGTGCGGGGGTGCTGGACGAAGCCGACGAAATGCTGGACATGGGGTTTGCCGACGAGCTCGAGGCCATTCTGCAGGCCACGCCGAGCACCAAGCAGACCGCCCTGTTCAGTGCCACGCTGCCGCCGCGCATTGCGGGCATTGCGCGCACCTATCTGCAGAACCCCGTGCACGTCACCGTGGAGCGCGAGGTGGTGGCCGAGGGCGAGTCGGCGCGTGTGCGTCAGGTGGCCTACATCGTGCCGCGTGCGCACAAGATGCCGGCGCTGGCGCGTGTGCTGGACATCGAGCAGCCCACGAGTGCCATCGTGTTCTGCCGCACGCGCACCGAAGTGGACGAGTTGAGCGAGACGCTCACCGGTCGCGGTCTCCGTGCCGAGTCGCTGCATGGTGGCTTGTCGCAGGATCAGCGTGACCGTGTGATGCAGAAGTTCCGCGCCAAGAAGGTGGACCTGCTCATTGCCACCGACGTGGCGGCGCGTGGTCTCGACGTGAAGCATGTCAGTCACGTCGTCAACTTCGACGTGCCGGCTGATGCGGAAACCTATGTGCATCGCATCGGGCGCACGGGTCGGGCGGGGCGTGAGGGTGTGGCCATTACCCTGGCCGAGCCACGTGAGCATCGCCTGCTGCGCAACATCGAGCGGCAGACCAGTCAGCGCATCGAGATGGCGCAGGTGCCCACGGTGGCGGACCTGCGCGCGCATCGCACCGAGCTGGTGAAGGCCACCCTGCGTGAGGCCTTGCTGGAAGGTGGACTCGACGCGCATCGCGGCATGGTGGAGAGTCTGGCGGCCGAGTTCGACATCATGGACATCGCGGCGGCGGCGGTGAAGCTGGTGGCCGCGCGTGATGAGGGTGAGGAGGCCGAGATCCCGGCGGTGGCGCCGCGCAGCGAGCGTCCCAGCGGTGACCGCTATGCCGATCGGGGTGGCGACTCGCGCTCGTTCGATCGTGGGTCATCGCGTGGTCCGTCGCGCGGTCGCGAGGGTGGCCGTGAGAGTGGCGGTCGTTCGCGTCGTGAGCCCGGTTTTGCCGCGGCCAAGTTGTGGATTGGTGCGGGCCGCAAGCTCAAGATCCGTCCGGGCGATCTGGTGGGTGCGATTGCCAACGAGGCGGGCTTGGACGCGAGCAACATCGGGTCCATCCAGATTGCCGACAACTTCAGCACGGTGGAAGTGCCGGAGGCCGCGGCGGAGGACGTGATTGCCGCGCTCAAGCGCAGCAAGATCAAGGGCCTCAAGGTGCAGGTGCGCCGGGACCGGATGGGGCGCTGAGGCGTAGCGCGGCGGCGTTGAGATGATGCCGCTGGCGAACAATTGATGACGGGACATGCGCGGCGCGGTGGTATGGTGCCGGCATGTCCCGTTTGTCGTTCGACGAATTGGTTGTTGCTGAGCTTGGTATGGGAGTGACGCATTCACTGCAAGCGCCAGTCGGTGGTGCAGCGGGCGGTGAGTGAGGCCGCGCGTTGGGCGGGCCTCAACCAGCGCGTAGGCTGCCACACCCTGCGTCATTCATTTGCCACCCATCTGCTCGAGTCGGGTTACGATATCCGCACGGTGCAGGAGCTGCTGGGGCACAAGGACGTGAAGACCACCATGCTCTACACCCACGTGCTCAACCGGGGCGGGCGGGGTGTGCGCAGCCCACTGGATTCGGTGCTGGGACGAAACGTGGCCGCGAGCGATGGGGGTGCCTCTCCGGCTCTCTCTCGCGCCGCCCCCGTTATACCGCGATAACCGCAGCATAACGCGGACTGGCGCAACTTACGATTCGGGTCGTAAGTTGGCGGGAGTCAACAGGATTGCGCCAAGTCCGCTCGAAGAAGTGGGGGATGTTATGCTGCAGAATCGAGCTGTAGAAGCGCCGTGGCGCAGTAGTTTGGCGCGGTCTAATAAGCGTTCGGCAGCTTACAACTCTCCTGAGATGTCATCGCATGAGTAGTCGTGACACGAATGACGAGCGTTGGCTCAGCGAGTCCGAGGCGACGGACTTCCTTCGTCGTGCCAGTCAGCTTGACACTGGAGATGGCGTGAAGCTTCGTCATTTACGCGAGGCGGCGGTCGAGTCGGGGCTGAGTCTGGAGGCGGTAGACACGGCGACGCGCGAGATCGCGAGTGCTGGGCCGGACGGGGCGCCGCCTGTTTGGGTCCGTTTCAATCTCGCGGGTATCCCCAATCGCGCCGGCGCACAATTTTGGTATCAGCTCTTGTGCACCGCTGGCCTAGTGAGCGTCGCGGGTGCGATACTCACCCCCGCGGTTGTGCCCCCCGCGATCGGGATCGCTGCCGGCGCATGGTTCTTTGGGTGCTCCGCTGCGGTGTCCTCGGCGATTCGATGGATGGATCAGCATTCCGCCTGGACCTCAGCGAAGCGTCGGTAGGCACTGCCGAACGCATCGCTGCTGCCGACAGCGACGGTGTCAGTGCGCCGTGTAACTGCGGCGCTGGCGCGCCTTCGTTCACGGCATTTTGTTGATAGTCGCTGCAGCAGAGCGCAGCGTTATACACTTAGAGGATATCAATGCGACAGGGACTTCTTGTTCTCGACAGCAATTGCATTGGCCTCCTTGAGGATCCCCAACCTCGGCGCCGGCTTCTCGCTAACGCCAGGGCTGCATGCTTGGATATTGCCTTCAGCGAGATCAATCTTCTCGAGGTCCTATCGTCACCTCCGGAGAAGCGGGATCGCCTACTGTCCGCAATGATGGCGGTGGAACCTGACGCACCACTGCTGCCCTGGCCTCCCAGACTCCTCCGGGATCTCGGGAGTGCTATGGTGGAAGGTCAAAGCGTGTACCGAGTTGAGAACCTCACGACGCGGGGCGCGATTGATTCTTCTGAATCATTGAGCGCCCTGGCTGCTGAGGTGCGATGCTTCAACTCGACAATCGAGAGCACCTTCTCTGCAATGCACGACAGCATGAGACGCGAGATTCAGTTGGCGACGAAGGAGGACAGGAGAGCGTTTGATCGCGTCGGAGTGAGAGGTTTTCTGATTGACTACTGGGTTAACAGTGACCTCCGGAAGCACATTGCAGGAGTCATCTGGAGCGCGGTCGGTTTGGACGGAGAGCCACCGATAGCGGAGCTTGAGCAGCATCCTGCGTGGTCACTCCAGCTCGATGCGGAGGGAGTCTCTCTCTACCAGCGAGGACTTGTTCTGGAGCAGCCGAAACGAGTTCACAGGATGGATTTGCTGCAGCTGGCCTACTTGGGTGCTAGCGGATGCCGGGTATTCGCCACCCGAGACTTACCGCTGCTTGATGCAGCGCAGGCTGTCGTGTCCGGTCGCTATCCCGGTGCTAGGTGCATGCACATTGACTCGCTTCTCGGGTGATCCGCATCGTGCATAACGGGTCGCTGCTGCCGACGGGGCGGATCATGGTGGGTGGCTGGCCCGCTGCGCGGGCCTGCCACATTGTTATGAGGCCCCGCGGCAGAGCTAGGCGTTATACGGTCAGGATCATGGATATTCCCGAACAGATTCTTCCTGAAGGATTTCTCGCGCTGCCAGTGGAACTGCAGCAGAGGATCATCGCAGACGGCCATCAGATCGGCGAAAAGGTTGTCAGCCATGCAACGCAAGTGCTGATCGGTCCACCTTGGCGACTGCGCACTAAAGGTCACGTAAACCACGCTTCAGGTGTGCAGATTGAGATTGCGGGGACGCGATACCTCGCAACAGCAGCCCACGTGATTCGTGCAGGTGCCAAGCGGCTCAGGAACGAGCAGCACGTGCTGTTCCAGGTGGGAAACGCGATCGTACCTCTCCTGGAGAGAGTAGTCTATCTGGACGATGCGCTCGACTTAGCATTTGTTCGGATTGAAGATGTAGAGTGTCGCGACATCGCGACTGCTTGCTGGAGACCCACTAGCTGGCCACCGTCACCAGTCGTCGACGACGAGTACGTTGCATTTGCTGGCTACCCGCGCCGCTACGTTGAGTACGACGGACGCGGAGGGCTAATCCTCAACGCTATCGGGGGAATTCTTCGAGTCGACAGCGCGTCCGATCGTCGCCTTACCTCCGTGTTGGCACGATCTGATCTGATTCTGCAGAAGGGACCTGAGATTCCTCCGCAGGGTTCGGAGCTCGGAGGTATGAGTGGTGGTCCAGTGTTCCGAGTGAAAGATTCCTCGATTGAACTCGTGGCGGTCATCAAGGAGGATTCCCAAGAGTTCGATGCGTACTTCTTCGCTCCACTTGCCGGCGTGTCCTTCGAGCCCTCTGATCGAATCGCCGTATAACGAGTCGCTGCTGAAGACAGGGCGTGCAAGGAGCGCGGCTGGCTCACTGCGTTCGCCTGCCGCATTGTAATTGAGCCCTGCGGCAGAGCTATGCGTTATGCAGGTGTTGTAAATTTGTCCCATGACTCAGATCGCCCCAACGAGGCTCTTTCGCGGCGTGTCGGCTTCGCTGTATGCGAAGCTTGACGGACGACTCCAGCCCAAGACCACCGATGCCTTCGAGCACGGCTTTGCGTGGGGCGAGCCTGGAATGAAGTGGGGAGGCGGTTCTACCTGGGGAGTCTCTGAGACCAATGCAGTCATCAGGCATCAGCTGGATCAAGCTGCGTATCCAACGAGCGGTGTCTCATCGACACCTCATTTTGAGCGCGCGCTTCTATGCGCTCCATGGTGGAGAGCAGAACGAAGGTTATGTCTTCACGCTCGACGTGGCTGCGCTCTTGGCCCATGATGTAAAGGTTCTTCGCGTTTGCGAGCATGTGAAAGAGCCAAGTGTGCCGGAGGACGATGAGTACATCTTGGTCCCTCCTGCGGGTCTAGCGGTACCACAGGCGGCAGTTGTCGATCTCGTGCGGGTTGCAACTGCATAACGAGTCGCTGCTGCCGAAAGGGCGATTCAAGGA
Organism: Gemmatimonadaceae bacterium; assembly: GCA_016741895.1. Taxonomy (GTDB): domain Bacteria; phylum Gemmatimonadota; class Gemmatimonadetes; order Gemmatimonadales; family Gemmatimonadaceae; genus Gemmatimonas. The sequence goes on along the minus strand of JACVCT010000097.1, from coordinate 994 downwards.
GCGCGGCTGGCTCACTCCGTTCGCCTGCCGTATTGTTATTGAGCCCTGCGGCAGAACTTTGCGTTATGCGACGAACACGCTTCACATGGAGCTGAATGCCAAAGCTGTTCAGGGCGACAGTGATCGTCGCGGCCGACCATTCGCGCGAGATTGTCGAGGGCGAGTTCACTGACGCTGAGTGGCGTCGCCTCGCTTCATTCCCGCAGTTCGAGTCTGAGCTGTCGGAAACCGAGTACGTGCGCGCAGGCATGCCACTAGATACCGAGGTCTCCTGGTCTGCCGCGGGCGGTTGGGATCAGCCCATCCTTCCAGATCCGCCAATCGTTCGTGACTTTCTCATGATGCTAAGACCGTTCTTGTTGAAGAATGAGCCAACGAACTTCTACGACATCCTCAACATCATCAGTCGTCGTTACGAAAGTGCGCCACTCCGAACGAACCTGAGGTTGCTCAAGGACTCGTACAGCGGGAAGCTCGACCGATCGCGATCCGTGATGTCACTCAGTGACTTGGTCATCAACGCCGATGACGGGATCAACTCCTGGCTAAATGCCTTCGAGTATCATCGCGACGTCGACAAGCGAGCGCTCTTCGGCGAAGCCGCGCAAAATGTACCGCTTGAAGTCCTCAAGGTGTTCTTCATCGATCTGCTTCGCGCAAAAGTCATCGCAATCCAGTGGCTTGCGATGTTTCTACGCTGCTCGGCTGCAAGCCCAGAGCAAGACCACACCATTACCCTCTGATCTCAACTCTCGACGTCGCATAACGATTGCTGCTGCGGACGGGGCTAGATTGGGGATGGCGGCTGGCTCGCTGCGCTCGCCGGCCGCATTGTTATCAGGCCCCGCCGCAGAGCGTGGGCGTTAGCAGGGTGCTGAGAAAGCCGGTGTTTTTCGCGGGCAGCGGTGCGGTTGTCGCGTTGGTCGGCTGATTCGAGGCGAAAACGGGCGAGTGGTGAGGCCTCGCGGCCTCGGTTTGGCGGCTCCCGCGCCGT
>JACVCT010000096.1 GCA_016741895.1 Gemmatimonadaceae bacterium | reverse complement strand
GTCCCGAGCCGCTCATCGATCCGCACGCGCATTTTCACACCCCGTGGACCAATCGCGGTGACTGGCAGCGCTACAATCAATCGCGACTGCAGGCGGGACACCGCATGGGCGTGCGTTGTCATGTGGCGTCCATTCTTGGCTCGTGGGGGCATACCTCACCCACGTATTTCGCGTCTCCGGAAGATCAGACGCGGGCCAACGCCGCCATGCTGGCACTCGCGGCGCATCATGCGCCCTACGTGAAGGCCTTTGTGGCCGTCAATCCGAACTTCCGTCAGCATGCACTCGACGAAATCGCGCATGGTCTCTCGCGCGGCGCCGTGGGCATCAAGCTGGCGGCCGCGCGTCGCACCACCGACTTTGCCGTGCTCGATGCCGTTGCGGAGGCGGCCGCCGCGTACGATGTGCCCATCCTGCAGCACATCTGGCAGCATCGCCGCCGTGACTGGCCCAATCAGGATGCCTCGGACGGCGCCGAGCTCGCCGCCCTCGCGGCGCGCCATCCGCGCACCCGCTTTCTGCTCGCGCACATTGGCGGCGGTGGCGACTGGGCCCACACCGGGCCGGCGGTGGCCGACCTGCCCAACATCGTCATGGATCTGTCGGGCAGCGGTATTGATCGCGGCATGATGGACGAGGTGCTGCGCTGGGTGGGACCGCAGCGACTGCTCTGGGCCGCCGACCTGACCTTGTGCACGGGTCTCACCAAGTTGCGGGCGCTCGCCCACGTCGGCCTCTCGAACGACGAGCTCGCGGACATCCGCTGGCGCAACGCCGAGCGGCTGTTTCCCCGGGGCACCTTCACGGCGGCGCTCGAGTCGGACTGGCGGGCGGAGCCGCCCGTGACTCTCACCACGCCCTGGGACGGGACGCTCGGCCCGCAGGGAGGCATTCGCTCATGACTGAGTCATCAGCTCGCCCGGTGGACACCTGCGCGTGGATTGGTGGTTATCCGTTTCGGGACCTGCCGCATCCGGAGCCGGCGGTTCTGGTTCGGGTCCTGGAGCGCGAGGGCTTTGCCGGTGCGTGGGTGGGCTCGCTGCCCGGCGTCTTTCACCGCGACCCGGCGGCCTCCAACGCGTCACTCTACGCCGCGCTCGCGCCGCATCGGGACCTGTTGCATCCGGTGCCCATCGTCAGGCCGGACTGGCCCGGCTGGGAGCGGCAGTTGCAGCGCGCGGTGGACGAAGGCGCCCCGGCGGTGCGCGCCTATCCCATGCAGTGGGGCTATGCGCCCGGCCACGCGGCGCTCAACGCCCTGGCTCGTGCGGCGGGGGAAGCTGGGGTGGTGCTGCAACTGCCCGTGCGCTTCGAGGACCTCAGGCAGCGGCACCATCTCGACACGGCCGGTGACCTGTCGGCGGCACACATCCGCGCCGTGGCCCGGCTCAGCGAGTCTGCGGCCTGCCTGCTGGTTTCGGGGGCCAGTCGCGAGCTGGTGGAGGAAGTGCACTGGGGCCTGACACCCGAGGAGCAGCAGCGGGTCTGGTACGACTGGCACTGGATCTGGGGACCGCCCGAAGATCACTTCGCGCATCTCGGGCGCAGCATCGGCCCCGAACGGCTGGCGTGGAGCAGTTGGTGGCCGCTGCGGCTGACCCAGCAGGCTCAGGCGCTGGTGGATCTGCTTCCTGAGGAACTGGCACCGACCGGTCACCGTTCCAGTTTCGCGGACGGTGCGGTCATTTTGTCGGCTGCGCACCGGGCGGCGGGTTGGAAAAACGCATCTACGTGAAGCTACGTCATGCACTTGCGTACAAATACGGCCCCCCGCATACTTCGCGCTTGCAAAAATTTGGGTGACACCGACTTACACGGTTTGTTCCGTCCGATTTTCGAACGGTTCGTACCGTGTGGTCCACGGATCGCATGACATCGGAAACACCTTGCACACCGGCAGGGCGGATTCGGCGTCGTGCATGTCGTGTGTGATCCATCACCTCGCCCTACTCGGCATCCCTTACCGGCACGAGTCGATGACGGTCAAGAAGAAGTGGACGGTGATCCCTGGGTTCCTCGCCTTGGCGGCAGCAGCCACGCTGCTTTCGGCCTACAGCGGCGCGTCGTCGTCGCAAGGCGCCATTGTCGAGCAACCCGTCAAGTTCGTCCACGCGCCTCACGTGGAGAAGGCAGGCATGAACTGCCTCTACTGCCACAGCGCTGCGAACAAGTCGCCCGATCCGGGCAACGCCTCGGTGGCCACCTGCATGGGGTGCCACAGCATCGTCAAGACCACCTCGCCTGAGATCAAGAAGGTGGCGGACGCCTACGCCAAGGGTCAGCCCATTCCGTGGAACCGGGTGCACAAGGTGCCCGACTACGTGCAGTTCCCGCACATGCGCCACGTGAACGCGGGCGTGACCTGCCAGAGCTGCCATGGGCAGATCCAGAACCAGGGCAAGCAGGGACCGGACACCAACTACGTGCCGGTGCAGCAGGTCAACTCGCTGAACATGGGCTGGTGCGTCAACTGCCACGTGCAGGGATACAAGCCCGCTGAAGGTGCGCGTCTTGCCGGTCAGACGGTGACGCCGGAGCTCGAAGCCATGCCCCCGAAGAAGGCGCGCTACGACTGCGCCGTCTGCCACTACTGATCATCCGCGACCCTCGATCACGATGAGCACAGAAGCGGGGACCGGCGTCAAGCGCCGCGATTTCCTCAAGATCCTTGGCGCCACCGGCGCCTCGACGGCCGTGGTGGGCTGCTCCTCCGAAAAGGTGGGCAAGCTCATTCCCTACGTCACCAGTCCCGACAACACCGTGCCGGGCGTGTCGCAGTACTACGCGACCACCTGCCGCGAGTGCGCCACTGCCTGTGGTGTGCTGGCCGAGGTGCGTGACGGCCGCCCCATCAAGCTCGAAGGCAATCCCGACTCGGCCGTGAACAAGGGCGCCATCTGCGCCACCGGTCTGTCGGCGGTGCAGGGCCTCTACAATCCTGACCGTTTCCGCTCGCCCATGGTGCGCGAGGGCGCGGCCCTCAAGCCCACCACCTGGGACAAGGCCTACGAGCTGCTCGCGCAGAAGCTCGGTGAGGTCAAGTCCAAGGGGCAGGCCGGCAACGTCGTGTTCCTCAACCAGCACGAGTCGGGCACCTTCCCGGGCTTCCTCGATCAGTGGCTGTCGGCCAACGGCATGCCGGCGCATCTGTCGCTCGACAGCACGGCGCCGGTGGCCACCATTGCCGCCAACCAGAAGGCCTACGGTGTGGCCTGGCCTGAGCTCGACTTCGGTGCCGCCAAGCTGGTGGTCAGCTTTGGCGCCGACTTCCTCGACGGCTGGGGCCAGTCGGTGCCGCAGCAGCTCGGCTGGTCGGATGCGCGCGCCAAGCTCGAAGGTGCGCCGCGTCTCGTGTACATCGGCGCCCGCCGTTCGCTGACGGGCCTCAACGCCGATCAGTGGATCCCGGCCAAGCCCGGCAGCGAGATGGCCATCTGCAACGCGCTGAACGGCGCGGGCACGGCCGCCGCCGCCGCGGAAGCCTCCGGTGTGCCGGTCGCCACCATCGAGGCGCTGGCCAAGGCCATCGCCGACGCCGGCAACGGTGTCATGGCCCTGTGCGGTGTCACGGGCGCCGATGCGGTGGAATGCGCCGTCATGATCGCCGACATCAACAAGAAGGCCGGCGCGGTGGGCACCACCATCAAGCCCGCCAACGCGCATGGCGGCTATGCGGGCCTGGCGTCCTACGCCGATCTCGCCGCGGCCGTCAAGAACATGGATGCCGGCTCGGTGCCGCTCGCCTTTGTGCGCGGCGCCAACCCGGCCCACACCATGCCCAAGTCGGCCGGCTTCGCCGCCGCCTTTGCCAAGGTGCCGTTCAAGGTCTCCTTCTCGGCCATGCCCGACGAGACCACGCAGCTCTGCGATCTGGTGCTGCCCGACAACCACTGGCTCGAGAGCTGGGGCGACGCGGTCACCACGGGTGGCACGCTGGCGCTGCAGCAGCCCACGCTCGACCCGGTGTTCGACACGCGCAGCACGGCCGATGTGCTCATCGACCTCGCCAAGAAGGATCAGGCGCTGGCCGCACGCTACAACGTGGCCGATTACCGCAGCTGGTACATCAGCAAGTTCCCTGGTGGCGCGTCGGCGTTCACCGCGGCCCTCGCCAAGGCGCAGACCGCGGCCTCGCCGCTGGTTGCCACGTCCAGCCGCACGCTGAGCGCCACGGCGCAGGCGCCGGCGGCCGGCACGGGCGACTTCTTCGTGCACGTCTTCCCGTCGGCCACACTCGGTGACGGCGCGGGCGCGAACAAGCCCTGGCTGCAGGAACTGCCCGACCCGGTCAGCAAGATCGCGTGGCAGTCGTGGGTGGAAGTGCACCCGCAGACCGCCAAGAAGCTGGGCATCAAGGAAGGCGCGCACCTCACCGTCGAAACGGCGGCGGGCAAGGTGACGGCACCGGCCTACATCTACATGGGCGTGCGCCCCGACACCGTGGCCATCGCGCTCGGTCAGGGTCACACGGCCTACGGCCGTTTCGCGCAGAACATCGGTGTCAATGCCTACGACCTCGTGTCGAGCGGCTGGGACAGCGCCGGTGGTCTCGCGCTCGGCGCCCTCATGGGCAAGGTCACGGTGGGCAGCGACAACTCGCCGCTGGTCACCACGGAAGGTTCGGCGCGTCAGCATGGTCGTGGCATCGGTCAGGCCATGACGCTCGCCGCGCTGCTCGGTCAGGAGGCCGAAGAGGAGCACGGCCACCACGACATTCCGGGCCTGCCGTCGCAGGACTTCATGTCGGGCCTCAAGGCGCCGGTCGCGGCCGATGCTCAGGGTGAGTACGCCAACCCCAAGTCCAAGGACAAGGGGATGTACGACCCGAACCACTCGAGCAAGGCCGAGGTGCGCCGCTGGGCCATGACCATCGACCTCGCGCGCTGCACGGGCTGCTCGGCCTGCGTCACGGCCTGCTACAGCGAAAACAACATCCCGACGGTGGGTGCGCCCTATCAGGGTCGCGCGCTCAGCCCCACCCAGTGGGACGAGCGCCCGGGCGCCAACATCATCAAGGGCCGCGAGATGGCCTGGATCCGTCTCGAGCGCTACTACGAAGGCAACGACAACACGGAGAACGAGTTCTCTCCGGATTTCGACACGCGCTTCGTGCCCATGATGTGCCAGCACTGCGGCAACGCGCCCTGCGAGCCCGTGTGCCCGGTGTACGCCACGTACCACTCGCCGGACGGCCTCAACGTGCAGGTGTACAACCGCTGCGTCGGCACGCGCTACTGCAGCAACAACTGCCCGTACAAGGTCCGCTACTTCAACTGGTTCGGCTACGGTGAGCCGGAGCGTCGCCAGTACGCGTGGCCGGAGCCGATGCACTGGTCGCTCAACCCCGACGTCACCGTGCGTGGCAAGGGCGTCATGGAGAAGTGCACGTTCTGCGTGCAGCGCATCCGTGAGGCCGAGCACCGCGCGAAGGCCGAGGGCCGTGAAGTGGGTGCCGATGAGTTCACGACGGCCTGCGCGCAGGCCTGCCCGTCCCGCGCCATCGTGTTCGGCGACGCGGCTGATGAAAACTGGACCGTAGCGAAGCTCGCGTATGACCGCCGCGCCTATCACGTGTTCGAGGAACTGAACGCGTACACGGCCGTGGTCTATCTCAAGAAGGTCAACTATCCGGCGCCGGCTGCACCGGCGCAGGTCTGAGGGAAGCGCGCATGGCATCCGTCGCACATCCGGTGCGCGAGGGCATTCGGGGGCCGAACATCGCGTCGGCCGACGTCCAGCTCCCCGCGGTCCGTGATTACGAGCAGGTCGATCGCGATATCATCGCGACCCTCGGGTTCACCAAGAAGTGGTTCATCGGGTTGGCTGTGGCCGTCGTCGCCATGCTGTGCGGCGCGTCGGCCTGGCTCTACCAGATCTACTGGGGACTCGGGCAGGCGGGTTACGAACCGCCGGTGATGTGGGGCAACTACATCATCACCTTCGTTTTCTGGGTCGGTATCGGCCACGCCGGTACGCTCATCTCCGCCATTCTGTACCTCTTCCGCGCCGGCTTCCGCACCTCGATTTATCGAGCGGCAGAAGCGATGACGGTGTTCGCCGTCATGACGGCCGGGCTGTTCCCGATCATTCACATCGGCCGGCCGTGGAAGTTCTTCTGGCTCATTCCGTATCCGAACTGGCGCCTGTTGTGGCCGAACTTCAAGTCGCCGCTGGTGTGGGACGTCTTCGCCATCTCGACGTACCTCACCATCTCGACCACGTTCCTCTTCATCGGCCTCATTCCTGACTTCGCGGTTCTCCGCGACAAGGAAACCAACCCGCTGCGCAAGCGGATCTACTCGATCCTCTCGCTCGGCTGGCGCAACAGCGACCGTGAGTGGCGCCATTTCGCGAAGGCCTACCTGTTCCTGGCCGCCTTCTCGACGCCGCTCGTGCTCTCCGTGCACTCGGTCGTTTCCTTCGACTTCGCCATGGCGCTCACGCCGGGCTGGCACGCCTCCATCTTCCCGCCGTACTTCGTCGCCGGTGCCATCTTCTCCGGCTTCGCGATGGTGTGGACGATCGCCATCCCGATGCGCAAGTGGTTCAAGCTCGAGCACTACATCACGCTCAACCACCTCGATGCCACGGCCAAGGTCGTGCTCTTCACCTCCATGGTGGTGGGCTGCGCCTACCTGATCGAGTTCTTCATCGCCTGGTACAGCGGCGTGCGTCCGGAACAGGAGTTCTTCTGGAACCGCGTGTTCGGTCAGTGGTGGTGGGCGGCCTGGATCATGCTCCTCTGCAACATGGCGCTGCCCATGTCGCTCTGGTCGCAGAAGCTCCGCCGCAACCCGGCCTGGCTGTTCATCCTCTCGCTGTTCATCAACCTCGGCATGTGGTTCGAGCGCTTCGTCATCGTGGTGCCGTCGCTCTCCCACGAGTTCGAGCCCTGGCAGTGGGGCAGCTACACGCCCAGCTGGATCGACATGGCCTTCCTCGTCGGTTCCTTCGGCTGGTTCTTCATGTGGTTCCTGCTCTTCGTGAAGCAGATGCCGGTCATGGCCATCATGGAGCTCAAGGAAATCGTGACGCCGCGGTTCAAGAACAGCCACGGTGGAGGACATCACTGATGCAGGGCGTGCTTGGAGTCTTCCATCACCTCGATACCACCGTCTCGGCCATCGAGGAACTCAAGAAGAAGCGCCTGGGCGATGTGACGGTGTATTCGCCCACCATCCGGCATGAGCTGGATGACGCCATCGCGGGTCCCAACAGCGTGGTGCGTCGCTTCACGCTCATCGGCGGTCTGCTCGGTGTGAGCTTCGGCTACTGGATCGCCATCTGGTCGTCGGACTACTGGCCGCTGGTCACGGGTGGCAAGGCCATCGCCTCGTGGATTCCCTACACCATCATCGGCTTCGAAGTCATGGTGCTGGTGGGTGCGCTGTCCACGGTAGCCGGCATGTTCATCAACTCGCGCATTCCCCGCCTGACCACCACGGTCGGCTACGACGATCGCTTCTCCGCGGGCCACTTCGGTGTGTTCGTGGCCTGTGACGCCGCCAAGGCGTCGGCAGCCGAAGAACTCCTGCGCCATGCCGGCGCCGAGGAGGTGCGGCGTGAAGCGTGAGCCCCTTTCCCTTCAGGTTCCTGCCGTGAAGCGTGCGTTGCGCTCGTCGGTGGCCCTGGTGCTCCCGCTGTCGTTCGGCGCGTGCTCCTGGTTCACCGACTTCAAGGACCAGCCCCGCATCGAACCCTGGGAGTCGCCGTCGCAGAATCCGGCCGACTCGCTCACGCCGCCGCGTGGACAGCCGCAGTTCAGCGTGCCGGTGCAGGGCACGGCCGTGTCGGCCTTCCAGGTGTCGTACAAGGCGCTGCCTGATTCCATGGCCTCGCTGTCGAACCCGACGCCGGTGTCGCCGGCCTCGCTGGCCAACGGTCGCCTCAACTACCAGATCAACTGCTCGGTGTGCCATGGTCTGGCGGGTGACGGCAACGGTGGCCTGAAGAAGGTGAACCCGGCCTACGGCTACAGCCCCTCGCTCCTCACGGAGTCGGCCAAGGGCCGCAGCGACGGTTACCTGTACGGCATCATCCGCAACGGTCGCGGTGCCATGCCGAACTACAACCGCATCGAAGAGCAGGATCGCTGGGATGTGGTGAACTACGTGCGCGCGCTGCAGGCGGGCACGGCGGACACCACGCTGGCGGGCTATCCGGGACAGAACGGCACCACGGTGCCCGGTCCGTCTCTCACGGCCCCCACGCGCCCGGCGCCGTTCGTCAAGCCCACGCAGACGCCCACCCCGGGGTCGCCCAACGTCAACGCGGCCACGTTCAAGGGCAACAACGAACACGACACCATGCGGAAGTTGCACGTCGGTCCGCCGGCGGCCCACGGTGAGGCCAAGGAGAAGCACGAGTGAGCCAGCACTATCACTACCCGACACGGGAAGAGTTCGCCCGTCGCCTCTCCGGCAAGTCCGTCCCGGGCTCGCTGAAGACGGCGGCGCTGGCAGCCACCCTGCTCGGCGTGGCCGTGTTCGCCTACGGGCTTTTCACGCACGCCGATCGCGCCTGGCAGGCGCTGCATTTCAACTGGCTCTACTTCGCGGTCATCTCCACCGCCGGCACGGCGTTCGCCGCCGTGCAGCGCATCGTGACGGCGCGCTGGTCGCGTTCCGTGGTGCGCTTCGCCGAGGGCTTCTACGCCTTCGTGCCGGTGGCCTTCGTGATCCTGCTGGCCATTCTGTTCTTCAGCGGCGAACACATCTTCACCTTCCGCGGCCGTGAGGCCGTGTCGATCGCCGAGAAGGCGGCCTACCTCGACAACACGTACTTCGTGCTGCGCGGTGTGCTGTTCTTCGGCGCCATCACGGTGCTGCAGGGCCTGTTCGTGTGGAACTCGGTCAAGATGGACGTGGCCGTGCTCCCCGAGTCGGGCGCGTCGTGGGCGGCGGGTCTGCGGGCCAAGATGCGCGCGGCCTGGAGCGGTGACGAGCGTCGCGAGCTGCACACGCAGCACAGCACGCAGGGCAAGCTGGGCGTGGCGGTCTGCATCGCCTTCGTGGTGGGCTGGTGCTTCATGGCGTGGGACTACTCCATGACCATCTCGCTGCACTTCCAGCAGACCATGTACGCGTGGATCGTGTTCATGACGGGCTGGGTCAACATGATCATGCTGCTCTCGCTGCTGACCATGTGGTGGCGCAACCACCTCGAGGCCAAGGACATCGTCACGATGGACCAGCTGTGGGACCTCGGCAAGCTGGCCTTCGCCTTCACGGCCTTCGTGGGCTACATCAGCTTCTCGCAGTACCTGGTCATCTGGTACGGCAACATGCCGGAAGAGACGCACTTCTATCGTCTCCGCCTCTCGGGTGTGTGGAAGACCTTCACCACGCTCATCCCGATCTTCGGCTTCGTGCTGCCGTTCTTCGGCCTGATCTCCAAGGCCGCCAAGATGTACCTGCCCACGTTCGTGCTCTTCGCGGTGTGCAGCCTCATCGGCGTGTACCTGCACCGCTACATCGAGATCTACCCCAGCATCTACGGCGAGGCCACGTCGCTGCCGTACGGTCTGCAGGAGATCGGCACGACGATCGGCTTCATCGGCCTGTGGTTCTTCACGTACTTCAAGTTCATGGATGCCTTCCCCGTCATGCGCGTGTTCATGATGACCACGCCGTTCAAGGACGAGGTGCAGGTGCCGGTGGACGCGAAGACCATGGAACCGTTGCCCGCGCACGAGTAAGCCGGGCGGTCACGATGGCAAACGGGCGGGAAGATCATCATGATCTTCCCGCCCGTTGTCGTTCGTGCCTGCTGTGTGCTGTCTACTTGGTCCAGATGGCGATCACACCGCAGCCGCCGGTGCCCGTCAACCACTCCTGCGGGGCGTTGGCCGTGCCGGTGTACACCTCGACCCCCTTGATGTCGCGCGCATTGAGAGAGTTGAGATCGAACAGCCCTTCACCGGAATCGCCGCGGTACACCACCAGGCCATTCAGTACGACGGTGGCGTAGCACATGCCGGCGCCGGGATTGGCCCCGCGCTGCACGTCGTCCGTTCGAAGCCGTCGACCCTGCGTGATGGTTTCTGCGCCACGGCGACTGCCGTACCAGGCCTCATTGCCGCGGCCGCGAACGATGTCCACGCCGGGAATGCCGGCGATGATGTCTGCCGTTGGCCGACCTTCGGCCTTCGCAAAGTCCTCTGCGGTGAGGTAGCGTCCGATCTTGAGCTGCCGCCGCTTCTCGAATCCCGCGAACTGGGTGGCCATCACATCAGCCGACACGTTGACCTGCGCCAGTTCCTGCGGAGCGGGCTGCAGAGTGAACTCGTAGTCGGGACCGACGCCGGCAAACAACGAAGTCATCGTGCTGAACGGCCGGAATCCCAGCTTTCTCGCGGCCACGAGGTAGCGGCCGGGCGTGAGACTGTCGAGAACGAAGGCACCCGTCGAATCGCTGATGGCACGGCGCGAGAGCGCGGCGATGCTCACCTCCACGCCCGCCAGCGGGCGCCTGTCCGGAGTCAATACACGGCCGGTGAGGCTGGCCTGCGCAGGCAGCAAGGCCGGGAGCGGCAGTGACGCTGCCAAGAGTGACGCCGGCAGCAGCGCCTTGCGGAGCGGCCAGCGTCCAATGGTGGGTGGGACAAACATGAGGGACTCGCCGAAAGGGGTACGACCTCAATCTGTGGTCGTGGGACGAATGGTGCTGTGCGGATGGGACATGGCACAGGGCTCACCGTGCCACTGGTGGGGTACGGCACCTGAACATGCAAACGCGACGAGTTTTTCCCTTCGCATGGTCCGCGCTCCTGTGTGGCCTGACGCTCGCCGTGGGCGGGTCCGCCCGCGCACAAACCCCGCAGACTTCCTGGCAGCGCAGTGTCGAGGCCAGTGGCACGGTGCTCTATGGAGCGGCCAGCCAGCGTGTGCTCAACGGGCTTCTGGCGCTCTCCAGCGAGTCGGATGCGCGCCAACTGCGCGCCGATCTGCAGACGGGCTACGGCGATGCCATCGATCTGGTGACCCGCGAGCGCCGGGTCATTGTGCGCAACACGCGAGGCACGTTCGGCATCGATCTCACACCGCGCGCCAGGTGGAGCCCGTTTGCCTTTGGTCTGGCCGAAACCAGTCTGCAGCAGCGGCTCGCGTCCCGAGTGTCCGCCGGTGCCGGCGCCAAGTTCACGGCCTGGCGGCCCGACTCCGTCCGTGCTGGATTTCAGGAGGATGCGAGCATGAGTCTCGCCTTCCTGAGTGAGCAGACCCGCGGCCTTGGGCAGACCGACAGCACGCGAAGCGCCGGTGTGGGCACACGCCACCGCTGGTCGCTGCGTCTGCGGTACCGCACACGGGTGGGCGACGCGCTGCGCTTCAGTCATCTCACCCTGTATCAGCCCACCGTCGATCGTGTGGCGCGTTACACCATGGAGAGCATCAGCACACTCGCGGTCCCCCTGCGTTCGGCGCTCGAGTTGACGGTGACGCATCGCGAACGGCTCGACAGCGAAGCGCGCGATCGCGGAGCCCCCAGCAATCGCGATGGTCAGCTGCTGTTCGGCGTTCGCGCGTCCTTCTGAGTCAGGGCCCTCACATCTTGGTGCGCGGCGCTTCCCGCTGCGTCGCACGCCCCGTCTCGAGCTAAGCCTCGAGCTCCGCTTGGAGCTCCGCCTCGAGCGCTGCCACCCGTGTGAGCACCGGCACCACACTGTCGGGGTTGAGCGAAATCGAGTCGATGCCCGCCCGCACGAGGAACTCCGCGAAGTCGGGGTGGTCGCTCGGCGCCTGACCGCAGATGCCCACTTTGCAGCCCACTGCGTGCGCGTCGGCAATGAGCCGCGCAATGGAGCGCTGCACGGCCTCGTTGCGTTCGTCGAACAGGGAGGCCAGCAGCGCATTGTCGCGGTCCACACCCAGTGTGAGCTGCGTGAGATCGTTGCTGCCGATGCTGAAGCCGTCGAAGCGGGCACCGAACTCGCGCGCCAGCAGCACGTTGCTCGGGATTTCCGCCATCACATACACCTCGAGTCCCTGCTCACCGCGCACCAGTCCCTGACCGCGCATCTCGGCCAGCACCCGATCGGCCTCGTCGAGCGTGCGGCAGAAGGGGATCATCACCACCACGTTGCCCAGGCCCATGTGTTCACGCACGCGACGAATGGCTCGACACTCGAGCGCGAAGCCCTCGCGGTAACGCGGGTCGTAATATCGAGACGCTCCGCGAAAGCCGATCATCGGATTCTCTTCGTGCGGCTCGAACGCGGCGCCGCCCAGCAGTCCGGCGTACTCGTTGGTCTTGAAATCGCTGAAGCGCACAATGACGGGATGCGGCCACTGCGACGCGGCGATCTGCGCGATGCCGGACGCAAGACGGTCCACGAAGAACTCGGCCGGCGACGCGTAGTCCGCCGTGAGTCGGGCAATGGCGTCCCGCTCACTCACGGGCACACGCTCCGGATGCAGCAGGGCCATGGGATGCGCGCGGCACAGATGCTCGATCACGAACTCCAGCCGAGCGAGGCCGATGCCGCGCACCGGCAGTTGCCACCAGCGCATGGCCATGGCCGGGTCGGCCACGTTCAGCATGATGGCGGTGTGCGTGCCTGGAAGCTTCGTGAGATCGAGTTGGGATTCGGTGAAGGGCAGGGTGCCGTCATACACGTGACCCGTGGGGCCCTCAGCGCAGCTCACGGTCACCTGGCGCCCGTCCAGCCGCGCGGTGGCATCCGTCGCGCCGACTATTGCGGCGATGCCCAGCTCGCGGCTCACGATGGCCGCGTGGCTGGTGCGTCCGCCGGTGTCGGTGACAATGGCCGCCGCCCGCTTCATCACCGGCACCCAATCCGGGTCCGTCTGTCGCGCCACCAGAATGGCGCCGCTCTCGAAGCGCTCCGCCTCGTGCATGCCGGCCAGAACGATCGCCCGTCCGCTGGCAATGCGATTGCCCACGGCCACACCGGACACCAGCAGCGGTCCCGATCCTTCAAGTGTGAAGGAACTGACGGCACCCGCCGACTCGCGGGCCCGCACGGTTTCCGGTCGCGCCTGCACGATGTACATCGCGCCGGTGCCACCGTCCCTCGCCCACTCGATGTCCATGGGCCGTCCGTAGTGCTCGGCAATGCGCGCACACCAGCGGGCGAGCTGCATCACGTCGGGCTCCTCGAGACAGCGGCGGCCGCGTTCCTCGGCGGTGGTGTCCACCACCTTGGTCACCGGCGTGAACTCGCCACTTTCCTTGTCCTTGACCCACTCGGTCAGGCGCACGCCGATCTTGGCGGTCAGCTCGACCACGCCGGCATCCAGCGCGCGCTGGACTTCGCCGATGTCGGAGAAGACCATGCCCTCACCCTTGCCGTTGATGCGCTCGCGGGTGGTGTAGTACAGGCCCAGCACCACGTCTTGCGACGGCACGATGGACGGCTCGCCCGAGGCCGGGAACAGCACGTTGTTGGAGGCCAGCATCAGGGTGCGGGCTTCCATCTGGGCTTCCACCGCCAGCG
>JACVCT010000095.1 GCA_016741895.1 Gemmatimonadaceae bacterium | reverse complement strand
GTTCAGGGCCGAGCACGTCGACGACATGCAGTCGACGACCGCGCCACCAGATGGCCTGCGGTACGCCGCGTGGGGCTTCCACTTCGATGGCCTCGGCGGGTGTGAGCAGACGCAGGACGGCGGATACGCGCAGTGACGTGGACGTGTGCGGCGTTGCTTGCGGCGGAGCCTGCGGCAGCGCCGCCGCCGCAAGCGCGATGGCATCGGCGCTCACCCAGGCCCCCGTCTGCTCGGGGCGATGGGTGTCACGCGCTTCGGGATGCACCACGACATCGCCGCGATGCTCGGGGTCGAGTGTGGCGCGCAGCCGCGCGAGCACGGCCTCGGCATTCATGGCGGCGTCGCGCCACGAGGGCACGAGCAGATCACCCTGATCGGCGGCGAGTGGAGCGGTGGCGGGAATGCCCAGCGTCACGCCGATGACGGGCGCGGGAATGTTCCAGCGTTCGAGCAGGGCGCGGCACTGATCGAAGAGTGGCTCGAGGCGCGCGAGTGGCCGCGCCGGCCGCACTTCACGCGTGATGCTGCGCTGCGGGATTGCGAGCAGATCGCGCGGACGTTCGCGGCGTGTGCCCGTGTGATGTGGCGCGTGATGTGGCGCGTGATGTGGCGCGTGATGTTCGGCGTGCGCTTCGGCCACGCGCGCCGGTCGCTGTGATGATGTCCATGTACTCGCGTTGTGCGTGTTGTCGTCGCTGGTCTCCGGCACCCGCGTGTGGTCCTGCATATCGGAGCCGATGGCTTCGAGCGGATACGAGCGGCCGGCGTCGAGCACGAGCGTGATGGACACGGCCGCCGCCGCACGACCGTCGTGCACACAGTCCTGCAGCAGCCGCTGCAACTGCGCGCGCACGGCAAAGAGAATGGGCTCGGCGCGTTCGACGGCGGCCGGCAGTTCGATGCTGGCATGTCGCGCGGCTTCCACGCGCACGAGTCCGGGACGCCGCGGGTCCTGCCCCTGCGCCAGCCGCCAGGCACTGAGTCCCTCGGGGCCCCAGCGCTGCTCCACATCGCCGGCATCGAGTGCGGCGAAGGCGCCAATGGTGCGCAGCCCCAGCAGCGTGAGTGCTTCGCGCAGTTCGTCGGGCATGGGCAACAGCCCCAGCGGCGCCGGCGCGAGATAGGCGCCGCATCCGCCGGGTGGCAGACACACGGCGTCTACGCTGGGCTGGGTGCTGGTGCGCGGCGCCCAGGTGGCGGCCCGCGCGGCCACGCAGCTGTCGGCAATGGCCACGCGCGCCTCGGGATGCCACTGCCGCGCAATGTGCAGCAGGGTCTCGGCGAGTTGCCGTTCTCCGCCCAGCGCGGCAAAGCCGCTGGCGCCCACCCACCAGAGGCCGGGCGCACCGTGCACGGGTGTGACCTGCGGACTGGCGGCCAGCAGCGCCGTGGTGGCCGCGAGCACCGCGTCCTGCACGGCGTGCTCGTCCCATGGACGCACGTCGAGCGCGGCGCAGCGGGCTCGGGCCTCGGCAATGCTCATGCCCGCGCGCACCCCGGCGCGACCGGCGGCCAGCGACACCACCTTGAGTCGGGTGTCCACCGCCAGCGCGCGGGGCACGGCGTCCCAGTGCGGCGGATCAGGAGGCGGGTTGCCGGGGACGTCGCCCGAACGTGGATTCGGCCGCGCGGCGCCGCCCGCGGTACGTGGTCCAGTCGCGGATGCCACGTTGCTCGCGTTCCTCGCGGCGCTGGATGCGCTGTTCGCTCCACTGGTCGAGGCCGGCGTTCCCGCTGATCGGCCGCGCTGCGGGGAGCGGGAGTCGGTCGCCGGGGTCGGCCTCGAGTCCGGCAGCAATTCGAGCTGGATGTCCCGGAAGCTCAGTTCCGTACAGGTCGCGACTGCCGACGCCGAGTCCGCCCCAGGTGACGGGATGTTCGGCGCTGTCGACGAACTGGCCGGTGTCGGCGCTGTGGCTGACACTGTGGTCGGTGCTGTTGCCGCGGGCGGCCCAGGGACGACGCGCGCTGCGCGCCACCCCGCGCCGATCGGGAATCTCGGGATGCGCACACACGCGACGCGCCAGGATGACGACACGATCCACCTCGACAGACTGATGCGGGAGTCCGGGGCCGCCGCGTTCCACGACGACTCGAACCGTGTTGGGGCGGGCGTCGGATGCGGTGACCCGCGACGCCGGAAGACGCAGCTGCATACGCAGGCGCAGCGTGCCGGCCAGTCGACTGCCGCGAGACTCGCCGGCCCGCTGCGAGCTGAGCACCACGCAGGCGGCATCGCGCTCGCGGGCCAGTTGGGCCAGCCGCACGCCGTGCACACGCGAGAGGGCCGGGGGCTCGTCGAGCACGACAAGCCCGAAGACCCCGCTGCGCAGCAGCAGGTCGGCCGTCCAGGCCGCGCGATGCCGCTGGGCATGGGTGAGGCGGATGACCACCAGGCGCTTGCCCAGACCGGCGAGGGTGGCCGGCGCGAGCGTGCGGCCCACGTCGATCCAGGCCACCCAACCACCACCCTGCAGCACGGCGGCCGCCAGCTGCCGCACGAGTGCCGTCTTGCCCACCGCCAGCGCCCCCGTGAGTTCGGTGACCCGCCCCCGCGGAATGCCGCCGCCCAGCGCCCGGTCGAGCGCGACCACCCCGGTGTGCCAGGGCGCGCCCGGGGCACGCCCGGTGGCAACCACCGCCTGCACACGGGCCTGCACACCGGCCAGTGCGTCGCTGGGTGGTGGAGCGCCTGGCGGTGGACCGCCTGGCGGCGTGGAGGGAGAGACGAACGGCAGCGGCAGGGCGCTCATGATACCAAACAAAAACCGAAGATAAACCGGAGAAAAAGACCGCCGAGTGGCGGTGCGAGGGCGTCAGGTGAAGAGTGGCAGTTGGTTGGTTGATAGCTGTATGTCGTTGTATATTTCTTTATCTGGCTCCTCGCGGGCGTCGTCGTAGCGGTACACCCGGAAGCGCAGGCCATGCCGGGCACAGAGCCGCTCCATGGCCTCGCGCAGTCCCGTGCGGTAGGTCTCGCGGGCGTACACACTGTCGCGGTAGGTGGCCTCGTAGCGGGCGGCGAGCTCGGGAAACTGCTCCCGCACCACCGGCAGGTAGCGCCGTCGGGACGCGGCCCGCAGCCGCAGGGCGCAGGCCCCGAGGCTCCTGGCCCCCGTGTCCGCCACCCGGGCCACCAGCTCGGCCAACTGCTCCGGTGCGTCGGTGATGCCCGGCAGGATGGGCATGCAATTCACGCTGACTTCCACCCCCGCCTCGGCCAGCCGGCGAATGCCGCGCAGTCGCGCCTCGGGGGTGGGGGCTCGTGGCTCGATGCGCCGGGCGAGCTCGCGGTCGACCGTGATAAGCGAGACGTGCACGGCCACGGTGTTGTGCCGGGCCAGGTGCTGCAGCAGCGGGATGTCGCGGGTGACCAGCGGGCTCTTGGTGATGATGACGATGGACAGGCCCCGCACCACCTGCAGGGCTTCCAGCACTGAGCGCGTGACGGCAAAGCGCCGCTCGGCCGGCTGATACGGATCGGTGGCCGAGCCGATGACCAGTGAGTCGCCAGCCCTGGGCGCGCGGGAGGAGCGCAGGGCCTCGCGCACCCGCGCCGCCGCATGCTCCTTGACCAGCACCCGTCGCTCGAAGGCCTGCCAGGGCGGCATGGACTCCGCCACGGCCCGCCCCACCGGTCCCGCGCGCTCGAGCGTGTAGCGATGCGTGTCCCGCGCGTAGCAGTAGGCGCAGCCGAAGGCACAGCCCACATAGGGGTTGATGGACCAGAAGCCCATGTGGGTGGCCGACGGCGGGTTGAAGATCCCCCCGCCGGGCGCGGCGTGGTACTGCAGGTCGGCCTGCACGGTGAGCGGCCGGAGCGGCGGCGGGAGAACCGGGAGGGCGAGCGACATGCTCTGACCCTACCGAATAAAGCCCGAAGCCGCAAGAGACAGGGTGACCGACGGTGGTGTTCGGTCCCCGGGCGGCCTACTCTATGACATGACGCCTGCCCCGGTTCTTTCCGACATCGAGGTCCAGCGCCAATTGGGCGCCCTGCCCGGATGGTCCCGCAAGGGGGCCATGCTGCAGAAGACCTATCACTTCGCGACCTTCCCGGCCGGTATCGCCTTTCTGGCGCGTGTGGCCGAGGTGGCCGAGGCCCTGCAGCACCACCCGGACATCGACGTGCGCTACACGCGGGTGACCTTCCTGCTCAGCACACACGACAGTGGCGGCATCACCGCCAAGGATTTCGAGCTGGCCACCCGTATCGAGCAACTGGCCGCCGAACCCTGAGTGGGGCGCGGCGGCCAGTCGTACTCGCGTGTGTGCGTGTTGTTGTCAGCGCCCGCGGCGCAGGGTGACGCTGCCGTTGACGGTGCTGGCCCGCACGCGGGTGCGGCCGTCACCCACGGTGCCGCGCAACTTGCGTGGTGAGAGCGTGCCCGAGATGGTGATCGGGAAATCGGTGGTGACGCGGCCGTTCACGGTGGAGAGTTCGAGTTCGGCGCCGAAGTTGGACGGCAGTTCGAGGGTGATGGCGCCGTTCACCGTTTCGTACTCGAGATCTTCGGCGCGGCCGAGCGAGCCCATGGAGACGTCGATGCTGCCGTTGACTGTGCGGGCGCGCACCGGGCCGCCGGCACTGCGCGCGGTGATGCTGCCGTTGACCGTGCGCGCATCCACTTCAGTGGTCACGTCGCGCACCTCGATGCCGCCGTTGACGGTATTGAGCACCACGCGCACGCCTTCCGGCACCCGCACGGTGAAGTGCACCGAGACATCGTTGCGATCGTTCCATTTCGAATTGCGTTCCGAGCGGATGCCGCGCTCTTCGCAGCTCGAATTGGGCGTCCAGAGGGCGCAGATGACGACATCGTCGCCGAAGCTCTTCTGCTCGATGCGCACGTCGTCCGGATCGCCGCGCCGCCAGCGCTTCTCGCCCGAGACTTCCACGCGGCCGCTGCTGCTGCGCAGCACCTCGATACCGCCGTTGATGTTGTGAATGCGAATGGCGTTGCCGGACGGAATGCGGCCGGACCAGGCGAAGGCGTCGTCGCGGCGACGGTCCTGCGCGTCGGCCGTGGGGGCCAGCAGCGTGGCCGACAGCAGCACGGCGAACGCCGTGAGTGCAGCAGGGCGGAATGATCGGGTGAGCATGACGGACTCCCGGAACGGGAAAGGGGACAGGGGCGCCAGCTTCCTCATCGGGCGGGGGAGCGCACGAGTCGGATGTCGCCGTTGAGTGTGGACAGATCGATCTGGAGCGGACCGCCGCTGCCCAACTGGTAGCGACGGGTGTGACGGCCGGACCGCGCGCGGGACACTTCGCCCGGCATGAGGGTGAGCGGGACGGCGGACTTCAGGTCACCGGAGTAGGACGACATGGTCAGCTCTCCACGGGCGTCGTCCGGCAGACGCAGGGTGACATCACCCGAGTGCGCGGTGATGCGCACCCAGGCATCGCGGGCGAGCAGGCCATCCATGCGCACATCGCCGCTGATGGATTCCACGCTGAGCCGCTCGATGGGCTCGCCACTGATGGAGACATCACCGCTGGTGGTGTGCACCTCCACTTCCCCGCGCACCTCGCGCAGCCGGACATCGCCGCTCACGGTGGTCACACGCAGGGCCGCCGATGGCCCCGTGACGTAGATGTCGCCAGTGAGCGTGGCGGCATTCACCCGGCCGCGCGCGTCTTCGATGCGCAGGGTGCCGGAGCTGGTATAGGCATCGACACTGCCGCCAAGCGCGCTGATGTCGATGTCGGCCGAGGTGCCGCGCACGACCAGCCGCACACCGCGAGGCACGTCCACCTCGAGCAGGTCCTCGTCCCGTTGGCTGCGCGAACGACTGTCGCTGTCGTCACGCGGATTCATGGACATGGTGGTACCGGTGGTGCGCAGCTCGAAGCGCCGATGATCGCCACGCACGGTGCCGCTGGTGCCGTCCACGCCGCGCACGATGAGCCGTCCGCTGCGCACGGTGATGTCCACCACGGCGCTGCTGCCCACGCGCACCGAGGTGTCGTACTGCGCGGCAGCGCGTGACGGTGGCAGCATCACACTCAGCGCGGCCGCCACCGCGAGCGCGGGCAACAGGCGACGAGAAAACACGACGTGCCGGCTCACAGCAGGGCCACCCGACGCAGGAGTTGCAGCTTGGCCTCGAGCGCGCGGTCGAGCTGTCCGGACAGCAGCGGGCTGCGCGGATCGCGCGCCAGCGCCGCCTTGCTGTCACTGATGGCCTTGTCGATGATGTCGAGATTGCGGCGCAGCTCACGCACCGTGGCGGTGTCGAGTTCGGCGAAGCGCTCGTCGACGATCTGCCGCAGGGCGCCGATTTCGCGCTCGTAGGTGGCGTCGAGATCGGGCAGGGCATCATCGGCCACGAGTCGCACATTCGACGTGGAGCCGACGGGGCGACGCGACGGCACATTGGCCGGGACTTCGCTGTCGGGTGTGCCCGCGTTCGTGATGGAGTCCGACGGCACCGCGGTAGACGGTACCACCGTGGACGGCTGGGCATCGGGCCGGATGGCCACGTCACTCTGATCGACGAGAGGGCGTGCAGGCCGCGTGAGCTGCCAGGTGACACCGGAGCTCACGGCCACCAGCAGCGTGGCGGCAACGGCCAGCGCGCGGCGCGAGAACGTCCGCGGCGCCGAGGTGCGCAACCGCTCATTGCCAGTGGCGGCGAATTGTGCGGTCGGGGCCACCTGCGCGCTGGCTGCCTGGCCGCGGGAAATGGGAATGACTTGGGCCTCGAGCCGCGCCTCGATATCCGGCCAGACGTCGCGCGGCAGTGCCATGCCGGCGGGCAGGGCGGCGGCATCGGCCACCAGCTGTTCGAGGTCGGTGACCACGGCGCTGCAACTGGGGCAGGAGGCACGATGCGCCGCCATCCACGCCGTGGTGACGGCGTCGGTGTCGCCTTCGAGCCATGCGCCGAGTGTCGCGTCGAAACGCGCGCAGTCGTCGGCGGAGGGTGGCAAGGGCTGGTGCATGGAGTGGCTCATGAGAGGTCCGGCGTGAGATGCGAGCAGAACAGCGTGATGAGGTCAGCGCGTGAGCGCGGTGCGCAGCAGCATGCGGGCCCGGTGCAACTGGGCCTTGCTGCCACCCGGTGTGATGCCGAGCTGCTCACCGATTTCTTCGTGGGTGTAGCCCTGCACGTCGTGGAGCACGAAGACCATGCGCGCGCCCTTCGGCAAACCGGCGATGGCGCCTTCGAGATCCAGACGGTCTCCCACCGACTCGGCGCGTCCGGCGGCATCGTCCAGCGCGTCATCGTCGGCGTGACGGGCCTGGTGGATCCCGCTCGCCTTGCGGCGCGACAGGATCACGTTGACCGCGACCCGGTGCAGCCAGGTGCTGAAAGCCGACTCGCCGCGGAACCCGGGCAGTTTCTGCCAGACGCGGACGAAGACGTCCTGCACCACTTCTTCGGCAAGGCCCCGGTCACCCAGCATGCGCACGCAGAGGGCGAACACCCGGTCTGAATGAGCGCGATAGACCCGTTCGAACGCCCGACGGTCGCCGCTGGCAGCAGCGGCCACGTCGTCACGCCCCTGACCGGGGGTCAGGGTGAGGTGATGCGTCTCGAAGGTTGGATCGGTCACGCCAAGTGCGAGCAGGGGGACTCCGGAAACTTGTCACCCGATTCGATCACCTGGTGGGCCGAAGGGTTTGAACGGCCCGGAGAACTGAGCAAAAACTCAGCGCCGGAGGCCGACCACGATTTCCGGAAGCTGGCCCATGTCGGTCAGCCAGTGGTCGGGCGCGGCAGGAGCCAGCTCGTCGCGGCTGAACGGGCCCCAGAGGGCCGCGGCGGTGGTGACCCCCGCCGCCCTCCCGGCATGCATGTCATGGGGGGAATCGCCCACGAAGATGGCGCGGTCGGGGGTGGCCCCGAGGCGCTCGAGCGCGAGGAACACCGGGTCCGGCAGGGGCTTGTGCCGCGTGGTCTCCTCAAAGGTCACGACGGCATCGAAGGCCTCGCCCAGGCCCACATGCTGCAGCGAGCGCCAAGTCATGCCCTGGCCCTTGCTGGTGACAATGGCCGTGGGGTGCCCCTCGCGTCTGGCCCAGGCCAGGGTGTCGAGGACGGCCGGGAACGGGCTGGTGAGGCGTTCGAGGTGCAGGTCCTGATAGTCGCGGTAGCGCGCGACCATGGCCTCCACGTCGTCCGGCCCCTCACACCACTCGGCCAGCTGCGTTCGCAGCGGTGTACCGATGCCCGCCACCCACTCGGCCGTGCCGGGACGTCGTGCCCGCTCGGCGAAGGCGTACTGCATGCACTCGAGCAGCAGGCCGATGGAGTCGATGAGGGTGCCGTCGAGATCGAACAGCAGGGCAATCGGACGCGAACTGGTGGACATGCCGGTGAATCCTAACGGGCCAGCAGCACCAGCATCATGGTAACGGCGTCATCTTCCCGACCTCCGGGTGCCGGACCTCCCGATACCGGACCGGGAAGGTCTGGGTGCGCTGACGTGGCGCCCGGCCACACGCTCGGACTGGCCATCAACCGCACGAGCACGGGTTCGTTCTGCCAGGCGTCGATCCATGCGCATTGCGCATCAATCCCGGTGGTGGGCCCATCCCGCAGACCCGGGGTGGGCATGCCATGGAGCCATCGGCGGCAGGCCGATTCGGCGGCCGCGCCGCGCACCACGCGCAGGCATTGCCGCGCCGCTGCGAGACGCCCGGCATGCCGATGACGCAAAGGCAGTGGCCAGCTCCGCTCCATGACCGACAGGCGTTCCGTGATCTGCATGACCACCGGAGCCATGGCGATGGTCGGAGGACCAAGCAGCGCACGCAAGCGCATGGCGTCCTGCAGACGGCGCAGCGGGCGCTGCAGCCGCCGCACGACCCGACGCGCCTCGGCCATGGGCACAGGCGGCGCGCACTTCGCGCCAGCCTCCGCCTCCCACAGCCGCGCGACACGCAGCAGCACCCGGGGGTGCCTCGCAACTCTCCAATGCCACCTGCCGTTCCCGTCCTGACGGGCGCGCAACACAAGGGGCTGCGATTGCCCGATGATGTGAACCAGCGCGCACACTCTGTCATCGCCCAGCTGTGCGGAGTACCGGACGGCGGCACACAGCTGCGAATGCAGAGTCGGCGCTGACGGCGCCCTGCGATGTGACTGACGATGCTGCCAACGTCGCAGCATGCGTTGCCAGGCAGCCTGCCAGTCGGCCGCGCTCTGCGGCGCAGCGTGCTCGCCGCCCACCAGCCGATGGCTCAGCCGGCGCTTGCTGAATACGCGCTGCTCGGCGCGCAGCGCAGCGGCCACCGGTGCATCCGGTCCCATCGTGTACACATGCACCGCCCGATGCGGCGAGTGCATGCGCAACGCACGTCCTTCACGCTGCACGAGCATGGCATGCGTCCACGGCAGGTCGAGGTGCACCACGACACCGGCATCCTGCAGGTTGACGCCCTCGGCCATCAGGTCGGTGGTGAGCAGCAGTTGCACTCGCTGTATCTCCGGCGGAGGGGGCCGGCCGTTGGCCGAGGGAGCGAACAGGCCAATGAGCTCCTGGCGTGGCAGCGGTCCGCTGGCAATGCGAGCCTGCGTGCCCATGATGGCGCCGACTCCGGCAATGTCGGAGAGGGCACGAAACAGGGCCTGCACCGTGCGTGTGTACTGGGAAAACGCCACAACCGGCTGCTGCGGGTGACGGGCGAGTATCTCGCGCAGGTGCCGGGCGTGCGCCTGATCACGCGACGATGGCTGGGCGCGCGTCAGTTGGCGCGCGAGGGCGGCCACCGCATCGAGGTGCCGGTCGAGCACGCTGCGCAGATCACCCGACGCCACCGTGTGGGAGGCCAGCAATTCGGGAAAGGCCAACTGGCCGGCATCATCACCAAGCACCCAATGGCGCAACTCATCGCGCGTGAGGTGGCGTCCGGTGCAGAGCGCGTCACGCAGCGCTTCGCCACGCAGACGCCGCCGGGTGAGCGCGTGCATCAGCGCGGCATCACTCGAGCACCAGGCGCGAAGCAGGCCCAGTCGAATGAGCGCACCAGCCACGGCACCGTCGTGAGCCGGGAGTGGCGCTGGCAGCGACAGAATGGCATCGAGCACTGCGCGGTCCTGCGGCTCGCGAATGGTGGCGTGCGCCACGCGCCGTGGCTTCGCAAAGCTGGCGTCCTGCGCCCCGGTCCCGATGTCCGTGGCCCGGCGACGCCCCACCATGCGGGCGAGTTGCTGGTCGTCGAGCGCGTCGAGCCGCTGCCCACGAAACAATGCGAGCAGTGCGCGCAGATCGTGCGGACGATTGTGGACCGGTGTGGCCGACAGCAGCAGCACATCACAGGCCGCCACCGCGTCGGCCAAGTGGCGATAGCGGCGGGTCCCGGCGTTGCGCAGGTGATGCGCCTCGTCGATGATCACGAGGCAGGAGCCGCGCGCATGCAGCACTGGTGGTGCAGAGCGTGACCAGGCGTGCAGTGAGTGGCACTGCAGCTGCGTCACGCCTGCGCGTGCCGCGGCGCTGCGCCAAGCGGGCAACAACGTCACCGGTGCCACCACATGCACCGTGTCGTACTGCCGGCTCACGGCGAGGGCCACGAAGGTCTTGCCCAGGCCAACATCGTCCGCCAGCAGCGCCCCACGATACTCCGCCAGTATGCGTGTGAGCTGTGCAACCGCTTCGTGCTGGTGGTCGCGCAGGGTGATGTCACCCAGCGGTGGCCGGGACGGCGCGGGCGAGAGCGCCTGGGCCATGTCATGCATGAGCGAGCGTGGGTGCTGCCAGTGCACGCGCAGTCGTGCGGGGGGCGCAGGTGTGTCCTCGCGATGCGTGGGGTCAGTCGGATGCAACGGCGGCATGCTGGTTCCAGGCAAGGAGTGGAGTGAGCACGGTGATCGAGAGCCCGTAGGCCTGTGCAACGGCCGTGTTGAGCAGAGGGGCGGGGAGTTGCTCTCCGGCATGCAGGCGCCTGCCGAGCGCCGCGAGCTGTGGCACCGCGCGTGGCCAGTCCCGGGGGACGGGCAGGGCGCCGACGGTCCAGCCGAGATAGCGCCGGAAGCCACCGCGTGCCGGTTCGGCGAGCACATCGAGCCAGGCGGCGACGATGCCGGAGGACAGCAGGGCGAGCGCCGCGTACGCGTCGTCGAGCGTGGCGAGCCGCAGCACGTAGCAGGTGTTGAGAGGCACCGTGGGGTCGTGGGGCGGCAGCAGGCGCAGGCGCAGCTGCTTGCCGATGTCCGCCCACACCACGCGTGGCAGATCGGCGCGGGCGGCATCGGTGCGAAAGAGCGTCCACCATGGCTGGGATTGTCTGGCATCGCGTCGCGCACGCAGTCTCGGGCGCCATGTGCCCAGCCAGCGCGCCGTGGCTGGCGGCAAGGTGCTCAGCGGTTTGCCGAAGGCGTCGTGCGTCCAGATGATGCGCACGTCGTGTTCGTCGAGATGGTCGCCCGCGCGCATCGCGCCCCGCTCCGATGCACGGGCCGCCACCGGGCCGGTCAAGGCTTCGCCGCGCAGTGCGGGGCGCAGCACGGTGCGCTCGATGACTCCCTGTGTTGGCGTGGTCGCCGCCAGGGAGGTCACGGTGGCCCCCTCATCGTGATGCTCGACCGCATGTACGAGGAAGGCAGCGTTGCATCCGCACTTGACGCCCAGCAGCGGGCGACCGAGCGGACTCTCAGCCAGCGGCGGTCCCGCATGACGCAGCGCGTTGAAGCCGGCGCGCGCGGCGGGAGGCAGCAACACCCAGGGTGCGGCCGGATCATCCGCATCAAGCGGCAGAAACGACGAAGGCATGTCGAAGCGCAGTGTCGTGTCCCGCGTGACGACACACTGCACCGTCTCGGCGGACGCGCGTGACGCGGGTGTCGCCGTGGTCGCGGGCGTGCCGCGCGGTTCGGGCGGACGCCGGCGCTGCGCCACCAGCAGCGAGGGATAGGTGGCCGCATCGAAGAGCGCCGGCGCGTCGCTCCAGTCGTGCAGCGCACGGAGGTGCGTGTCATGCAGCAGCAGACGCCGAACGCCCCCGCCCGACAGATTGCGCCACAGCTTGGCCGGCAGCAGCAGGGCCATCGTGGCGCCTGGCCGCAGCAGCTGTACCGCGCGCTCCACAAACGCCACGGCGAGGTCTGCCTGTGCGGCAAAGCCGGCGCCGGCACCCGCGCGAGCTGCTCCAAGGCGCCAGGTGGCGTGGCGCATGGCGCGGAACTCGGTGCGCAGAAACGCGCGCTCGCTGGCCGGCATGGCATGCGGGCGCACCCAGGGCGGATTGCCGATCAGCAGATCGAAGCCGCCGGCGGCGGCCACGTCGGCAAACATGCTGGCAAAGCGGAAGGGCATGGCGCCGCCCGACTGCAGTCGCTGGCGCTGGGTCTCGAGCTCCCGCGTGCGTTGACGCAGCCACTCCAGTCGCGCGAGATCGGCGCGGCCGGGACGTCGGCGTTGACCGAACAGATCACGACCGCGCAGCATGGCGACGAGCTGGCGACGCTCACGGCGGAGCGCGTCGAGACGGCGCGAGAGTTCTGCCATGGCGCGCTCCCGCTCCTCGGCATCGAGCGCGAGAGCCGCGCGCAGCTTGCGGGGGCCGGTGGCGCGAACGTAGCGCTCACGCAGTCGCGCCAGGCGGCCAGCCGTGGGTGGAGCGAACTGCAGCGTGCCCCCGGTAAGCGCGTCCCCCACACGAATGTGATGGTCGAGATTCGGGAGCGGGGCAATGTCGTCAATGCGCGGTGCATCGCAGGCAATGACCACAGACAGCCACAGACGCAGTTCGCATAGCCAGACTGCCATGGGCTGCTTGTCCACTCCGAAGATGCAGCGGGCCAGAATGGCGCGTCGCCGTTCGTGCTCGCTGCGCCGGTCTCCCGCGGCGGCCGCTCTCGCGTCGAGAGTCTCCAGCGCCTGCACGAGAAAGGCCCCGGACCCACAGGCTGGATCGAGCACACGCAGGCTGGTCCAGAATTCCGGTGTGTCCTGCGCGCGCTGGGAGTCGAGACTGCAGGCGAGCGCGGTGTCCACCGCCTGCGCCACCAGATGCGGTGGCGTATAGAAGCTGCCCGAGCGTTTGCGCTCCTCCTCGGCCATCAAGCCCTCGAAGGCGCGGCCAAGCATCTCGGGATCGACCGCCGCCTCCGACCACGCGGAGGATTCCTCGTGTGCCGTGAAGCGGTAGCGGTCGAGCAGACCACCCAGCAGGGCGGTGAGCGCGTCGTCGCTGAAGTCGAGATGGTGATGCCGACGCTCGAGTGGCGTGGGCGAGAAGAGGCCGCCGTTGAGAAACGGCACCGCACCGAAGCGCCGCGCCTCCGCGGCACGATGACGCCGCGGCGTGTTGAGCGTGCCGAAGAACAGCGGGCGCAGGACACGCGCATGAATGCCGCCGCCGGCTTCGAGCGCGCGCACGGCCTGGTGCAGGAGAAAGTCCCGGCGCGCGTCCAGCCAACCCTTGGCTTCGAGAAAGGACAGGAAGAGACAGCGGGACGCCGTGAGCAGGGCCAGCTCCCGGCACTCCGCGGGTGTGGGGGCGGATACGTGGCGCGTTCGGGAC
>JACVCT010000094.1 GCA_016741895.1 Gemmatimonadaceae bacterium | reverse complement strand
CGCCACTGCCATCCACACCCATGCCCATGCCGGGCGCCGGCTGCTCGACAAACTGCAGGAAGCGGTAGGGGTAGGGCGCGAACTGCGTGGAGAAGTACTCCAGCGTGGCACGCGCCGAGGCGGTCAGGCGGTCCACCTGCTGCGTGTGCGCGGGATGATGAAATACGCTGATCTCCACATCACGCCAGCGGCTCGTCGCGGTGGCATATCGCGCGGAGAAGATCTGATGCAGTCCGCCAATGGGTTCTTCGCTGAGGTAGTGAAACCAGCGACGCCCCCGATCGGTCCAGCTGCGCTGCAGCACGCCTGGCGCCACCACCACCTGATCGATGTCGGTGCTCACGATGGCCTCGAATCGACCCGCGTCACCAGCCAGCATGCTGGGGTGCACATCCTCCGGGGTGGGCAAGGTGACCTTGCGTGGCAGCCCGGCGGCCCGTCGATCGTCGGGTGACATGAGCTCACGAAGCGGCTGATAGCCGAGCGAAGGCAGCAGCGCGCTCGTGATGTGCGTGCCGTTTGCCGCGATGGCGTTGACTGCGCCCGTGTGACGGAAGCCGCCTGGCGCGGCAAGCACTTCGAACGACAGGGTCATCGTATCGCCCGGCGCGAGCGGTTCGGCCAACACCTGCACCTCGTGGCCAAGCGCCGGCGCGGAATCAATACGCTGGACCGCTCGGCTCAGCTGCAGCGTGGTGCGCACACCGGCGGCCCGCTCAATGTGCAGCTCACGAATCGGCACCTGGTGGCGATTGCGCAGCTGGTAGCTGCCGCGCACGGTGGCACGCCGTGCTGATGGTTCGAGATCGGCCTCGAGCCGCGTGGACACAATGCTCGGCTGCGCTTCGTTGGCGTGTGCGCCGAAGCGCCGCTCATACTCTGCGGCCAGCGCCACCTGTGCGTCGCTGTTGCGATAGACGTGCAGGACGTTCGTGTTGTAGAAGATGAACGCCCCACTGCCGGCCATGGTGACGCCGCCCAGTGCCGTCAGCCCGAGCGCACCGCGCTGCAATCGGGCGCGCGCCTGCTTCAGCCGCGCCCGGATGGCGGTCTCGCGTCCGCGAGGCCAGAGCAGCGTAGTACCGACCAGCAGCAGCAGGGCCCATGCACTCCAGTAGAGATGGAACCATGACCACGGACCCAGCGAAGCGCCGAAGCCGCGCAGATCGGTGTAGCTCCAGGGTGGGCTGCTCGCGTAGCGCAGCAGGGGATGCTCAACCCCAAAGCGTGGGGCCAGCAGCAGAAAGACGTAACTCAGGACCGCCAGCAAATGTCCGCCGTACTTCTGATTCACCATCGTGTGCACGGCAAATGCGAGGGCGGCCAGCAGCAGATAGTCCAGAAACTGCAGGCCAAACAGCACGAAGGTGAAGAGCCCGAGTTCGTGCCGCGCATAGCCGAGTCGAATCTGGGTGAAGAGCCCGATCGTCATGGTCGTGGCCAGCACCAGCAGAATCACGAGCGCGAGGCCAACGAACTTCCCGGCCAGTGGGACCCATGGTGGCACCGCCACCGTGTCGTGGGCGTCCGCCATTCGGGCGTCCCGTTCACGCCACAGCAGTTCACCGGCGAAGTACAGGATGAGCAGCGGCACCAGCAGCCAGAAGTTCTCCGGCTTGAGTGTGGCGCCGGTGAGATACTTGGAGAGCAGGTAGCCCGTACGTGGCAGGATGGGTACATCCAGCACGCGAAGCTGAACCGTCACCACCAGCAGCAGAAAGGCGGGGAACACGGTCAGCAGAAAGAGGCCAGCCGGGCTGCGCAGGAGTGATATTGCGGACATGCTGGCAATGCGACGCAGCTGCAGCCAGCGCGTGCGGGCATCGAAGCTGCGGGTGGCGGTTGGCGTCGGCGCGATGTCACCGCCAACGGATGACGCGGCGCGCGCTCCAGCAGGCGCGCTCTGCGCCGCATTGGCCCGGCGCTCGTCCGTTGAACGCAACCGCTTTCCGCCGAACCACCAGCCCATTGCGTGGTCCGGCGCGCGGTAGGCAAAACGGAACCGCGTATACATCAGCCCCCAGGCGGCGCTGGCAATGCCAAGCCACAGGAGACGATTGTACAGCGCCGCGCCCTCGAGGGTGAAGCTGCGTGTGTACTTCTCGGCGATCGTCCACTCCAGCAGTACGGAGTTCCAGATCGCAATGAACCCCATGGGGTCGGTCAGTCTGCCGACGGTGGGGAAGCCAAGCGGCATGGCGACAAATCCGCTGACCGGCACCGCCAGAAAGAGCAGAACAAAGCTCGCGAACCAGCTGGTCATGGGACGGCCGCTCCTGAGCGCCACCACAAACTGCACGGTGGTGCCAACCACTGCGTTGGGCAGCGCGACATACGCAAAGGCCGCCGTGTAGGTCCCGAGGCGAAGCGGCGCCACAATCTCCGGTGCAATGCCGGGAATGAGCACGGCTGCAACCGACCCGGCCTGCGCGCCAAGCAGCACCAGGGCATTCAGCAGCAGCGCAGCCAACCACCGTCCTGCCAGGTGTTCAGTCTTGCCCACCGGACTGGTGAAGAGCAACTGATCCATGCGGGTCTGCACATCACGCGCCGCAGCCTCGCCGGCAATCGGGGCTGCCACCAGCAACCACAGGAGGCTGGTGATGACCGTGGCGGCCGTCACCACAAAAGGCGCATTGATGCTGAAGTCGGCCGTGAGGGTGACCGGAACGACGCCCTCACGCGAAAAGAAGAAGGTGAAGACGAAGAGGGACGCAAAACCGAGCCATGGCCAGGGGCGGCGAAGCTGATAGGCCAGCTCGAAGTGAAAGGTCTGCCAGGTTTTCATGCCGGTGCCAGAGCTCGAGCGCCCATGTGTCCGGCCATGGTGCAGAAGTACACGTCCTCGAGATCGGGTTCTGCGGGCTCGAAGCCGGCCCCTGGATGTTCGTGACTGTGCACATGCACCACGAGGCGACCGCCAAACAGCTTGGTGGAGATCACCTGCTGTCCCTGTTCGATGGCCGCGAGTTCACTCCGCTGCACGACGCGTCGCCAGATGCGCCCACGCAGCTGCTGCATCGCCGTGAGTGGGGCATTCTCGAGCAGAATCTCGCCATGATCGATGATGGCCATTTGTGTGCACAGCTCACTCACATCTTCGACGATATGGGTGGAGAGCAGGATCACACTGCGCTCGCCCAGCTCGGCCAGCAGATTGAGGAAACGCACACGTTCGGCCGGATCGAGCCCCGCGGTGGGTTCGTCAACGATGAGCAGTTCCGGGTTGCCGAGCAGCGCCACGGCCACGCCAAAACGCTGGCGCATGCCACCGGAGTAGCCGCCGAGCTTCTGCTTGCGCACGTCCCAGAGATTGACGCGCCGAAGCAGCGCCTCCACCACGTCGCGGCGTTCGCCCCGCGCGCTCATGCCTTCGAGCACGGCGAAGTGGTCGAGCAATGCCTCGGCACTGACTTGCGGATACACCCCGAAATCCTGGGGGAGGTAGCCCAGACGCTGCCGAACGGCGTCCGGGTTACGCAGCAGATCGAGGTCGCCCAGCTGGACAGTTCCGCTGTCCGGAGACTGCAGGGTGGCGAGGATGCGCATGAGCGTGGACTTGCCTGCGCCATTGGGACCGAGGAGCCCGAACATGCCCGGTTCAATGCGCAGGGACACGTTGCGGAGTGCGTGCACACCATTGGCGTAGGTCTTGGAGACGTGCTCGATGCGGAGGGTCATGGGGCGGTTGGAAGGAATAGCTAAAAGTACTTTGCAAGGAAAAGTGCGTGAGGCCCGCCCTGGCGGTTTCAGGAGTTCACCTGTCCGCCGTGCGGCGGACGCCGAAAAAAAATGCTATAGTGGCGATGTCTCGATGATGGGACGAGCCGCACGGCCCGCCGCCCAAGAGCGCAGAAGCGGGCCGAAACGGAACCGCCGTTCGTCTGTGAACGTTTGCGTCGCGTGTGTGCGGTGTCACGCTACCTCAGCGTTCCTCCCGGCTCCTGCCGGTGCTCCATATCCCACAATCCAGGAGACACGCTCATGCACCACTCGTGGCGCCCCCTTGTGGCGCTCGCGGGGCTGTTGATCGTTGGCCCGACCCAGATCGCGGCCCAGCAGCCTACCACGGGAGCCTTGACCGTTCGCGTCACCGACGCCGCAAACCAGCGGCCGATCGAAGCGGCGCGTGTCTTCCTGGTCGGAACCAATTTCGGGGGACAGACGACTCCCGAAGGTCGCGTGCTGCTTCGAGCGCTGGCGCCTGGCAGCTATACGGTCCGCGTTCTTCGCGTCGGATACACGGAGCAATCGCGCGCTGTCACGGTGGCCGCCGGCAGCACACAGGAAATCGAAGTCAGTCTCACGGCAGCGGCGGTGAATCTCGCGGCGGTGGTGACCACCGCCACCGGTGAACAGCGACGCATCGAGATCGGCAACGCCACGGCCAACATCGACGTGGCCAAGGTCACCGAGGCCGCGCCGGTGGGCAACATGAATGACCTGCTCAACTCGCGCGCGCCGGGTGTGACGGTGACGAGCGGCACGCAGGCGGGCACCGGCGCACGTATCCGGGTGCGAGGCATGAACTCGGTGAGTCTCAACAACGAGCCGATCTGGATCATCGACGGCATCCGCATGACCAGCAACAATGCCAGCTTCTCCACGCCAACCGGCAATGGCGCTGGCGGCAATACCGGTGGCAACAATCCCAGCCGAGTGGGCGATCTCAATCCCGAGGAAATCGAAAGCATCGAGATCGTCAAGGGACCCTCAGCCGCCACTCTGTACGGCACCGACGCCGCCAATGGCGTGATCCTCGTGACCACCAAGAAGGGCCGGGCCGGCGCGGCGCGATGGAGCACCTACGGGGAGCAGGGTACGGTGTACGATCGCAATTGGTACCCGACCGCCTATTCGCTCTGGGGCAAGCGTCCGGGCGAGACGGTGTCGTCGCGCGCCTTCTGCAACCTGCAGCGTGTGGGGCGCGGCGAGTGCGCACCCGACTCCACCAGCGCACTCAACATCTTTGATGAGCCGGACCTCACGCCGCTGGGACGCGGCAACCGCCGGCAGATTGGCGTGCAGGTTTCGGGCGGCACGGAGAGTGTGCGCTACTTCGTGTCGGCAGAAGACGAGAACGAGGTGGGCGTCCTCCAACTGCCCGACTTCGAGCGCAGTCGCCTGCAGGCGGAAGGCACACCCATCCGCCCCTGGACGGAGCGCCCCAACAGCATGGGCCGCCGATCACTCCGCTCCAATCTCAACGCGACGCTCTCGCCGAAGCTCGACCTCGGCATGGCGACCAACTTCATCAACATCGGTCAGCGCTACTCACTCGAGTCGAACTCCACGGCCGGACTTGGCTCGCACGTATTCGGTGGGCCGGGCACGCGCGAGAACGGGACCGTCTCAGGCCTTGGCACTCCGCTCAACGGCTATCGTGGATGGACGCCAGGCTACATGTGGCAGGAGAAGACCGGACAGGAAGTCAATCGCTTCATCTGGTCGGGTCAGGCCAACTGGCGGCCCACGCGCTGGCTGACCACCCGTGCCACGGTGGGCAACGACTGGACCAACCGTAACGACGAAAACCTGCTGCTTCGCGGAGAGGGCCCCCCGCTGACGGCCACGACTCGCCTGGGTTCGCGCGGTCTGGGCCGGGTGAACATCAACAACTTCACCGTGGACATGGGATCGACGGCCCAGTACAACGCGCTTGGCTTCTCCAACAAGACCACCGTCGGTGCGCAGTACATCGCGTTCAAACTCACCAGTTCCTCAACCGGCTCCGAGCAACTCGCTCCCGGATCGCAGAGCGTCGGATCCGGTACCCAACTGTCCGTGGGTGAAGGCACAACCGTTCAGAAGACCTTTGGTGCCTTCATCGAGCAATCGCTGGCATGGCGTGATCGCCTGTTCCTCACGGCCGCCGTGCGCAGTGACCAGAACTCGGCCTTCGGCTCGAACTTCCAGAGCATCGTGTACCCGAAGGCCTCCGCGTCCTACCTGATCTCCGAAGAGGATTGGTGGAAGGCCCCGTCGTTCGTGAACACGATGCGTCTGCGCTACGCCTACGGGCAGTCCGGTGTGCAGCCGGGACCGAACGACGCGCTGCGATTCTACTCGGCCAACATCACCAGCATCAACAACGCGGACCAGCCCACCATCATCCAGGCGGCGCTCGGCAACGATGACCTCAAGCCGGAACGGTCCGCCGAGCACGAGATGGGCTTCGAAAGCCAGCTGTTCGACTCGCGGCTCAGTCTCGATTTCACGTACTACAGCAAGATCACGACGGACGCCCTCATCAGCGCGGTGCTGCCTCCGTCGTTCGGCTCGGTGGCGTCACAGCTGCGCAACATCGGCTCGGTGAAGAACGCCGGCCTCGAAGTGGCGGTCAACGCGCAGCTCGTGCAGCGCAGCGCCTTTGGCTGGGACGTGAACATCGCCACCTCCGCCAACGACAACAAGGTGGTGTCGCTCGGGGATACGCCACCACAGATCGGCACCACCACCCGCACCATCGCCGGCTATCCCATCGGCGGGTACTGGGCGCGACCCATCACCGGATGGCAGGACAAGAACGGCGATGGCCTGCTCACGTACTGGACGGACGAGGCGCGCAACGAGGTCTTTGTCGGTGATTCGGCCATCTTCCGCGGCTATGCGACGCCGCGCTACATGACCACGCTCACGAACGGCTTCGACTTCCTCAACCGCAAGTTGCGTGTGCAGACCATGTGGGACTGGCGCAGCGGTGGTCTGTGGTACAACAACACGGAGCGCATCCGCTGTACCCGGCCCAACTGCAGCGGCCGCAACAACCTGAACGCCTCCTTCGAGGACCAGGCCATGAACATCGCGGCCAACGAGCATGCGGCACGCACGCTTGATGGTTTCCTTCAGACCGGTGCCTTTGTGCGCCTGCGAGAGGCGTCGGCGCAGTTCACCTTCACCGATGATTGGGCACGTCGGCTTGTTCGCGGCCGTTCGCTGTCACTGGTCCTCACGGCCCGCAACTTGCGCCTCTGGACCAACTACCGCGGGTCGGATCCGGAGTCCGGCTTCAACACCACCAACGGCACGGACGCGCCCAGCGAGTTCCAGACCATCGCGCCGCCCAGCTACTTCATCATGCGCGTCAACATCGGCTTCTGAGGAGACCCCCAGCCATGACATCGATTCGACTGCAGGGCCGGCGTCTCGGCAAGCGGGTGTTCGGTGGGTGCGCCGCACTCCTCGTTCCGCTGCTCGCCTGTTCGGATGCCAATGATCGCCTGCTGGGTGTCACCGACCCGGACATCATCAATCCCACGGACATCGTCAACGCCGATGGGGCCATCGCGCTTGGCAACGGCGCGATCGCGACGTTCCGCAGCATCACGGGCGGTGGCGAGAGCACCTGGCTGTTTGGCGGGCTGCTGGCGGACGAGTGGTCCACCAGCTCCACCTTCATCCAGAACGACGAAACAGATCAGCGCTTCATCCAGGAGTTCAACTCCTCCATCACGGGCATGCTGCGGGACCTGTACCGGACGCGAACCCGGGCCAACGAGGCCATCGCTTCCCTGCGGCAGTACAGCCCCAACTCCACGGCGCTCATCGGCGAGATGTATCTCGCGCGCGGCTTCGCCGAAATGCAACTCGGGCTGGACTTCTGCAACGGCATTCCCATCAACAATTCGGGAAGCCCCGAACCGGTCAACGAAACGCCAAAGACCAACCAGCAGGTGTTCCAGTACGCGGCGGCCTCGCTGGACAGCGCCATCGCCACGGCGACCGGAACGGACGCAACCTCGGTTCTGGTCAACCGCGCGGCCAGGGTGACGCGCGGACGCGTGGCCCTCGCGCTGGGCGCCTTTACCGAAGCGGCAGGATTCGTGACCGGCATCCCGAGCGGCTTCGCGTACCAGCACACATTCTCCCTCACCACCAGCAACAACACCATCTGGGGACAGGGACTGAGCGCCCGACGCTACAGTGTCGGTGACAGCGTGGAGGGCAACGCGCGAAACATCCGCGTGACGAACGCCCTGCCGTTTGCCTCCGCCGGTGATCCGCGTCTGCCGGTGACCATCAGGACCTCAGGCGCCATCAACGGGCAGGACGGCCAGACCTACGCGCGCACCACCACCATGTGGCAACAGCTTACACCGGTCGACGTTGCCAATGGCATCGATGCACGCATGATCGAAGCCGAGGTCGCGCTGCGGGCCGGCAACGTGACCCAGTGGCTGGCCATCCACAACGCACTGCGCGCTGCGCCACCAAAACTGGGGGAGATTCAGCCCGCAGCCATGCCGGCGCTCACGGATCCGGGCAACGAGGCGGCGCGCATTTCCCTGCATTTCCGCGAGAAGGCGTTCTGGACCTTCAGCCGTGGCCAGCGCCTCGGTGACATGCGACGGCTCATTCGTCAGTACGGTCGGACGGAGGCCACCGTGTTCCCGCAGGGCGTGCACTACAAGGGCGGAAACTACGGAACGGACGTCAACCTGCCCGTCGTGCAGGCCGAGCGAAACAACCCCAACTTCACGGGGTGCATCGATCGCAATCCGTAACAGTCCGTCGCGATCCTGGCTCTGAGCTGCCCCGTCCCCGTTGTCCCAGACTTTCTGGCGCAATGGGGACGGGGCAGCTTCATTGTGGCTGCGTCCTGTGTGTGGAGTGCCGAGGCCGGCCCACTTGCCGGGCCGTGAACCGATGAGGCCATATTTCTCCGGTGTGCCCATGACCGCGGAGCCATGACACGATGCGTGAACGACGATTCTCGGACGACGATATGCAACGCATCTTCGCCAAGGCGGCGGAGCTCAGCACACGCGCACTGCCGGAGCGCACGCCGGATGAGGGCTATTCGCTCGAGGCGCTCATCGATATCGGCCGGCAGGTTGGGCTCGACGCCTCCGTCATCACGACGGCGGCCCGCTCGCTCGATGTCATCTCGGCACCAACCCCGCGCATGTTCGGGGTGCCGGTGGGCGTCGGACGCGCCGTGCAGCTCGACCGCACCTTGTCAGCTGATGAGTGGCAGCGGCTGGTGGTGCAATTGCGGGAACGCTTTGGCGCCGTCGGCACCATCTCCGAACGGATGGGCCTGCGCCAGTGGGCGAATGGCAACCTGCGCGTGATGGTGGAACCCACCGGACGCGGAGATCGCGTCCGCATGCAGACGCGCAATGCCGCGGCGCAGTCCTACCTGGCCCTGGGCACAGGGCTGGCTGTCAGCGCGGTGGCCGTGTCGCTGATTGGCGCGGTGACCGGGTCGATTGCCGAGCCCGGGGTCCTGGGTCCAGTGGCTGGACTGGGCGCCATGGCCGCCGCCAGCCTCGGAGCAGCGGTCCTCCGACTGAGAGGATGGGCCGAACAGCGCGCCCGTCAAATGCAGGCCATTGCCGAAGATCTGATTGCGGAATCTCCGCCTGTCGATTGACCGCCTGCTCGACCGACTCCCCGGTAACCGGCACGCACTCGGCGCGCCGGACTCCTGAGCCGGGAGCCCTGATGAGTCGGCCTGACGAACGCGCTGCTCCCATCCGTTGATGGCAGGCTCCACGCGGTTCGTCCGCTGGTCATTGACCTCGTGTCAGGGCAGGCACACCCTCCATCACGGAGATTCAACTCATGCAATACGCCATCATCGTGTACGAAACCGCCGCCGACCTCGCGTCGCGCGAAGATCCTGCTCGTGCACCGGCCTACTGGGCGGCCTACACGGCCTACTCGCAGGCCCTGGTTGACGCCGGCGTCGCGCGCGGCGGCGCCGGGCTCGACGCTCCAACGGTTGCGACCACCGTCAGGCTGCGAGGCGCACAGCGCATGGTACAGGATGGGCCGTTCGTGGAAACCAAGGAAATGCTCGGCGGATTCTTCCTCATCGACGTGCCCGATCTGGATGCCGCGCTTGAATGGGCCGCACGTTGTCCATCTGCGGCTACCGGCGCCGTGGAAGTGCGCCCGTTGCTGCCGCCACCGCCGCTGGCGGCGTGAGCCAGTATGCCGAAGGCGCAACGCGCGCGGTGGAGTGGGCCGCGCGCAGCGCCTACGGTCGCCTCGTCGCGACGCTGGTGTCACGCACGCGGGACCTGCAGGCGGCGGAGGACGCGCTGGGTGATGCCTTCGCCGCCGCGCTGCCGCAGTGGCCGCAATCCGGGGTGCACACGCATCCGGGCGCGTGGCTGCTGGCGGTGGCGCGCCGTCGGCTGCTGGATGGACGGCGGCATCAGGCCGTGCGCGAGCGGGTGCAGCCGGATCTCGAGTATGCGGCGTCGCTGTTGCAGGACGTGACCGGCGTTGAGCCGGCGGCGTTGCCGGATCGCCGTGCCGCGCTGCTCTTTGCCTGCGCACACCCCGCCATCGACGAGGCCATGCACGCGCCCATCATGCTGCAGGCCGTGCTTGGTCTCGAGGCCGAGCAGGTGGCGGCGGCATTTCTCGTCAAGCCGGCCACCATGGCGCAGCGTCTGGTACGCACCAAGCGCAAACTGCGTGACGCCGGCATTCCGTTTGCGCTCCCGGAACCGCAGGACCTCGCCACGCGCGTGGCCTCGGTGCTCGATGCCATCTATGCCGCCTTCGGGACGGCGTGGGATGCGGTGGCTGGTGGTGACACCCACCGCGCATCGCTGGCCGACGAGGCCATCTGGCTGGCGCGTGTGGTTGTGGAGGCGCTGCCGCAGCACGCCGAGTCGCTGGGTTTGCTGAGTCTGATGCGCTTCAGCGCCGCACGAACCGGGGCGAGGGCACCCGCCGACGGACGCTACGTGCCGCTCGATGCGCAGGATCCCACTGGGTGGGACCAGGCGGCCATTCTCGAGGCCGAACAACTGCTCGCGCGCGCGGCCGCGCTGCGGCAACCCGGACGCTTCCAGACCGAGGCGGCCATTCAGTCGTTGCACGTGGCGAGGCGACGCGGGCTCGCGGTGCCGCCGGGCGCACTGCTCCAGCTCTACGATGCGTTGTGGCACTACGCCCCAACCATTGGCGTGCTGGTGAACCGCGCGGTCGCGGTGGCCAACACGATCGGCGCGTCGCAGGCGCTGCGCATGCTGGACGACGTGCCGGACGAGGTGCGTGCCAGCTACCAACCATGGTGGGCGTTGCGCGCGCATTTGCTGGCGGGCCTTGGGCAACAAGATGAAGCGCAGCGCGCCTACGATCGGGCCATCGGGCTCACGGTCAGCGCCGGAGCCCGCGAGTTTCTCCTGATGCGTCGGCAAGACGTCAGCGCATCATCCACACTGTGACAGAGGTTGCTGTGACACGATCTGATATGCCCTGGCGCCAATTGCTGTGGGTGGACTGTCTGGCTGGTGCGACGGCCGGCACGCTGATGTTGACACTGCATCGCCTGCTTGCGTCGTGGTATGGCGTGCCTGTCGCGTTCCTGCTTGCCATGGGCGCGATGAACCTAGTCTACGCCAGCTGCTCGTTCATGCTGGCCCGCCGCTCACCGCGCCCCCGTCGCCTCGTGGCCGCGATGGCCATCGCCAACATGGCCTGGGCACCGGTGTGTCTCGCCCTGGCGTGGAGTGTGCGCGATACCGCCACGGCACTTGGACTCCTGAGCCTTGGATTCGAGGCCTGTTTCGTGGGGGCACTGGGCTGGCTGGAGTGGCGCTATCGGCAGCTTCTCAGCGAGCCCATGCCTGCGGTGTCGCAGTTGTCGAACTAGGTGCCACCAAACCACTCATAGCCCTTGTCGCTCCAGTATCCGCCGTTCGGCTCGGGCATGAGCGTGATGCGCGTCAGGTATTTGGTGTTCTTGTAGCCCAGCTTGATGGGCGAATGCACACGCGCGGGTGCACCGTACGCGGGGGACAGCGGAGCCCCGTCCTTGCCGAGCACCACGAGTGTCTGCGGATGCATGACGCTCTCCATGTCCCAGCTTTCGTGGTAACCGCTGTCGAACGATGCGAAGTCCACATAGGCCGCGTCGCGCGTGGGTTCTGCCATGCGCAGCAGGGTGGCAAGTGGAACGCCCTGGAAATCCACGGCGGCATTCCAACCCTCCACGCAGTAGTGCTGCACCCGCTGTGTGCGAGTGGCGAGACGCATGAGGTCGGGCAAGCTGAGCCGGAGCGGGCGACGCACCGCACCGTCCACCACAAGGGACCACGGGCCCGCGGTGCTGCTGTCCCAGCGCGGCATCTGCGCAGACACGAAGTACGACGGAAAGGCGCGTCCGGCGGTACGCAGTCCGGCCGGCACACGATCCACCGCGTCCGACTGCGCCAGCAGCCAACGCTCGAGCCGCTCGTTCTGTTTGCCCACCGCCTTGAGCCAGCGTCGCATGCCCGGGGTGCCCTGGGCGTTGCAGGCTGCAAGAATGGGCGCCACGGCCCCGACCCCCAGCAGATGCAGGAAGCCGCGGCGACTCAGCGCGCCGCGATCCCGCAACCGCTCAGTCCCTTCCACCACGGCATCCGCAACATGCCGTCGCAGTGTGCGTGCGTCGTCTGCGTTGTGTGGTGCCATCATGTCACCTTCCTCGGGAACCAGCGGGAGAAGGGCCGGGCATTGCGGGCCTCCGGTGACCAGCGCTCGGCGTCGTACTTGCCAGTGGTCATCGCACGGAGGGCATACGGATCGACGGAGAGCACCATGACAACGTGCACCACAACCAGCAGGCCGAGCGCGAGCATGGCAGAGAAGTGCCACCACCGTGCCAGGGCATAGCCGCCGAGCAGGCGTGTCAGCCAGCCGAGGGTGACGGGTTTCCAGATGGCCAGCCCGCTCAGCACCAGGACCGCCCCACACAGCAGCATGCTCGTGTAGGCCACCTGCTGCAACGCATTGTGCTTGCCCTGCACGGGATGATCGCGGCGCAGGTAGAGATAGTAGCGCGCCATTTCAATTGCATCGCGCCACGCGTTCACACGCGGCACAAGCGTGCGCCATCGTCCGCGGTGATACAGGTGCACCAGGTACACGAGGGCGTTGAGTACCAGCACCCACATCATGGCAAAGTGCCAGTGGCGCGCGCCGCCCAGCCAACCGCCCAGCGTGAGCCAGGCTGGAACGGGTGTGCCCTCCCACGGCCACCAGGCAAAGGCCGGAAGACCCTTGGGAGCAAACGCGGGATAGGCGTTGAAGATGCGGAGCCCGGAGGCGGCCATGACCAGCACCGCCACGGCACTGACCCAATGTGTCACCCGGGCGATGGGATGATGCCGGGCTGCGCCGGCGGAAGGCGTCGACATGCCGCTACCTAGACGCAGCCCGCAGTGCGGGTTCCCGGGAGGCCTGGGAACTCCTGCGCGGGCCCCCGTCTAGTTCACGCGACCGGCAATGGGCCAGCCGGAGCCCGTGGCCTTCCCCTCTCGCGTGATCTGCTCATGGCGTTGCCGTCCGTATCCGAACTGCTGATCGCGCAACCACTGCTGGCCTACCCGGTGGTGTTCGCCGGCGGTGTGCTCACCAGTCTCACCCCCTGCATCTACCCGATGATTCCCATCACGGTGGCCGTTGTGGGTGGGCAGGGTGAAGCGGGAGCGAATGCTGATGGTACCACGCGACGTCGCGGTCGTACCTGGGCGCTTACGGCGGCCTACGTGCTCGGCATGGCCATGGCCTTTGC
>JACVCT010000093.1 GCA_016741895.1 Gemmatimonadaceae bacterium | reverse complement strand
CCTCGCGGCTGCTGGCCACAAGCAGCTGCATGGCCCCGTCGTCGTCGGCGCCGCGCCCCAGCACACGCGCAGGAGAGCAATACTGCTCGAAGGTGCGGGAGATGTCGTCCAGATCGCGGTAGATGTCGAGGTGATCGGCCTCGACGTTGAGCACCACCGCCACATCCACCGACAAGGCGAGGAACGAGCGGTCGTACTCGTCGGCCTCCACCACGTACGTGGGGCCGCCGAGATGCAGGTTGCCCTGCCAGCGCTCGACACGGCCGCCCACCACGCCCGTGGGCGCCAGTCCGGCGGCCGCCAGGGCTTCGGTGGTCATGACCGTGGTGGTGGTCTTGCCGTGGGTGCCGGCAATGCCCACCAGCGTGCCGCCACTCACTGCCGCCGCCAGGGCCTCGGCGCGACGCACCAATGGCAGACCAGCGGCCCGCGCCGCCTGCATTTCCGGATGGGCCGAGGGAATGGCCGACGAGTAGACGACCGCCCGGGCGGACGCAACGCGCGACGCGTCGTGTGCGGTGACGGCAATGCCGAGTCGCAGCAGATCGGGCGCGCCCTCGGGATTGGCGTCCGTTCCCTGCACGCGCACCCCTCGACGCGCGAGCAGTTCAGCCAACGCACTCATGCCAGCGCCCGCGATGCCAATGAAGTGCACCGGGCGCTGATCCTGCGCATCGAGCAGCAGGGCCGTGTGCGCGGCCTGTGTGTCGGAGTGTGGCGAAGAGGACGAGGTCACAGCGAAGTCGGTACGTGAAGGCGAGTGGGGGAGCGCATGCCGCGAATCAACGAGTCAGTTGCAGCAGGGTGCACAGCGTGCGGGCGATGTCGCGGGCCGCCGTGGGTCGTGCCCGCGTCAGCGCGGCGTCACGCATGCGAAGCAGTGCGGCGTTGTCCTGCTGCCAGGCGGTGAGTTGCGCCGACAGTCCGTCCACGTTCAGATCGGCTTGGCGCAGCATGACGCCGGCACCGGCAGCGGCCGTGGCCTGCGCGTTGAACGTCTGGTGATCCTGCGCCGCCGTGGGCAGGGGCACCAGCAGCATGGGCAGTCCCCAGGCGCAGAGTTCGGCAATGGACATGGCCCCCGCGCGTCCCAGCGCCACGTCGGCGGCCGCGTAGGCCTGCGATATGGGTGAGAGATAAGGCCGCACCTTCACCACCTCCGACTCACGGTGCAGATAGGCTGCTGCCTGCGCGCGGCCGGTGGACCAGATGAGGGCCATGCCGCGCGGCAGACCGCGCGCGACCCATTGATCGACGACCTCGTTGATGGCGCGGGCTCCCTGACTGCCCCCCATCACGAGCACAACGAAGGCATCGTTCGGCAGTCCCCACTCAGCGCGCGCCTCGGCACGCGCCGCCGTGCGGGCCGCGTCGCCGGCGGGAGGTTCGTCGATGGGACAGCCCAGCGGATACAGCACCTCGGGACTGGCCACGGCGAGTTGCGCCGAGGCTTCGGGAAAGCCGAGAAACACGCCACGCGCACCACCGGCAAAGAGACGCGTGGTGAGGCCCGGATGACTGTCCGGTTCGTGCAGGAACGTGGCAATGCCATGCGCGCGCGCCCAGGCCAGCGCCACGCCAGCCGCGTAGCCACCGGTTCCGACCACCGCTGCCGGACGATCGTCGCGCGTGAGACGCGAAATGGCCCGCCAGGCCTGCACGCCACCCACCAGCGTGCGCCAGTTGTTCCATGGCTGCCGGCGATAGAGCGGATGCAGCGGCAGCAGCTGATGCGGGAACTCCGTGGTGGGAAGCACCTCGCGTTCGATGCCGCGCACGGCGCCAATGAAAAACGGCCGCACGGCTGGCTGCTCACGCACGAGGGCGCGGGCAATGGCCAGACCGGGATAGAGATGTCCACCCGTTCCACCACCCGCGAACAGCACCAACGGACCAGCGGGGCTCACGCGCCACCGGGAGTGAGCGGGTCCGTGGCCGTCACCCCGTACACCCGTTCGCGCTGGCTGCCGATGTTCACCAGGATGCCGGTCATGGCGAGCGTGAGCAGCAGGTTGGAGCGACCGTATGACACGAACGGCAAGGTGAGACCGGTGTTGGGCAGCAGGCGGATCACCACACCCAGATGCACGAAGGCCGTGAACACGGTGGTGAAGGTGAGACCGATGGCAACCAGCGCGAGAAACGGACTTCGGGCCTGACGCGCAATGCGAAAGCCCAGCCAGCCATAGAGCGCAAAGGCCACGGTGACGCCGGCGAGGCCCACAAAGCCCAGCTCTTCCCCGACGATGGAGCCGATGAAGTCATTGAAGGCGAGCGGCAGCCACCCCCGCTGCTGATTGCCCTGACTGAAGCCCACACCGAGCAGCCCACCCGAGCCCACCGCCAGAAGCGATTGATACTGCTGATCGCGCGGATTGTCGGGCGGCGCCTCAGTGCTCTGCCCCACCGCCATGTAAGTCTGCACACGATTGCGGATGTAGGGATTCCGCGCCGCCTCCACCCCAATGAGCATGAGGCCCACCACTCCAAACAGCATGAAGTGTGCAATGCGGGCTCCACCGACAAACAGCAGCACGGCCATGAGCACACAATACGTGATGGCCACACTGATGTCGGGTTCGAGCAACGCGAGCACCACCAGCGCGCCAATCACCACCACAAAGGGCATGATGCCCTTGCCGAGTTCGCGCACGCGCTCGCCCTTCTTCACCAGCAGCATGGGGGTCCAGATGAGGACCGCGAACTTGGCAAACTCCGAGGGCTGCAGGGAACCGCCCAGCAGATAGCGACGCGAGCCACCAATATTGCCGCGATTCATGCCAGGCAGAAACACGGCCGCCATGAGTATCAGCGACACGATCATGATGGGCCAGGCCAGCGCCTTGAAGCGTTCGGCATCGACCTTGGCCAGCACGACAAAGGCGATGGCGCCGAGCGCCACGCCCACGGCCTGCCGCAGCACGTAGTAGTGCCCGGCCCGGTTCTCCGACACCGCCTGCAAGGCCGAGGCGCTGTAGAGGACGGCCAGGCCAACCGCCACCAGCGCCGCCGTGACCAGCACCAGCGCACGGGCTTCGAGAGACATGCGCCAGCGCTCGCGGGTGCCGGCGATGTTCTGTGTACGCCCCTGCCCGGTTGCACCAGCCTGGGCAACAGGCGCCGGCATGCTGGCCGTGAAATCGTTCATGCCATCTCCTGCGCCAACTGCGCGAAACTGCGCCCGCGTTCCTCGTAGTTGCGGAACATGTCGAAACTCGAGCAGGCCGGAGACAGGAGAATCA
The DNA here is from genome assembly GCA_016741895.1 of Gemmatimonadaceae bacterium. Taxonomy (GTDB): domain Bacteria; phylum Gemmatimonadota; class Gemmatimonadetes; order Gemmatimonadales; family Gemmatimonadaceae; genus Gemmatimonas. Next base: position 10,750 of record JACVCT010000093.1, on the reverse strand, counting down.
CATCCCCCGACTGCGCCAGTGACCGCGCGTGGGCCACCACCTCACGGAAGCTCGCCGAGCGCAGGTCGACAAACGTTACCGACGGCGCCTGTTCCCGCAGTGCCTGTTCAAGGTCGGCGGCGATGATTGGTGCCGCCTCGCCGTATGCCAGCACCGCGCGCGCGTGCTGCGCCAGCGCCGGCAGCAACGCGGTATACGGTTCGCCCTTGTGCCGACCACCCAGCAGCAGCACCGTGGGGCGCGTCATGCCCTCAATGGCCACGAGCGCCGAGGACACGTTGGTGGCCTTGGAGTCGTTGAGCCAGCGCACGCCATTGGCCTCGCCAACCGGTTCGAGGCGGTGCGACAGCGGGCGAAACGCTGCGAGAGCCGCCGCCAGACGCTGACGCGCCTCGGGGGTCTGATGCGCTGGGCTGGCGAGCATGACGGCCAGCACCGCCGCCAGCGCATTGGCCACGTTGTGGTCGCCGTCGAGCGCCAGCGACTGACGCGACATGAGCGGCGCGCCCAGCACCTGCAGCTGATCGCTGTCCCGATCATACCAGGCCTCGACATCGCGGCGGCGCACCGAGAAGCGCGCCCACTGCCCGGGAATGCCCTGCACCAGCGCGTCCACGTCGGCATTGTCGGCGGTGGTGACCCAGCGCGAGGCCAGCGTGGCGTTGGCAAAGAGCCGCTTCTTGTCTGCGTAGTAGTCGGCCACGCTCGCGTAGCGATCGAGATGATCGGGACTCAGCGTGGTGAGCACGCCGACATTGGGTTGCACCCCCGGGGTGTCGGCCAACTGAAACGAGGACAGCTCGAGTGCCGCCCAGGTGGGCGCCGGCTCCTGGAGTGGCAACGCGGACACCGGTGTGCCTATGTTGCCCACGTCCACGGCGTCATGCCCAAGCGCGCGGAGCAGCGCACCGATCATGGCCGTGGTGGTGGTCTTGCCGTTGGTGCCGGTGACGGCGATGTACTGCAGCGCCGGAGACAGGCGCAGGGCAATCTCCACTTCGCTCACGACGGGCACGCCCGCCGCGCGCGCGGCCTCGAGCGGCGGGGCCGAGGGCGGCACCCCGGGGCTCACCACCACGCAGGACGCGCGGGCAATGCGTGAGAGATCGTGTGTGCCGACGTCCACCGCCGCACCTTCCCGGGTCAGCCGCAGCGCGGCCTCCTGCGTGGCCGCTGTGGTGGAGCGATCGGAGGCATAGACCGCCACCTGCGCACGGCGCAGCAGTCTGGCCACCGCCTCACCGCTCCGTCCGAGACCGATCACGGCAAACTCACCTTCACGCAGCGCCAGGAGACGCGCCACCTGCGAGGCCAGTTCAGCCGACGTCAGCACGGCCGCAGCGCGGTTCGACGGGTTCATGGCCACTCAGCGCAGCTTGAGGGTGCTCAGCGCCAGGATGGCGCAGAGAATGCCGACAATCCAGAACCGCACCACCACCTGCGTTTCCGGCCAGCCCATCAACTCGAAGTGGTGATGCAGCGGCGCGCGTCGGAACACACGATTGGCCTTGGCGTACTCCTCGCCGTAGCGACGCTTGCGGTACTTGAACACCGAGCGCTGCAGAATGACCGACACCGTTTCCGCGAAGAACACCGCACCCACGAACAGCAGCAGGAACTCGCTCTTGAGCAGCAGCGCAATGGCGCCCACGGCACCACCGAGCGCCAGCGAGCCCGTGTCCCCCATGAAGACCTGGGCCGGGTGCGCGTTGAACCACAGGAACCCGATGCAGGCCCCCACGACGGCCGCGCAGAACACCGTGAGTTCACCCGAACCCAACAGGTAGAACACCTGCAGATACGCGCTCGTATCCTTGCGGCCCAGCACGTAGGCAAAGAGGCCCAGTGTGGTCACCGCAATGGCCACCAGACCCGACGACAGGCCGTCGAGGCCGTCGGTGAGATTCACGGCGTTGCTGACACCCGTGAGGATGAACGTGACCCAGGGGATATAGAGCCAGGCCAGCGATGCCGTGACCGGCACCAGCAGCACGTACTTGAAGAACGGCAGCGTGGTGCTGGCTCCGGGCAGCGTGGAAATGGGGAACAACAGCAGGTAGGTCCCGAGTCCTAGACCACAGATCACCTGACCGGCGAGCTTGTAGCGCTCCACGAGACCAAGATTCTTTTCGCCGCGCCGCTTCTGCTGCAGCTTGAGATAGTCATCGAGGAACCCGATGCCACCCATCCAGGCCGTGACGAACATGGCCAGCAACACATAGCGGTTGGACAGCCGCGCCCAGAGCAGCACCGGAATGAAGGTGGCTGCGAGGATGATGAGTCCGCCCATGGTGGGCGTGGTGCCCTTGCCAGCGTGACTGTCCGGTGTGCCTTCCCGCACCACCTGATGCACGGCCATGGCCCGCAGCCGGCGAATGATGGCCGGCCCGAGCACAAAGCTCACCAGCAACGCCGTAACGAAGGCGGCGCCGGCACGAAACGTGATGTAGTTGAGCAGGCGGAGTTCGCTGAACTCGCGCGCCCAGGGCAGCAGGAGGGTGTAAAGCACGGAGTGGGACGAGGGTCAGGAATTCGGGGAGGATGACGCGGTGGCGTGAGCGGAGGCGAAGGCCACCAGACGCGGAACGAGTTGTTCGAGTCGCATGCCACGCGACGCCTTGAGCAGCACCAGGGCCCTCGGCGCCAGACGGGCCTCGAGCAGCGGCCAGAGGCCGTCGAGCGTATCCGCCGCCACCACGCGCGCGTCCTGCGGCGCAACACGGGCAAAGGCCTCGGCAAACTCGCCCACGGCCGCAATCAGCTCGGCGCGAGTGGCCAGGGCCTCGCGAGCCACGGCGTCGTGCTGCGCAGCGCTCTGCGCCCCCAGTTCGCGCATGCTGCCCAGCACGGCCACGCGCTGGGCATCGGTCGGTACCTCGTGCAGCAACTGCAGCGCCGCCCGCATGCTGGCCGGGTTGGCGTTGTACGCATCGTTGAGCAGCGTGAGTTGACCGTGCTGCTCCCACACGCCGCGCATGGCCGGCACCGGCATGCCGGCCAATCCGGCGGCCGCATCAGCCAGCGGCACGCCGCAGGCCTGCGCCACAGCCAGCGCCAGCATGGCATTGGCCGCCTGATGCGCCCCGCGCAGCGGCGGCGTGATGTCCTCGCCGGCAAAGCGCAGCTGCACCCGGCCCTGAGTGTCGAGCGACCAGGTCTCGGGCACAACATCCGCATCAGTCAGGCCGGCGGTGATGACCGCCTGCGCCCGCGAGCGCGCCAGGGCCACGGCGTCGGGTGACGACGAGGTGACAATAGCAAGCGTGACGCCGTGAAACACGTCGCTTTCCTCACGCAGCACACCTGCGAGATCGCCGAGTCCCTCGAGATGCTCCTCGCCGATGCTGGTGAGCACGGCCACGTCGGGTGCGGCAATGGCGCGCAACATCGCCACTTCGCCGGGCGTGTTGGTGCCCAGTTCCACCACCGCGAGTTCCGCATCACTGGGCAGGGCCAACAGGGTGAGCGGCACGCCCACGCGGTTGTTGAGATTGCCCGCCGTGGCATGCACGCTGTAGGTGCGGCCAAGCGCGGCGCGAATGAGCTCCTTGGTGCTCGTCTTGCCGTTGGAGCCGGCCACCGCAATGACACTGCGTCCCCAGGCCCTGCGCCAGGCATGCGCCAGCTGCCCAAGGGCCACCAGCGTGTCCGGCACCACGTAGGTGGGTACCCCCAGACCGGCCGCGCGCATGGCATCGCTCACCACGAAGGCAGCGGCGCCCGCATCGCGGGCCGTGGCCAGAAAATCGTGCGCGTCGAACTGCTCGCCGCGCAGCGCCACGAACACATCACCGCGCGCAATGCGCCGCGTGTCCGTGCTGATGCCCGCCAGTGGCTGCGGCATGGACGGGCCCGTGCCCAGAGCCTGCGCCACACGCTCGAAGGTCCAATAGGGGTGCGCAAGATCCGGCGTGACGGCCGGTACGGCGGCAAACTCGGTACCCGAAGTAAAGACCGGACTCACGACAACCCCATGCTGGTGGCCAACTCCTTCACGATGAGCTGTTCATCGAAGGGATACGACGTGGTGCCGCGAATCTGGTAGGTCTCATGTCCCTTGCCGGCCAGCACCACCACATCCTCGGGTCGCGCGATGCGCAGCGCCTCGGCAATGGCCTCGCGGCGATCGACAATGCGGGTGTACTGACCCGCCGTCATGCCCGCGACAATGTCGTCGAGAATGCGGTCGGGATCCTCGGTGCGCGGATTGTCACTGGTGACGATGGTCACATCGGCCAGGTGTTCGGCAATGCGACCCATTTCAGGACGCTTGCCGCGGTCGCGGTCTCCTCCGCAGCCGAAGAGCACGATGAGTCGCCCGGGCGTGGCATCAGGCACCCGCGTGAAGGGCCGCACGGCCTGCAGCGCGCGCTCGAGAGCATCGGGCGTGTGCGCGTAGTCGCGCAGCACCGTGGGCCGCGTGCGGAGAATCTCGAGACGCCCCGGCACCTGCGGCACCGTGGCCAGGCGTGCAGCCACTTCCGCAGGCGGCATGCCCAGTCCAATGGCCGCCGCCGCCGCACCAAGCGCGTTGGCCACGTTGAAGTCGCCGATGAGCGGCAGCGTGACCGGGTGCGCCGCCGACGGCGTGACCAGCAGGAAGTGGCTGCCGGTGGTGCCGAACTGCACGTCGCGCGCCGCCACATCAAGCGCCGGCTCCGCGGTGCCGGGCGCTGCAGCGCCAAAGTACAGGCGACGCGGTGCATGCTGCACACCACGCCAGGCCGGATCGTCGGCGTTGAATACTGCCACGCCATCACGCGCCAGAAGGCCCACGAGCCGCAGCTTGGCCGCGCGATAGGCGTCCATGCTGCCGTGATAGTCGAGATGATCGCGCGTGAGATTGGTGAACACCGCGGCCGCGAAACTGAGCCCTTCCACGCGGCGCTGATCCAGCGCATGCGAGCTCGTCTCCATGGCCACGGCGCGCACGCCGTCGTCCACGAGATGACGCAGCAGGCGCTGCAACTCCACCGGTCCCGGTGTGGTGAGTCCTCCACCGCCCGGCAAGGCCACCCCACTACTTCCCACCAGCACACCCAGTGTACCAATGGATGCCGCCGGCTGATCGGGCCGATCCAGCAGATGACGCAGCAGGCCCACGGTGGTGGTCTTGCCATTGGTGCCGGTCACGCCCACCAGTGTCAGCGATCGCGCGGGCCATCCGTGAAAGGCCGCAGCGGCAATGGCGGCCGCGCGGCGTCCGTCACGCACGGGCACCACCGGCACGGCTACGTGCCGCGCCGCTTCCACATCCTCCACGATGAGCAGCGCGGCGCCTGCCTGCACCGCGGCGTCAATCCACGCGTGTCCGTCCTGCGTGGCGCCACGAATGGCCAGAAAGGCACTACCCGGCGACACACGACGACTGTCATCCACCAGATCGGTGATGTGCGTGGGCCAGGCCTGTTCATCGCTGGCGCCCGACACCAGGAGACCGGCGTCACGCAGCGCATCCACGACGACCGAAACGGCCACGGGCCTTGCTGACTCCGGAGCACGCGACGCATTCACGGCTTGGGTACCTCGAGTTGCACAGTCGCACCGCTGCGCAGCACCACACCGGCCGCCGGCCGCGTGCGCACCATGCTGCCGTTGACGAGACTCACCTGAAAGCCCGCCTGATGCAGCGTGAGCGCGGCGCGGCGCGCATCGAGGCCGTACACCGACGGCACGGGGCGCGGCTCACGCGCCTCGTCGCCACTCCGGCGGCGCGAGTCACGGGCCGGCTCCCGACCACGCGGGGCCGACTGATGCGGCAGGTCCACCACCACCATGGCCGGTGCCGCCACCGGCTCCGGCGCGCGTGGCGCGGGCGCGAGCAGCGAGTCGCGACGCAGGGAGTCGCGCAGCGCGATGCGCAGCTGCTCCGGCGTGCGCGGCTTGGGCGGCGGCGCCGACATGGGGCGCGCAATGGCCGCCAGCGCGTCGCCATCGAGCGAGGCGTCACGCGTGGCCAGCGCCGCCTGCAGAATGTCGTGCACCGCCTCACCGGCCACCACACCGCCGTAGTACGTGCCCTTGGGATCGATGAGCCGCGCCACGATCACATACTGCGGATTCTCGGCCGGAAACATGCCGGCAAAGCTCGAGTTGTAGAGCCCCTGCGCGTAGTTGCCCTGCACCACGCGCCGCGCCGTGCCGGACTTGCCACCGACGTCGAAGCTGCCCATTTCCGCAGCCTGCGCCGTGCCACTGTCCACCACGCTCTTGAGCATGCGGCGCATGAGCGCCGAGGCGTCTGGCGTCAGGACACGGCGCACCACCGTGCGCCGGTGCTGATACAGCGGTTCGCCACTCCGGCGATGCACGGCGCGCACGAGGGTGGGCTGCAGCAGTTCGCCACCATTCGCGATGGCCACGTAGGCCAGCGCCACCTGCAGCGGTGTGGCCGAGATGCCGTAGCCAATGGGAATGCGCGTGCGCGTGACTTCCTTCCACTCGCGTGGCAGCGGCAGCACGCCCCGCGATTCGCTGGGATAGCTGACGCCGGTGTAACTGCCGAATCCGAAGTCGCGCAGAATCTGATAGACATCGGCGGGCGGCAACCGCAGCGAGAGCTTGGCCGTGCCAATGTTGCTCGAATGCTGCACGACCTGAAACACCGACATGCGCTGGGCCTTGTGCGTGTCGGTGAGCTTGTAGCCGCCGTAGCTCCAGAGCCCGTTGTCCGTTTCCACGACCTCGTCGGGGTTGGTCACCCCGCGCTCGAGCAGCTTGGCCAGCACAAAGGGTTTGAGCACCGAGCCCGGCTCGTACGCTTCAACGATGGGTGTGCTGGTGTAGGCGGGCTTGCCGTCGCGCACACCAGCCAGCGCCAGCACGGCGCCGTCGCGCGGGTCCACAATGACGACATCACCACCACTGGCGCCGGTGCGCTCCCGCGCGGCCGCCAGCGCCTCCTCGGCGATTTCCTGCAGACTCTGATTGATGGTGAGCGTGACCGTGTGGCCGGGCCGCGCCTCCACGCGCCGATGCTCCGGCGATTCGAGACGGCCGCCCAACCCGTCGCGCACGACCGGCATGTGCCCCGATTCGCCGCGCAGCCATTCGTGCAGTTCGAGTTCGAGTCCGCTGCGTGGCGCGCCCTCGATGTCCAGCACACCCACCACTCCGCGCAGACCGGCCGGTGTGGAGTTCACACGCGTGAGCACCGGCTTGACCGACACACCGGGCAGCCCCTTGAGACGCTCCACATCGGAGGGCGCGAAGCGGTGTGGCAACTCCACCCACTTGCGTTTGCGATCGAGTGCCCGCGTCACCCACTGCTCGCCAACCCGCAGATCACGCAATCCCCGCCGCAGCACGCTGCGCGTATCGATCGTGTCCACCTTGCGCGATGCGCCCTTGCCCGACTTGCGCACGGCCGGCCGCAGGTGATGCGGCTCGATGATGAGGCGCATCTGTTCGCGCGTTTCCACCAGCACGGTGCCCGACGCGTCCACCAGCGTACCACGCAGCGGCTCGACGGTTTCATCCCGCATGTGCTGGTCCACGGCCTTGCTGGCCCAGAGCGAGTGCTCGATGACCTGCACCTGCGCGGCGCGCGCCACAATGCCGGCGCCGAACAGCACGAGGCAGAGGTGCACAAACGTGGACCGCCCGCGACTGACCGTCACCAGCGGCTGATCCGCAGCATCCATGCGCGGTTGCGTCATGGATGGCCCCCGCTGGCAGTCGGCAGACTGTCCGACACGCTTCCCAGCACGCTGTCGCCCGCAATCGTTTCGGCCGCCGAGAAGGCCGACGAGGGCAGGAAGCGCGTCTGGGCCTCGCTGGGCACACGCATGCCGAGACGACGTTCCGCCTCACTCACCACCGAACGGCGACTGGAGGCGCGGCGCAGATCGTTCTCGAGATCCTGCTGTTCGGCGCGCAGTGTGCGAAGCTCGGTGCGCATGCGCTGCATGGCGCGCGCGGTGGCCACACCCTCACTGCGGCGCCACACCACGATCGCAGCCACGAGCATGAAGAGCACCAGTCCCACGGCCACGCGCGCACGCCCACGCAGCGGAGCGCGTGCCGTCTTCCGGGTGCCGGTTCGCCGCGCCGCCATCAGCGAGCCCGGCGCCAGGCACGCAGCCTCGCGCTGCGCGCCCGCACGTTCATGTCCACCTCGTCGTCGGCCGCCGACATGGGGCGACGCGTCAGCGTTTCGCCCAGCGCCACGCCGCGGCAGCCGCACACCATCAGCCGCGGCGGGCAGACGCAGTCGCGGCTCCACTCGCGGAAGGCGTTCTTGACGAGGCGATCCTCGCCCGAGTGATAGGCGATGATGGCCAGCACGCCGCCCGGCGTGAGCCGGTCGCGCAGCGCGGGCAGCGCGCGCTCGAGTCCGGCCAGTTCGTCGTTCACGGCAATGCGCACGGCCTGGAAGATGCGCGCAAAGTCGGGCGCGCCGCTGCGCGGACCGAGCACGGCGCGGATGGCATCCACCAGGTCGTCGGCAGTGGCAAACGGCCGACGTGCCCGACGCCGCACGATTTCGCGCGCCATCTTGGCTGCGCGCGGTTCATCGGCATAGTTGCGCAGCAGCGCCGACAAGTCGACTTCGTCGATGGTGTTGAGCAGCTCGGCGGCATCAACGTCGGCATCGGTGCCCATGCGCATGTCGAGCGGCGCGCCCTCGCGGAAGGTGAAGCCGCGGGCCGGGTCGTCGAACTGGTGTGAGGACACGCCGAGGTCGAGCAGGATGCCGTCGAAGCGCTCGGCATCGGCGAGACCGGCCGACGGGAGATCGGCATAGTTGCCCAGCAGCGCGCGGAACTGCCCGCTGCGTTCGTAGTCCACCAGACGCTCGCGTGCGGCGGCCAGCGCGCGCGGGTCGCGGTCGACGCCGGTAACGCGCATGCCGCGCTCGAGCAGGGCGGCGGAATGGCCACCGCCGCCCAAGGTGCAGTCGAGGACGGTGTCGGCGTCGGCCAGCAGCGTTTCCACTTCGGCCAGCAGGACGGGGACGTGGTAGGTCCCCGCGCGCCCTGAGGGGAGCGTACGGGCCGGGCTCACGCGCGGATGGGGCAAACGGTCTGGCGCGTCATGGCAGCAAAAGGGCGCCCGAAAGAGGGCACGTCATGGGGCGTCGCGGAGGGTCATGTTAGCGGGGGGCGCAAGGCAGCGTCAAGCGAGGTTCAGGGGTGCGAAAATGTGCATTACCCGTTCCCGTCAACGGATGTGATCCGCGCCTGCCAAGTGGCGTACAGGATGAAAAACGAACCGGCCCGCCGTCGAGTGACGGCGGGCCGGCGGCGTGCACTGCGAAGGCTTACTTGCAGAAGGCCTTGACCATCCCATCCGCGCTCGGATCGAGCTGCATCACGGCGCCCATCAGCTGGCGCATGTTGTCCGGTGCAAAGGAGCCACCACGCGGCAGCAGGATCTGCGCTTCGACAAACATGTTCTTGGCCTGCTTGGCCGGCTCGCACTGCTTCTTGTCGAACGCTTCCTGCAGCTTGACCTGGCCGTACTGGACGTACGCAGCGCCGAGCAGGAAAGACGCCTGTGCCTTGAAGTCAGGCTTGGCAATCGAATCGGCGTACAAGAGCTGGCCCATGGCCACGTCCCAGTCAGCGGGCAGCTTGCTGGCAGCTGCCTTTTGATACGTGGCCTGCGCCGACTGCAGCGCAATGGCCCGCACGTTCGACGTGGTGTCGCCCGCAGCGATCGCTTCACGAATCGCCGGCATCACGTCTTGGCCAAGATCTTTGAGCGTCAGAATCCGAAGCGTCGACGCATTCTCTACAGCGACCTTGTTCGCCACCGCCTTGTCCAGCGCCTCAAGCGCCTGCTGGTTCTGGCCAGCATTGCGCAGCGACACGATCTGGTCGTAGACCAGTGAGGGCTGGTTGGGGAACTTGGCCAGACCCTGGGCCGCCGTCTCCGCCGCCTTCTGGTACTGGCTGTCCGCCTGATAGGCGCGCGAGGTGCGGATGAAGTACGTGGTGTCGGCAAACGAGGTGTCGAGAGCAATCAGCTCCTTGCCCTGCGCATGCGCCGCCGCATAGTCCTTGGTGGCCAGCAGGATGATCCAGCGCAGACGCAGCAACTCGGAGTCACCCGGGTTGGCCTGCACAGCCTCGTCCACCACCGGGCGCGCCGCGGCCGGGTTGGCCACCTGGGCCAGCGCTTCCACCACCGTCTTCTGGAGACGCGGGTTCTTGGGGTCCGTGGAGAGGAGACGGGTGAGCGTCACCACCACCGAGTCGCTCTGGCCGGCCGCCTGATAGGCGTCGGCGAGGATTTCGAGACCCGGCTTGCTCTTGGGATCAACCTTCGTGATTTCCTGCGCCACGGCCATCTTCTCGGCGGCCGGGGCCTCACGCGAAACCAGCACGTTGGCCCAGCAGATGCGGGCGAGCGTGGCCTTGGGATAGGCGGCGACGCCTTCCTTGGCGGCGGCGATGGCCTCATCCCACTTCTGCTGACGGGCCGAGGCGATGCACTTCTTTTCGGCGTCGAGCTGCTTGCGCGCTTCCTTGAGCTCGGCCGCCATGGCCTTGGAGGCGTCGCTGAAGTTCTTGCCCTCGAACACGCCCAGCGGCTGCACCAGCGAGTTGTCGCGGGCCAGCACCAGCGCGGCCTCGAGCTTCACGCCCGCTTCCGACTTGGTCGCCGTTCCGGTGATGTACTCGTCCGCGCGCAGCAGCGAGGCCAGGGCCTTCTGGTCATGCGGCTCGAGCGCTTCCGTGGTGGGGAAGCCCGAGGCCTCGAGCGTGGCGGTGAGGTCCTGCTTCGGCAGGACGTACACCTGCTT
>JACVCT010000092.1 GCA_016741895.1 Gemmatimonadaceae bacterium | reverse complement strand
CGGGGCGGGGTGGGCCCCGCGTGAGGGGGCCGCCCCGACGCCCGCCCCCTCCAATCCTCGGATCCTCTGATCCTCACACCATCAGTTCACCGATCCGTCAGGCCGCACCAGACCCGAGACCAAGCCGCGTCAACTCCCCGGTAAGCACCGCCCCACCCACCGTCACGTACATCGTGCCATCCGTGACACTCACGTCCAACGCGATGCGCCGGTCGAGCCGTTCCACCAGCTCGTCGATGAGATCCCGGTCGAGCGCCACGATCTCAATCTGGTCGGCCTTGTGAATGCGCTGCCCCGCCAACTGCTCCAGCCAGCGTGTGGGCTCCTTGTGCGTGTACACGGCCACACGCGGCGCCGCCTTGCTGGCCTTGTGCAGGCGCGCGGCGTCGGGTGCCCCGATCTCGATCCAGGTGGTGATGCTGCCCGTGAGATCCCGCACACTCACCGTGGGCTCGTCCGGATCGGAGACGCCCTTGGAGAAGCCGATGCCTTCGGCGTACTCGAGACAATAGGCCAGCAGCCGCGCCACGAAGTACTCGGGCGATTCCGACGGATGCATGGCCATGCGCAGCTCGAACGACTCGTACACGTGACGGTCCACGTGCGAGAGATTCACCGCGAGCACATACATGGTGGACGTGAGCGCCATCTCAATACCCGCCTGCGCTCACGTCCCCGCGAACTCCGTTCACTTGCAGTACGTCAGCCAGCCGTGACGGTCTTCAATGGTGCCCTTCGCGATGCCGAGGTACTGCTGCTGCAGCTGCCGCGTGATGGGGCCCACCTTGCCGGCGCCGACAGTGATCTTGTCCACGCTGCGCACGGGCGTGAGTTCGGCCGCCGTGCCGGTGAAGAACACCTCGTCGGCCATGTAGAGCATTTCACGCGGGATGTGCAGTTCGCGCACCGGAATGCCAAGGTCACCGGCCAGCTGCATGATGGTGGCACGCGTGATGCCGCCCAGAATGCTGCCATCGAGCGGCGTGGTGATGATTGTGCCCTTGGACACGATGAACACGTTCTGCCCCGAGCCTTCGCTCACCATGCCGCTGGGTGAGAGCGCAATGCCCTCGGCGTAGCCGTTGGCCAGCGCTTCCATCTTGATGAGCTGTCCGCTCAAATAGTTGCCGGCAATCTTGGCCATCGCGGGAATGGTGTTGGGCTCCACGCGATGCCAGGTGCTGATGCAGGCATCCACACCGGCTTCGAGGGCCTCGTCACCGAGGTAGGCACCCCAGGGCCAGCAGGGGATGTACACCTCGATGGGCGCGCCGATGGGCACCATGCCGGCCGTGCCGTAGCCGCGCACCACCATGGGCCGGATGTAGCAGGACTCGAGTCCGTTGCGCACGACCAGCTCGCGCGAGGCCTCCACCAGCTGATCCATGCTGAACGGAATGTCCATGCGATAGATGCGGCAGGAGTGGTACAGACGCTCGAGGTGTTCACGCAGACGGAAGATGGCCGGGCCCTTGGGCGTGTTGTACGCCCGGATGCCCTCGAAGGCCGACGAGCCGAACTGCACGGAGTGGGCCAACACGTGCACGGTGGCGTCGGCCCAAGGGATGAACTGGCCATCGCGCCAGATCCACTGCGTCTCGGTGATGCGGCTCATGGGAATCGCTGCTGATGGTGATGCGACTGCGACACGAGGTCAGAGCAGGGCGTTGATGGCGCCGCCGTCGGCGAGAATCGCCTGCCCCGTCATGAACCCCGCACGATCCGAACAGAGGAAAGCTATCACGGCCGCCAACTCCTCGGGGCGTCCGATGCGTCCGAGCGGCGATTCCGCGGCCCAGCCGCTGAAGATGGCCTCACGCGACTGCCCGGTGCGGCTGCTGTTGGCCTCGGCCAGCGCATCCAGTCGTTCGGTGGCGGTGAAGCCCGGCAGCACCGTGTTCACGGTCACGCCGTCCTTGCCCACGTCGTTGGCCAGCGTGCGCAGATAACCGGTCACGGCTGCGCGCAGGCTGTTGCTCAGCACCAGCGCCGGTTGCGGGCGTTTCACGGCCAGTGACGTGATCGTCACCACCCGTCCCCACTTTCGCTCCTGCATGCCCGGCACGAAGGCGCGCGTGAGCTCCACCACGCTGCGCAGCAGGAGTTCGCTGGCCTTGGTCCACGCGGCCCAGTCGTGCGCCAGCGGAGCGCCCGTTGGCGGGCCGCCGGTGTTGCACACGAGAATGTCCACGCGGCCGAAGCTCTGCCCCACCGCGGCCCCCACCTGCGCAATGCCCTCGGCCGTGGCCAGGTCGGCCACCTGCTGCTCCACACGCACACCCAGCGCGCGCAACTTGCCGGCCGCCGTGTTCAGCGACGCCGCGTCGCGTGAGCAGATGAAGAGATCGCAGCCTTCACGCGCCAGTTCCTCCGCCGTGGCGTAGGCGATGCCGCGACTGGCGCCGCACACCAGCGCCACACGCCCCCTGATGCCCAGATCCATCAGCGCGCGCCCTGCGATCCTTCGGGGACGTTGCCCATGGGCAGCCCCGTACGCAGATAGCTGTCTTCCTTGTTGATCCAGTCCTGACGCGGCGGATTGAAGATGTCCACGTCGAGCGTGTCTTCCATGGCTTCGGCGCGGTGGCGCACATGACTGGGAATGACGAGCACTTCGCCCGACTTGATATCGATATACTCGCTGCCCGGATGATCGGCGTGCTCACCCACCCAGAAGCGCAGCCAGCCGTTCACGACATAGGTGAACTGCTCGTTCACATGATCGTGCGCGGGCACGATGGCGCCCTTCTTGAGGTACACGTGCGCGAGCATCTGCTGCTCGGACCAGATGAGGCGACGGCCGATGTCGGGCGTGAGTTCCTCGATGGGCATGTCGTCCCAGACATGCTTGCGTACGTCAGACATGAGTTGGTGAGGCGGAGGGTGAATCGAACCAGCAACGAGGGCTCAGCGGCCGGCCACGTAGGCCACCTGCTGCTTGAACTGCGGCGCTTCGAGTTCCTTCACAATGAACCGCGCGAGTGCCTTGCGGGACACCGAGCTGCGCAGGCCCACACCCTGCGTGGCGCCCGCGTCCACGTCGGTGGCCGGTCCGTCGGACAGGCGCGGCGGCTTGATGACCGTCCAGCCGTCGAGACGACTGGCCTTCACGCGTCGCTCCTGTTCGTCGCGGTCTTCCATCATGCCGTCGGCGCTGCGTGAGCGGGTGGCCATGCCCAGCAGTCGCATGCCGAACCCCACGGCGCCGGTCTGTTCACCGATCATGGCACCGGTCACGACCAGCAGACGCGATTGCTCCAGCGTCTTCATGGTGTTGACGATGAGCTTCGTGGCGTCGGCAATGTACGGCACGCGGGCGTCGGGCTTGTGCCCCAGCACCACGACCGCCGCGTCGGAGCCGCGCAGCACCTCCCGCACAGCCGTGGGGTCATCCAGGCGCCCCACCACCACGGTGCTGAACTCGGGCACGTCCTCGGCGGGCTTGGCGCGGTAATGCAGTCGGAGCGTGTGGCCGGCCTCGGTGGCCGCCTCGATGACACACTGTCCGAGGCGCCCGGAGGCGCCGAACAGTGCAATGATCATGTGACCACCCGGTTTGCGGGGGCCTGTTGTGCAAAGCCGGGTGCGGAGGCACAATCACCGGCAACGGTATCGACGAGGGGAGGGCGGTACATATCCCCTGAACTTGCACTCGGACGCCAACTCCCGCCATGACAGCACCACACAAGGTCGTGCCTTCCGACATCGAGATCGCCCAGCAGGCCACCATGCGCCACATCCGCGATGTCGCCGCCGAGCTGGGGCTCGGGGAAGACGACATCGACCTGTACGGGAAGTACAAGGCCAAGCTGCCGCTGGAGTTGGCCTCGCAGCCGGCCAAGGGGCGTCTGGTGCTGGTCACGGCCATCAACCCCACGCCGGCCGGTGAAGGCAAGAGCACGGTGAGCGTGGGGCTGTCGCAGGCGTTCCGCCGACTGGGACACAATGCGGTGCTGTGCATGCGCGAGCCCAGTCTCGGGCCCGTGTTCGGCGTCAAGGGCGGTGCGGCCGGTGGCGGCTACTCGCAGGTGCTGCCCATGGATGACATCAACCTGCATTTCACCGGCGACTTCCATGCCATTGCCAGCGCCCATGCGCTGCTCTCGGCCATGCTGGACAACCAGTTCTATCACGGCAACGCGCTGGGTCTCAACCCCAAGGCCGTGACCTGGCCGCGCACCATCGACATGAACGACCGCGCGCTGCGCAGCGCCATCATTGGCGTGGGCGCGGGCAATGGCACCATGCGCGAGGAGCGCTGGGTCATCATTCCCGCCAGCGAGATCATGGCCATCCTCGCGCTGGCGAGCAGCCGCGAGGATCTCGAGCGGCGGCTGGGCGAGATCGTGGTGGGCACGACGGGCGGCAAGGACAAGGCGCCCGTGCGGGCGCGCGATCTCAAGGCCACCGGTGCCATGTCGCTGCTGCTCAAGGATGCGCTGCGCCCCAACCTCGTGCAGACACTCGAAGGTGGTCCGGCCATTCTGCACTGCGGCCCGTTCGGCAACATCGCGCACGGCTGCAATTCGCTGGTGGCCACACGTGCCGGGCTCGCGTTGGGTGACATCGTGGTCACCGAGGCGGGCTTTGGCAGCGATCTGGGCGCCGAGAAGTTCTTCGACATCAAGTGCCGCTTTGGTGGACTCAACCCGGAAGCCGCCGTGCTGGTGGCCACGGTGCGCTCCCTCAAGATGCAGGGCGGTGTGCCCAAGACGCAGTTGAGCGAGGAGAACGTGGCGGCGCTGGAACGCGGCCTGCCGCATGTGGCGCATCACGTGCGCAACGTGCAGCAGTTCGGCGTGCCGGTGGTGGTGGCCATCAACCGCCGGCTGTCCGACACCGACGCCGAGCTGCGCATGGTGCGCGAATACGTGGAGGGACTCGGCGTGCCGGTGGCCCTCTGCGACGTGTGGGCCGAGGGTGGCGCGGGTGGCGAGCAGTTGGCGCGCGAGGTGCTCACGGTGCTGGATGGCCGCAGCGCGAAGTACGCACCGCTCTACGACACCGCGCTGCCCATTCGCGACAAGGTGCGCACGGTGGCGCAGAAGGTGTATGGCGCCGACGGCGTGGACTTCTCGCCCGCAGCCGACAAGGCCATCGACTGGCTGGAGGCCAACGGCATGGCCAACACGCCGGTGTGCATGGCCAAGACCCAGTACTCGCTCACCGACGATCCCACGAAGCTCAACGTGCCCACGGGTTTCCGCATCACGGTCAACGAGGTGTACGGATCGGCGGGTGCGGGTTTTGTGGTGGCCAAGTGCGGCGACATCATGACCATGCCGGGTCTGGCCAAGGTGCCGGCGGCGGAGGGTATGCGGCTTCGGCCAGACGGGACGATCGAGGGTTTGAGTTGAGCCCCTAGCGCAGAATCATCTGCGTGCAGCGAAACAGCGCCAGCGTCCTGCCCGTTTCAGCGTGTGTTACCGTGGCGTCCCACACCTGGGTGCTGCGCCCGCCATGCACCAGCGTGGCCGTGCAGGTCAGCGTGCCCTCGCGCGCGGTGCCCAGGAAGTTGGACTTGAGCTCGACGGTGGTGTAGCCTGCCGCGCCCTCGGGCAGTGAGGCGTTGCAGCCGAAGCCGGCGCAGGTGTCCGCAAGTGTCACCACCGACCCGGCATGCAGATAGCCGTTGGGCGCCATGAACTCGGCGCGCACGGCCATGCGACCATCCACACGACCATACTCAACGCGTGTGAAGTGAATACCGAGGTGGCCGGGGAAGTGGCCCTCGGCGCGAGCGTTGGCCTGCGCAACGGTCATGCTCATGCGTGTGCTCCGCGACGCGAACGAGTCACGTCGGTGATTCAGCGTTCACTTCACGCGGCTGCACCGCGCCGCGCGTGAGATTGCCAATGTGGTTGCTGAGCACGGGCAGGTCCACCCGCGGCAGCCGCAGCACAAACTGCGCCTCCACACCAAAGTCCTGCTGCAGCACTTCGGCGTTGACCTCGGGCAGCAGTTGCTGCACCGCGCCCACGTGCATGTAGCCCACGGCAAAGGTCACCGTGACCGTGTCGACGCGTTCCTCGGTGGGCAGCGTGGCCAGCGCCTCCTGCACCGCGCCACCATAGGCCTTCACCAGACCGCCCGTGCCCAGCTTGACGCCGCCGTAGTAGCGCGTGACCACGGCGGCAGTTTCGCCGACACCGCAGTGCTGCAGCACGGTGAGCATGGGACGCCCGGCCGTGCCGTGCGGCTCGCCGTCGTCACTCAAACCAATGCGATCGGTGCTGCCGGGCGCGCCCACCACATAGGCCCAGCAGTTGTGCGTGGCGTCGGCAAACTCCGCATTCATGGCGCGAATGAAGGCCTGCGCCTCCTCCACCGTGCGCACCCGTTCGATGGTGCAGATGAAGCGACTGCGATCGATGACGGACTCCACCCGATGCCGGCCAACCGGCACCGGGTAGCGCGCATCATGGCGCGCGTCAGACCCGGCGCCCGTCATGGCGCGCCGACCGACTTACGCCTTGTACGGGCTGTCACCACGCGGGGCCGACGTGCGACCGCCAGATGGACGACCACTGGACGGGCGACCGCTCGACGAACGACCACTCGAGGAGCGGCCACTCGACGACGAACCGCCGGACGACCGACCACCCGACGAACCACCACCCGCGGGACGGCCGCTGGTCGGTCGTCCACCCGACGCACTGCCGCCTTCCGCACGCGGCCCGCGCTCGCGCGGCGGTCCACTGCGTCCGGCTGGCTTGCGCGCGTCCTTGGATGCGCGACGCTCCGCCTCTTCCTTCTGCACCGCTTCACGACGCGCCACCTTCGCGGCCGCGCGCGCACGATCTTCCGCCTTCTTCTTGCGGATCTCGGCAATGCGCTCGGCCAGCGGCACTTCGAGCTTGGCCTGCGGACGCGCGGTGTAGTCGAAGTCGGGCACCGTCACGCGCGGCAACTGCTTCTTGATCGCGCGCTCGATGGCCTTGAGTTCGTCCTCTTCTTCCGGGCTCACGAAGGTGAAGGCCTCACCCGTGGCCTCGGCACGCGCCGTACGGCCCACGCGATGGATGTAGTCTTCCGACGCCACCGGCACGTCGAAGTTGACCACGTGGCCCAGCGCTTCCACGTCAATGCCACGCGCCGCAATGTCGGTAGCCACCAGCACCTGATAGGTGCCATCCTTGAAGCCGGCCAGCGCCTGCGTGCGCTGCGACTGCGAGCGATTGCCGTGAATGCGCTCGGCCTTGATGCCCGCCGTCACCAGCTGCGACGCCAAACGGTTGGCGCGATGCTTGGTGCGGGTGAACACCAGCGCCTGTGGCATGTCGCCGCGCTTGAGCAGGGCCACGAGCAGCGCGCTCTTGAGGTCCTGCGACACGGGATACACGGCCTGCGTGATGCCCTTGGCCGGCGCGGCCTGTCGCTGGAGGTTCAGCGTGACCGGCTTGTTCAGCATTTCCTGCGACAGCGCCGCGATGGGCGCCGGCATGGTGGCACTGAAGAACAGCGTCTGGCGCTTGGTGTTGGGCAGGTGCCGCAGGATGCGCTTGATCTCGGGCAGGAAGCCCATGTCGAGCATGCGATCGGCTTCGTCGAGCACGAGGAACTCGAGCTCGTCGAGCTTGGCGTAGGGCTGCCGGAAGTGATCGAGCAGACGGCCGGGCGTGGCGATGAGCACGTCCACGCCGCTGCGGAAGGCGTGTTCCTGCGGGCCCATGCCCACACCACCGAACACGGCGGCGCCGGTGAGCGGGGTGTGGGTGGCGATGTCGTTGAAGCTCTCGAGAATCTGTGCGGCCAGCTCACGCGTGGGCGTGAGTACGAGCGCGCGGGTCTTGCCGCGCTTGCGCGTGAGCAGCTGATGCAGAATGGGCAGGAGGAAGGCGTAGGTCTTGCCGCTGCCAGTCATGGCGCAGGCGAGCACGTCCTTGCCCTGCAGGGCCGGCGGAATGGCCTCGCCCTGAATGGGCGTGGGGCGGGCAAAGCCCAGATCCTTCAAGCCCTGCAGCAGACTCGGATCAAGCTGCAGGGAGGTAAATGTCGTCGTGGCGGTCACTCGGGTCCTGATTCGGGTAAACCATAAACCTAATCAGTTCCGACACGCGGTGGGGACGAGCTGGACCAATTCCTGCTGAAACGGCAGGAGTCAGCCCGTTGCGGCGATCTCTTCACCCGGATTGATGAACTGATCCTGCTCGAGCTGATACTGCCGGTTGTACAGATCACGGTAGCGCCCGCCGAGCGCGAGCAGCTCCTGATGTGAACCCCGCTCCACGATCTGCCCCTTCTCGAGCACGAGAATCTGATCGGCGCTGGTGATGGTGGAGAGCCGATGCGCGATCACGAAGGTGGTGCGCCCCGCGCGCAGACGACGCAGGCCTTCCTGGATGAGATGCTCGCTTTCGGAGTCGAGACTCGAGGTGGCTTCGTCGAGAATTAGCACCCGCGGATCGGCGAGAATGGCGCGCGCGATGGCCACACGCTGGCGCTGCCCACCCGACAGCTTCACACCACGCTCGCCCACGATGGTGTCGTACTGCTGCGGGAAGCCCATGATGAAGTCGTGCGCGTTGGCAATCTTGGCCACGGCCATGACTTCCTCGTCGGTGGCGCCCGGCTTGGTGAAGGCGATGTTGTCCTTGACCGTGCCGTCGAAGAGGAAGTTGTCCTGCATGACCACACCCAGATGGCGGCGGTAGTCGCGCAGCTTGAGATCACTGACCGCCGTGCCGTCCACCAGAATGCGCCCCTGCTGCGGCTGCGCGAAGGCCATGATGAGCGAAATGAGCGTGCTCTTGCCGCTGCCGCTCGAGCCCACCAGCGCCGTGGTGGTGCCGGCCGGCGCCACGAAGCTCACATGCTGCAGCACCGGCACGCCTGGTTCGTACTCGAAGGACACATCATCGAACTCCACGCGGCCCACCACCGAGGGCACGTCCTGCTTGCTGGCGTCTTCCTGGTCTTCGGTGGCCATGTCGCGCAGTTCGCGAATGCGATCGAGTCCCGCGAACGCTTCGGTGATTTGCGTGCCGATGCTGGCCACCTGCACCAGCGGCGCCGTGACCATGGCAATGAAGATGACGAAGGTGATGAGACTGCCGAGCGTCATGCGGCCGGCAATCACGTCGGCGCCACCCTGATACATGGTGATGACACCGATCACGCCCACCACGGCAAAACCCAGCGTGCCGGTGAGCGAGGTGCCGGTGATGGTCTTGGCGATGTTGCGGAACAGACGCTGCACACCTTCACCAAACACCGCCTTCTCGCGCTCTTCGGCCGTGTACACCTTGATGAGCCGGATGCCACCGAGTGTTTCGGTGAGACGGCCCGTGACTTCCGACTGAATGACGCTGCGCTCGCGGAAGATGGGCCGCAGGCGCTTGAAGGCGATGCTCATGCCGGCGCTGAACGCCACCAGCGGCACGACCGCCGCCAGTGTCATGCGCCAATTGAGATAGAGCAGGACGCCAAACGCGCCCAGCGCACTCAGAATGCCGCCGGTGAGCTGGATGAGCCCCGTACCGATGAGATTGCGGATGCCTTCGGGGTCCGTCATGACCCGTGACACCAGCACACCGCTCTTGGTACTGTCGAAGTAGCGCACGGGCAGACGGATGAGATGCCCCTGCACTTCTTCACGCAGCTTGGCGATGGCCTGCTGCGCCGCCACGCTCACCACCTGCGACAGCGCAAAGCCGGTGAGCGCCTGCACGAGCGTGGCTCCCAGACCGGCCAGCGCGATCCAGCCCAGCAGGCGGACGTCACGCGAGGGCAGCACCTCGTCGAGCACCATTTTCGTCGAGTACGGCAACACAAAACCACT
The DNA here is from genome assembly GCA_016741895.1 of Gemmatimonadaceae bacterium. Taxonomy (GTDB): domain Bacteria; phylum Gemmatimonadota; class Gemmatimonadetes; order Gemmatimonadales; family Gemmatimonadaceae; genus Gemmatimonas. Next base: position 4,253 of record JACVCT010000092.1, on the reverse strand, counting down.
GGCCCGACTGATCAACATCAACACGAGGCCGATTCCGACCGAGCGTCGGTGCGCCCACATCAGCGCCCGGGCTTCCCCCCAGGCGCGCTTGGTGTCGTACTTCGGCTTGTTCTTGGGTGGGGTCATCCTTTCAATGTAGCGGCCAGCCGGAACCCCGGAGCGGCCCCGGTCGCTTCTCCCCCCCGGGCCCTGTATCTTTCAGGGACGCAGTGCCCTCACTTTCAGGAACGCATGTTCATACCGAGTCAAGAGATCCTGGCCAAGGTGGAAGTGCTCGCTGACCTCGAGCCCGACGTCGAGCAGCTGATGGCCGCCCACGAAGCCAAGCGCATCCTGTGGTTCCCGTCCGAACTGCTGGCGCCCGAACCCGATACGGACCCCGATCTGCACGCCAAGCAGCTCCGGGAGCGCGCCCGCGGCATCTCCATGCCGGCGCGCGTCGCGCTCGCCCTCAATACGCTCACCGAGGAAGGGCTGCCGCACTTCCATCGTCTGCTGGCCACCTACCTGGGCGGTGACACGTTCTGGGCCAAGTGGAACAACCTGTGGACGGCCGAGGAAGACCGGCACGGCGCCATCCTCCACGATTATGCACGCGAGAGTCGCATTCTCGACAACCCGGTGCTCGAGCGCATGCAGTTCGAGTACCTCAAGGCCGGTTTCGAGCCCCAGTGGGACAAGGACCCGTACCGCGTGTTCGTGTACACCTCGCTGCAGGAGCGGGCCACGCAGGTGAGCCACGCCAACACCGGCAAGATCGCCAGCGAATACGAACCGCTCATCGGCACGGTGCTGTCCAACGTGGCCAAGGAAGAGGCGCGGCACTACGTGTTCTACCGCGAAATCTTCCAGCGCGTGCTCGATCGTGACCCCAGCAACGCCATGATCTCGGCGTCGCTCGTCATGCCCAGCATCGACATGCCGGGTGTGAACATGCCGCATTTCCGCGAAATGGCTGATGTCATCCGCCGCGCCGGCATCTACGGGCCGCGTGAATACATCCGCATCGTGGAAGACCTCATCAAGTTCTGGGCGCTCGACAAGGTCGAGGGACTGAACGAGGCCGGCAAGAAGGCGCAGGAGAAGATCATGGGCATCACGGCGCGCCTCGAGCGCATCGCCGATGCCATGGAGACGCGCAGCAAGGCCAAGACCTTCCAGTTCAACGTCGCGTTCGCGCGGGAATTCGCGATGGAGTAAGGGCGGTCCGGGTTTGAACAGAAGGTGTGAGGATCAGAGGATCTGGGGATTGGAGAGGCGGGCGGTGGGGACCGGTGCATTCACTGGTCCCCACCGCCCGCCCTCTTATCCTCGGATCCTTGTATCTAGCAGGGACCTGATCGATCGATAGATCTGAGTGGGTGGGTAGCTCGTTTGATCCTCGGTGTACCACACCGTATTGGAGCTCGAGCCCCACCCTGGTGATCCGCAAGCCCGTACAGCTGCTCGGGGCCGCGCTGCGAGCCCGCATACAAGGTGGGGTCTGCCGATCCGATCGTTCCTGCGCCCTCTCACCGGACCGGGTCATGTTTATCGGCATTGATGTCGCGAAAGACACGTTGGTCGTGGCGGCGCGCCCGACCGGCACGTTGGAAACGGTGGCCAATAGTGCGGCCGGCCTGCAGCCGCTCCTCACGACGTGGCGCGAACACCCGCCCACGTTGATCGTGGTGGAAGCCACGGGCGGCTATGAAGTGCTCGTAGTGCTCACCCTATCGTTGGCCGGCCTCCCGGTGTCCGTGGTCAATCCGCGGCAGGTGCGCGACTTCGCCAAGGGCACGGGCCAGTTGGCCAAGACCGATGCCATCGACGCGCACGTGTTGGCGCACTTTGCCGAGCTGATGCAGCCGCCGGTGCGCCCGCTCGCGGATGCGGAGACGCGCGCCCTTGAGGCCCTCGTGGCGCGGCGCGAGCAACTGCGCCTCATGCTTGAGGCCGAGCGGCAGCGCCTCACGCAACCGGCCGCCCACGCGCCGGCCGTGCGCACGAGCCTGGAACACACCATTGCGTTTCTCCAGCAGCAACTCGCGCATACCGATGACGAGATCGGCACTGCGGTCGCCGCGCATCCCGTGTGGGCCGCACGGAGCGCGCTGCTCCAGAGTGTGCCGGGCGTCGGCCCGATGATCGCGCAGGCTCTGCTCGGGTGGCTGCCCGAACTGGGGCACCTGACGCGCCAGCAGATCGGCAAGCTCGTCGGCGTCGCGCCCTTCAATCGCGACTCGGGCCGTTACCGCGGCACGCGCCGCATTGCCGGCGGCCGCGCGGCGGTCCGCGCCAAGCTCTACATGGGCGCGCTGGTCGCGATGCGCTACAACGCGCGGATCAAGGCCTTCTACCTGCGGCTCCTCGCCAACGGCAAACCCAAGAAGGTCGCCCTCGTCGCCTGCATGCACAAACTCCTCACCATCCTCAACCAGATCGTCCGAACGGCCATGCCGTGGGATGCCTCCCACCACATGGCCGCCCCGCAGCTCGCTTGATTTTCAAGACAGCTGCTCCAATCCTCACACCTTCTTTTTCAACGATGCCCGTGAATTCAACCCGATCCGGAGCCGGACACCTTGCGCTGCCAGGCCTCCAGCGCCGCCACCCGCTGCTCCAGCGCACTGGCCGGTCGCGCCGCCTCCACCGCACGCGGCGAGGGCGTCTGCACACTCCCACGCGTACCGGCCAACAGCGTGAGCACCAGGCGACCCGGCCATCCGCCCCACACCCAGCCAAAGAGTCGCTCTCCCAGCGACGGATGCAGCGGTGAACGCAGCAGCCCCACGATGCTGATGCCCACCATGACGTACACGGAATAGAGAATGATGACGCCGGGTGCGGACACGGCGTACCATCCCGGTCTGAGCTCCGTGCGCATCGCCATCAGTACCCATTGCCGCAGCAGCACGGCCGCCACGATCATGCTCACAAACAGCAGCTGCTGACGTCGGCGCCGCGCGCGAGCCTGCGGATCCGCCCGAAGTTGTGCACGCTCCGCATCACGCTCGGCGCGCAGTCCGCGCAATCCGTGCAGCACACCGTCCACCGTGAAGCCGCGCTCGAAGAGTCGACGTGCCTGCTGCACCGTCTGCGCCACGCGCCCCCAGACGATGGCCGCCACCAGTACCAGTGGCAGCACCACGTCGAGATCGCCAGCCCCGCTCGCAGACAGAAACGAAAAGGCCAGCGGAAGCAGCAAGGCCACGAAGCCCACGATCATCGACACCTGACTCAGATCCTGCGCCAGCAGACGCACGGGCAGCGGAACCTCCGCACCACGCAGCGACGCCGCATCAAGCGCCTCCACCAACGCCTCGGCCGAGGCAAAGCGGGCGGCGGGATCCTTGGCGACACAGCGCTCGACGATGGCTGACAGCGCCATGGGTACGTCGGGACGCAACAGCGACACCGCCGGCACGGTTTCGGTGAGCTGCTTGACGAGCACCTTCTGCGTGTTCTCGCCCAGCATGGCGCTCTGCCCGGTGAGCGCGAACCAGGCCGTGAGCCCCAGCGAGTAGAGGTCGCTGCGTCCGTCAAGATCATCGCCTGCCGCCTGCTCGGGACTCATGAACTCGGGCGTGCCCACCACTTCGCCCACGCGCGTGAGCGCCGTGTTCGTGCCGGCGGCAACAGGAGCCGAGTGCACCGAACGCGAGATGCCAAAGTCCATGAGCAGCGCACGTCCCGTGGCGCGCTCGATCATGATGTTGTCGGGCTTGATGTCCCGATGCACCACACCGCGTCCGTGCGCATAGGCCAGCGCATAGCCGATGTCCTGCAGCATGCGCACCACATCCCGCACCGACATCGGCCCGCCACGCGCCACCAGTTCGGCCAGCGTCTCGCCCTCCACGAAGCCCATCGCGTAGGCCAGCACATCGCCGTGATCCTCGATGCTGAAGACCGGGACGATGTTCGGGTGCGAGAAGGCCGCAGCCGTTCGGGTCTCGCGCAGGAAGCGTTCGCGCAGATCGTTCTGCTGCGTGAACTCGGCGGGCAGCACCTTGAGCGCCACGGGCCGGTCGAGTTGCCGGTCGCGGGCGAGGTACACGGTCCCCATGCCGCCCTGGCCGAGGGCACGCTCGATGTCGAAGCGGTGGCCGAGGGCCTGACGGATATGGTCGAGGGAGGATGGGAGGGTCACGAGGGCGAAGCTACGGCGAGATTGGCTCGGCCGCTGGGGTCGGTTTAACAGAAGGTGTGAGGATCAGAGGATCCGGGGGTAAGAGGGCGGGCGGCGGGGGTTCCCTCGATAGGTGAACCCC
>JACVCT010000091.1 GCA_016741895.1 Gemmatimonadaceae bacterium | reverse complement strand
CCGGCAGGCAGTGCAGCCGCCGGAAGGTGGCCATGATCAGGCTGACTCGGCCCGGCCCGTTCGACGGGGCTGGCGCAGGAGACGGGGGAGCGGTGGGCGAGGAGGGCGTCACGGCAGACCGGCGTGATGGGGGAACGGCGGGCTCAGCGCCCCGTCGTTGGGCCGTAAGCAAACAGGGTCTCGCGGCGCCACAAGGCCAGCAACTCCGGAACTCGCGCCACAACCTCTGGCCAGCTGACGGGTGTGGACTCCCGCAGCAGCCGCATTGAGGGGTACCAGGCCGACCGCTCGCCGGATGGGCCCCAGCGCCAGTCGGGTGTGAAGGGCAGCAGCACCAGGGTTGGAAGGCCAAGGGCCCCAGCCAGATGGGCCCCTCCCGTGTCCACGGAAACCACCCCGTCCAATTGCGACATCAAAAGAGCTGTATCAAGCCAGTTGTGAGACAAATGCGGCACATCCAGCGAATCAACGGCGATTGGCGGCTTGTCCGGCAGCAGCCAGGTCCACTGCACATCGGACAACTCGAGCAGTGCCGCCAGGGCCGACTGGTCGAGGTCCCGGAGCTTGGTGGCCAGAAAATCCGGGTTGCCTGAGGGAATGAGACCGAGGCGCAGCGGCCGATTTTCCGCCGGTCGAGGCTCACCCGAGGTTTTGTGAGGTGCTTCATTGAGGGAGGTCCGCAGATAGGGGACCCGCCCGACCAGGGTCTCTCCCTCGGTCCCCAACCGTAACGGCAGGGAGAGCAGCGGCACCGCGAGCTCGGTGGCCGGCCCCGCTCCGGGGGCAAACGCCGGAAGTCCCGAGGCCTGCAACAGGGACAGCGTGGATTCCGGCGCCTCGAGCACGACCTCGCCCGCACCGCGTTCGGCCAGCAGCGGCACGAAGCGCACAAAATGAAAGAGGTCACCCACCCCCTGCTCCATGAGCACGCGGATGGAGCGGCCCGCGAGCGCCTCGCCGCGCCACCAGCTGCAACCAGATGGAAGCGGGGGCACCCCGCGGTGCTCAAAGTCCTCCCAGCCGTGACGGGTGGGACCCTGAATGAGCCGGGTAAGGGCGCGCTGCATTCGGGTCGGGCCATGCAGTGGCCGCACGGCTTCCGCCTTCTTGAGCCAGGTCAGCGCCTCGTCGAATCGCAGCTGGGCGTGACGCACCTGCGCGGCCGTCAGCAGCAGCGCCGGATTCTTCTTGTCCTTGGCCACTGCCTGCTCAGCCAGTCGCCACGCCTGATCCAGCGCGCCAAGCGCGCGATGGGCCGATGCCATGGCGCCAAGCAGCGCCGGATGCCCGGGTCGAGTGCGCGCCACCACGTCCAGCAGGGTCAGGGCCTCGGCGGGTGCGCCCACATCCAGACAGAGTGCTGCGAGCTCATAGGCCACGGTGTCCGTGGTGGCGTCAAGGTTGGCCACCGTCAGGGATCGCTGCAGCACCGCCCGAGCGCGCGCGCGGCGACCTGCCAGCTGCCAGGCCACGGCGGCCAGGCGGGCCACGCCGAGGTCCTGCGGCAGCAGGTCCGATACGGCCTCGAAGGCCCGCGCCGCGTCCTGATGGCGGCCGGCGCTCATGGCCGATTCGCCTGCCGCCAACTGCGCGGCGAGCTCCGGTAGGCTGGCGGCCGCGGTGCTCATGGCCACTGGCGTAATGGACCGGGCCACCGGCGGCAGGACGGTGCCGACGGTGTGAGGGAAAGGGCCAGAACAACCGGAAAAAAGCGGAGCGCTCTCAAGTTCTGCGGGCCTCGGACGACACTGAAAACCGACCGCGATTCGATAGACGGATCCGGAGAGGAACGGACTCCTCAGATATCGACCTACGCGCGGATAGACGCAATTCGATTAACACCAACGTCGGCGCCCTCACGGCTTCCCGCAACGCGTTCGTGAACAACATGGCCACCGAGAGCAGCATGCGTAAGCTGAGCTCGGGTCTGCGCATCAGCCGTGCGGCTGACGACGCGGCCGGTCTGGCCATCGCGAACAAGCTGCGCGCGCAGCACCGTGGTCTCTCGGCCGCGGCGAGCAACGCCGAGCAGGGCAACGCGATGTTGCAGATCGCCGAAGGTGCCGCCCAGACCATCGAGCGCATCATCGAGCGTCAGAAGGAACTGCTCGTGCAGGCGGCCTCGGGTCAGAACGCCTCGGTGTCGTCGACGCTGACCACGGAAGTCTCGACGCTCTCCGACGAGATCACCCGCATCCGCGGCGCCGCCACGTTCCAGGGCACCAACGTGTTCGCCAGCGTTTCGCTCGCCGTGGATGACACGGGCGCGACGTTCTCGGTGAACGCCACGCTGGGCGCGACGGCCAACCCGACCACGGTGGCCAACGCGGACTCGAACCTCGACACGGTCAACAGCACGCTGGCCGCGATCGGTGCCGGTCAGAACCGTCTCGACTACACGGTGCAGAACCTCAAGTCGGCGGTCGTGAATGTGAAGGCAGCCGAGTCGGTCATCCGTGACGTCGACATGGCTGAGGAAATGGCCAACTTCACGAAGAACAACATCCTCACGCAGGCGGCGCAGGCGATGCTGTCGCAGGCGAACCAGGGTGCCCAGAGCGTGCTCAGCATCCTCCGCTAATCGCGGAAACACGCACTGAATCGTGATGGACCCCGGGGTCGGCGTAACAGCCGGCCCCGGGGATTGGCCATAGCAGGGCCTTACGCGTCACCAGGAAGAAACCATGACCACCCCGCTCAATTTCGGTGGACTCAGCAGCGGCGTTCAGTGGAACGACATCGTCGATACGACGATCAAGGCCCTGGAAGCCCGAACGGTCACACCGATCACCGATCGGATCACGCTCCGGAACAAGCAGAAGGACGCGTGGACCAAGCTGCAGTCGCTCGTCGAAACGCTCAACAGCGCCGCCCTCGGTGTCCGACGGGCGGGATTTGGCGGTTATGCGGCCACCGTCCCGACCAGCGCCACCAGCGGACGCAGTCTGCTGACGGCGGCGGCCAGCGCCTCGGCCACACCGGGACGCTATCGCGTGGAAGTGGTGCAACTGGCCGATACGGCCAAGCTCTCCGGCGCGTCGGTGGCCGACACCTCGGCTGCCCGCAATCTCGCCGGGACCTTCTCGGTCAATGGCGTAAACATCACCCTTGATGCCGCTGATTCACTGGCCGGCATCCGGGACAAGATCAATGCCGCGAATGCCGGCGTCACCGCTTCCGTGGTGTCGGAAGGCGGCACGGCCGGTCGCCTCGTGCTCACGGCCAACACCGCGGGGTCCACGGGTATCACGGTTACTGATGGCACGGGCGCGCTCGGGCGGGAGCTGGGCTTCCTTGATTCGCGCTCCAAGCCCCTTTCGTCGGCCACCGTCGCGGCGGCGGCTGCGCTTGGGCTGGCGGTCTCCCCACCGCCCGCGACCATTCGCGTGGGCAACGTGGTCATCACGGCGGATCTCCAGAACGAATCCATTGCCACCATTGCCGCCAAGATCAATGCGGCCGGTGGCTCGGCGTCGGTTGAACAGGAACAGTACGGCGACGAAACGCGCTACCGCCTCGTGACCGACGGCAACGTGCGGGCAGTGGATGGCGACGCCAATTCGCAGGCCGTCATTGACGCGCTGGGCATGGCGGCGGGCGCCTATGGTTCCATCCGGCAGACGGTGCAGTCGGCGGCGTTCACCGACGGCGCGGATGCGGCCGTCACCTCGGCCACCTCGCTCACGGCCCTCAAGGTGAACGGCGTCTCGGCAGGTCTCGCGGCCGGTGATGCCATCAATATCCGCGGCACACGCGGGGACGGCACGGCCGTCACCTACGGTCTGGTCATCCAGCCCGGTGACACCATGCAGACCCTGCTCGATCGCATCAACGATGCCACGAGCGGCTTTGGCTCGGGCGCGCGCACCGCCACAGCCGGCCTTGGCCCCGATGGACGCATCCGTCTCACGGACGACACCGGCGGCACCTCGCGTCTGTCCCTGTCGCTCTCGGTAACCAAGGCGGATGGTTCGACCGCCACACTGGGCACCAGCAGCACCGCCGTCGCGGGCCGCACCCGTGAAGCGCAGCAGGGCCGTGATGCCGTCATTCGGGTGGACGGCCAGGAGTACACGCGCACCAGCAACAGCATCACGGATGCGATTGCAGGCGTCACGCTCACGCTGCAGAACTCCGAGCCGGGCACCTTCATCGACGTGGAGGTGGCGCGCGACGAGAAGGGCGCCGTGGACGCGGCCAAGAAGCTGGTGGACAGCTACAACGCCATCAAGGATTTCTTCGACGAGCAGCGGGTGCCTGACGCGCCGCTGTACGCCGATGGATCGCTGCGCCGCGTCATGAACTCCTTCACCGACGCCCTGCGGACCCAGGTGTCCGGCAACGGCACCTACACCAGCGCCACACTGGCGGGCCTGGTGCTCGATCGCACCGGCAAGCTGACCTTCAACGAAGACACCTTCAAGAAGGCCTACTCGGAGAAGCCGGCCGAAATCGAGGCGCTCTTCGGCATCGGCGGACTGGGCACCGCCTTCGTGACCGCCACCGACAACGCCACGCGGTTCGGTGAGGGCGCGATCAGCGTCAACATCCGGAACATCATTGAGAACGTCGCGTCGCTGAAGGACAGGGAACTGTTGGCGACCCGCCGTCTGGATGACCGTCGGCTGCGTCTCATCGAGCAGTACACGCGCATGGAAGAGGCGATGTCCCGACTGCAGTCCCAGAGCAATTCCCTGATTGCCAGTGTACAGGGACTTCAGGGCGGACAGCGCTAGCCGATACTAGAAGGGGAAGGGCAGCTCGCCCACCGTCGTTTCACCTTGCTTCCGCCACGCGTCACATGTCATACGGCACCATGCAGGCGAACTACCGCGAGATGGAGATTCACGCCGCCTCGCCCGAGAAGTTGCTCTGCATCGTCTTCGAACAGCTGGTCGTGAACCTCGAGCGCGCGCGCATCGCGATTGAGCGCAAGGACATCGAATTGCGGGTGGTGTCGTTGCGCCGCGCCCGCGATCTGGTGACCGAGCTCCTCACCACGCTCGACGTGGAGAAGGGGGGGCAGTTGGGTGTGGATCTCGCCGGGATCTACCAGGTCATGCTCTACGAACTGGTGGACGTCGGGATCCGCGGCGACCTCAAGGTCATGAAGCAGCTCATCAACATTGCCACGGCGTTGCGCGACGGGTTCACCGGCGCGGCGCAGCAACTGGCAGCGCAGCGGCTCAAGACGGCCTGATGCGCCCCGACTTTCAGCAGGCCCTGCTGGCCATGCAAAGCGCCCGCAACGCCAGTCCGGCGACCTCGCGTCGCCGGGAGGCCGCGCGCGAGGCGCTGGCCCTCTGCGCCGGTGCCGACGCGCTGGCGCGGGAGGCGGCTGCCACGGCGCTGGCTGACGAACACCGCCTGCTGGCCCTGCTCGAGCAGCGTGAGGAGATGCTGCAGGACCTGGCCGAGCAACTGCTCATCCTGCGCACGGAACGGCCCACCGCCGACAGTCTGCTCTATGCCGCCACCGAACGTGTGGTGGATGAAGCGGACGCGCTGATCGCCGAGGTCTGTTCTGCCGTGAGCACTTCGCACCAGGTGACGCTCGACCTCGCGGCCAAGGTGGCCCGCCGGACCGAAGAGATCCGCGCCGAGCTGGACGCCGTGCAGCGCACGTCGGTGGCCAGTGTGGGCTACGGCGTGATGAACGGCCCGCGTCTCGTGGATCGGTTTCGCTGAGCCTTCAGCCTGCGTGACCACCCTCCTCCTCTCTCGAGGGCGGCCAGGCAGACGGAGATCCGACCATGACCCACGATCCGGACGTCTTCGGACAGCTGTTGCAGGAAAAGCTGCAGGAACTCGACGCGGCGGCGGCCGAAGAGGCGGCGCTGGAGATCGATGAAGTGGAGCAGTTGCGCTTGCAGGCCGCGCACCTCGTGACCGGGGTGACCGGTCATCCGTGGCCCACCGGGGCCCCGGTGCAGTACCAGCAGGACCCGGGGGCGCCCACCGTGGCGCCGCCAACCCTCGATATCCGGTGGCCGGCCCGCTCCCCGCGATCGCGGTGACGGGCCGGTGGTGTCGAGACCTCGTCGGGCGACAGGGACGTCGCGTTCCGCACAACGGAAAACTGGTTCAGGGTAAAGTTACGGACCGACGCTGCCGATAGTCCCCAGTGAGGAGGAGGAAACCCTTATGAAGATCAACAGCTATACCGACTCTCTGCGCATCACGCCGACGAGCTCCCCGGCCGTTCAGCGTCCCGCCCAGGAAGTCCAGCAGGTGCCGGCCACGCGGCCGGTGAAGTCGGACTCGGTCCAGATCTCGGACGAAGCGCGGCGCATGAGCGCGGCGCCACGCGAGTCGCTCGATCCCGAGCGCATCGCCGAGCTTCGGCAGAAAGTCTATTCGGGCGCCTACAACACCCTGGATGTGGTGGACCAGGTGGCCCGACGCATCCTGACCCGCGGCGACCTCTGACGCCGCCCCTTTTGATTCCGGCGACCCCAGGAGATTGGCGGTTATGAAGTTCCTCGTCGTGGACGACTCGGCGACCATGCGTCGCATCGTCATCAACTCGCTGCAGCGCATCGGCTACAACGACACCGTCGAAGCCGGCGACGGTCAGGAAGCCCTGGCCAAGTTCGACTCGTCCATCGCGTTCGTCATTACCGACTGGAACATGCCGAACATGAGCGGCACCGAATTCACCAAGGTGCTGCGCTCGCGGGACGATGGACGTTCGGTGCCCGTGTTGATGGTGACGGCCCGCTCGGTCAAGGAGGACATCCTCACGGCCATGGAAGCGGGCGTCAACAACTACATCGTCAAGCCCTTCACGCCGCAGGTGCTCAAGGAGAAGATCGATGCGCTCCTGCCTGCTGCGGCCGCCTGAGGACCGATCAATGTCCAATCCCCGCGCCCATGAAGTGCTGTACGAATCGGAGGCGGCGCTCCGCCTCGTCGATCAGGAATTGAGCGGTATGCACGACGCGCGCGACGCCGCGCCGCCGCCAGCTCCCACCATTTCGCTTTCGGACTTGCCCAACATTCTGGAGCAGGCCAACGCGCAGATTCTGAATGTGCTCGCCCGTCTCCGGGAGAGCCGCGCGGCCCTGCAAACGACCGCGCTCGAGCGGCTGCAGACCACCCACGAGAAGATCCGCGAAGTCACCTCGGCCACCGAGGACGCCGCGATCAACATCATGGATGCCTGCGACCGGGCGACGCAGATGGTGGACGAACTGGACACCATCGATCAGGCGGAGACTCCTGATCGGGAGAAGGCCACCGGCATTCGCGCCAACCTGCGCGACGAGCTGTTCCTCATGATGGGCGCGCTGCAGTTCCAGGACATCACGTCCCAGCAGCTGGCGCATGCGTCCTCGGTGCTGGTGGACATGGAACAGCGTCTGCTCGATGTGGCCCGCCTGTTTGACCACAACGTGGACACGGGACGCATCTCGCTGCGCAAGGACGCGGTGGATGAAGCCACGTTCGATCCGAACGCGACCACGCGCAACGCCGAAGGGCGTCAGGCGCTGGCCGACGAAATCTTCACTGCAGTGAAGGCCCCCGCGGCGTGATCCCCCCGGTCATGCCCGGGTGACACGGCCCGCATTCCTCACGGAGTGCGGGCCGTTCACGTTGTGCACGGGGTCCGTCCAGTTATTGGACGGTAAACCTGTGCGGGGGCGCGACCGATACTGTGACCAGAGACGCCGCGTCCGAATGGACGTCGGCACGGCCCCCTTTGCAGGCAAGCGTCCGTGTCCCCACTGAATCTCGATGATGCCGCCACGCTGCTGATGCAGCTGGAGGCAACCGACACCGCCGATCTCGCAGTCCTGCGTGATGCGCTCACCGATCTCGCCTTCGAGAATCGTGTGCCGCTGCGCGCACAACCGCATGTGGCCAAGGCCGCGCGCGTCCTGGGCACGATCGTGAATGGCACCGCGGCCGATGTGCAGGCGGCCTTCGCCGAGGTCGGGCAGTCGATTGAAGAAGCCATGAAGATCTGCGACGCGGCGACCCCGCCGGCTGCGGTGGGCGCGGTGCCGGTGGCGCAGGCGCTGGCGGGCACGGTCAACGGGGCGACGGCGATTGCGGTGGCGTCGGGGGCGCTCGCAAAGCAACAGCAAACAGCGGGAGCCCAAACGGCAGAAGCCACAGTGGCGGAAGCCCGGGCGGCGGAAGCCGTACTCCCGCCTCCTGCGGTTGAGGCTCCTGTGGTTCCGGCTGCTGCGGTTGCGGCTGCCGTCGTGGCTGCTCCCGCTGTTACAAAGGCCCAGCCGCCCGTCCACAGCGAGACCGAGCGTCTGCCCGACGATGCCGATCGCGACCTGCTGCCGGACTTCATCACCGAAAGCACCGAATGTGTCGCGGCCTCCGAAGCCGCCCTGCTGCAGCTCGAGGAGAACCCGAGCGACGAGGAGGCGGTCAACACCGTCTTCCGCGCCTTCCACACCGTAAAGGGCACCTCGGCCTTCCTCGGCCTCACGCGCATCGCCGAATTCGCCCACGAGGCGGAGTCGCTGCTGAGCCGTGTGCGCGACAAGGAAATCGCCTACACCCAGGGCTGCGCGGATCTCTCGCTGCGCTCGGTGGACATGCTGAAGGACCTGCTGGATGTGGTGGAGAAGGCGCTGTCGGGAGACGGCCGCCTGCCCCTGCCGGCCGGCTATCACGAGCTGCATCACGCGCTCGCGAACTACGATCCCTCGCGTGACGCGAACGGCGTGACGCTGGCCATCGCGCCGGCCGCCGAGGACATCTTCCCGGCGCCCTCCGACGCGGCGTCCGCCGACAGCGGCAGCACGGCCTCCGCGCGCGCCGAGTCCGGACAGGCGGCCTCGCGCAAGGCGGGAGAGTCGAATGCCGATGCCACCATTCGTGTGCGCACCGATCGCCTCGATCGCCTCATCGACATGGTCGGCGAGCTGGTCATCGCGCAGTCCATGATTGCGGGTGACGAGACCATCGATGCCAGCACGCAGTACGAACTGCAGCGCAAGGTCACGCACGCCGGCAAGATCGTGCGCGAGCTGCAGGACCTCTCCATGTCCATGCGCATGGTGCCCCTGCGTCCGACCTTCCAGAAGCTTGCGCGCGTGGTGCGCGATACCGCCACCAAGGCCGGCAAGACCGTGCAGTTCACCACCGAAGGCGACGACGTCGAGATCGATCGCAACATGGTGGACCGCCTCGGTGATCCGCTGGTGCACATGGTGCGCAACGCCGTCGACCACGGCGTGGAGCCGCCGCACGAGCGCACGGCCAATGGCAAGAACGGCCTCGGCCAGGTGCGCCTGCACGCCTATCATGCATCCGGCAACGTGGTGGTCGAGCTCATCGACGACGGCCGCGGCCTGCATCGCGACAAGATCGTCAAGAAGGCCATCGAGAAGGGCCTGATCGAGTCCGACAAGGGCATGACCGACAGCGACGTGTTCAACCTCATCTTCGCGCCCGGTTTCTCGACGGCCGAGAAGATCACGGACATCTCCGGCCGTGGTGTGGGCATGGACGTGGTGCGCCGGAATCTCGAGGCCATCCGCGGCCGCATCGACATCGCCTCGGCGCCAGGCAAGGGCACCACCTTCTCCATCCGTCTGCCGCTCACGCTGGCTGTGACCGATGGCATGCTGGTGCGCGTGGGCAGCGAGCGCTTCATCATCCCGCTCACGCACATCCACATGTCGTTCCGCCCCGAGCCCAGCATGCTGAGCACGGTGGTGGGCAAGGGTGAGATGGTGCTGCTGCGCGGCGAGCTGATGCCCGTCGTGCGCCTGCACCGGCTCTTCGATGTGCCGGATGCCGTGGAAAGCCCGCTCGAGGGGCTGCTCATGATCGTGGGTGATGGCAACAAGCGCACCGCCCTGCTCGTGGATGACCTGCTCGGACAGCAGCAGGTGGTGGCCAAGGCCATCGGTGACGGCCTCGGCAAGGTGCCGGGTGTGAGTGGTGGCGCCATTCTCGGCGATGGCCGGGTGGGTCTCATCCTCGATGTCAACGAGACCGTGGCCCTGGCGCAGAGCAGCGACACGAGCGCGCCGCTTTCACGCAGCGCGGCGGCCTGAGTCCCGCGGCCTGAGTCCCGCGGCCTGCGCGCCACGGACTCCGCGCCGCAGCCGGCGGGCCAATCTGCACACGAATACCCCGCATCTGTCACACGTACTGCAGCTCCGCCGACGGGGCGCCGATACCTCCTTTGAACGGGTCACGCGACCCGGCGACCCACTCAACCCATCGAGCGAGCCATGAGCACGCACAACGATTCCACGACCCTGACCCAGTCCCGCGCGGGCAAGTATCTCACGTTCTTCCTCGCGGGTGAGGAGTACGGTCTCGAGATTCTCAAGGTCAGCGAGATCATCGGCCTGCAGCCCATCACGCGCGTGCCCCGCATGCCGGAGTTCGTGCGCGGCGTGATCAACCTGCGTGGCAAGGTCATTCCCATCACGGATCTGCGCCGCAAGTTCGGCATGGCGGCCGAGGACTCCGAGGACAGCTGCATCATCGTTGTGCAGATGCGCGGCATCCAGACGGGCATCGTCGTCGATCGGGTGAGCGAAGTCGTGGCCGTGGCCGAAGGCGACATTGAGGATGCGCCGAGCTTCGGCGCCGGCATCCGCACCGAGTTCCTGCTGGGCATCGGCAAGGCGGGTGGCCGCGTGAAGCTGCTGCTCGACATCGACAAGGTGCTGGCGACGAGCGAAATCGAGGCCCTGCAGGCCGCGCAGCAGGCGGCCTGATTCGCTGCGCCTGACACCCGGCGGCTCCGGTCGCCGGGTGTCGTCAGCGCCCCACATGCGACGCAGCGATGACGCTGCCCGATGTCTGCGCGACTGCCCCAGTAGTCCCGTCCAATGACTGCCCCCGGAACCAGCGCCCTGTTCGCCGAATGCGAACTGACGGCGACGCAGTTTGCGCGCATCACGCGCCTTCTCCACGACCATGCGGGCATCCGCATGCGCGAGGGGAAGGAAGGCCTGGTGCGTGCACGACTCACCAAGCGGCTGCGCAAACTCGGGTTGTCCGATTTCGATGCCTATCTGACGTTCGTCGAGCAGGAGCCGTCGCGCCGCGAGTTTGCGGAAATGATCGACGCGCTGACGACGAACAAGACGAGCTTCCTGCGCGAGGCCACGCACTTCGATTTTCTGCGTGACGCGGTGTTCCCCCATCTCGACGGCCCCGTGCGCATCTGGAGCGCCGGCTGCTCGAGCGGGGAGGAGCCCTACACGCTGGCCATGCTCTGCCAGGAGACGTTTGGCGGCAGCAGTGCGCGGGACGTGAAGATCCTCGCCACCGACATCTCGCATCGCGTGCTCGCCACGGCCAAGGCCGGCGTGTATCCGGTGGACGGGATGCAGGACGTCCCCGCCGCGTGGCTGCAGAAGTACTGGGCCAAACGCAGCGAGGCCACGGGGCGCGCCGTGTACGAGGCGCAGCCGGCCCTCCGCCGCCTGGTGCACTTCGCCAAGCTCAACCTGATGGAGCAGTGGCCCATGCGCGGGCCCTTCGATGCGATTCTGTGCCGCAATGTCATGATCTACTTCGACAAGGCCACCCAGCAGCAGCTCGTCGAGCGCTACTGGGCCCTGCTGCGGCCCGGTGGGCATCTGTTCGTCGGGCACTCGGAGAGTCTCACCGGTCTCACGCACCGCTTCCGGTACGTGCAGCCCGCCGTCTACGTGAAGTAGCCATGGGGACCGCCGCGCCCGTGCGTCCCACGGAAAAGGTGGTCGGTGTGGCCGACCTCAAGGTATCGAACGTGCCGGGTGAGCGTCTTATCACATATGCCCTCGGCAGTTGCCTGGGCATTGTGGTGCACGACCCGGTGGCCGGCGTGGCCGGCATGCTGCATGTGATGCTCCCCACGGGGACCATCGATCCGGCGAAGATGGCGGACAAACCCGCCATGTTCGTGGACAGCGGCGTGCCGCTGCTGTTCAAGGAATGCTACAAGCTGGGCGCCAGGAAGGAGCGCATGCAGGTGAAGGTGGCCGGCGGAGCCCATGCCGGCGCGCGCGAAGAAGACGACAGGTTCCAGATCGGCAAGCGCAACATGATTGCGCTGCGCAAGCTGCTCTGGAAGAACGGCGTGATGATTCACGCGAACGACACGGGCGGCGTGCAGACGTCGCGCACGATGTGGGTGGACGTGACCACCGGTGAGGTCACGCTCAAGATCAACGGCACCGAAAGCACGCTCTGACACGCGGACCGACACATGGCATTCAACGTACTGGTGGTGGACGACAGCGCCGTGATGCGGCAGATGGTCGTCCGGACGCTCAGGATGAGCGGCCTCCCGCTGGGCACGGTCCACGAGGCCGGCAACGGGGAGGAGGGGCTGTTCATCCTGCAGGAGCAGTGGGTGGACCTGCTGCTGCTCGACATCAACATGCCCGTCATGAATGGCGAGGAGATGCTGCGGCGTCTGCGCGCCAATCCCGAAACGGAGCAGCTGCCGGTCATTGTGGTGTCGACCGAAGGCAGTGAAACGCGATTGCAGGCGCTGCAGGAGCTGGGCGCGTCGATCGTTCGCAAGCCATTCGCGCCGGAGACCCTGCGCGAGACCATCCTGCGCATGACCGGAGTCACCGATGTCGAATACTATGGTTCAGTCCCTGTCGCGAGCGACGACAGCGACTTTTGAGGAGCTCGCGCTCCTCTTTCCGGAGCTCGATCTCTCCCCCGAACAGGCCGCGGCCCCACTCGATGTGGCGGTCTCGGTGGACTTTCGCGGCCCCCTGACCGGCCGCCTGGTCGTGCGCGCCTCGCACGGCATCCTGCCGGCCATCACCGCCAACATGCTTGGCGCCGAAGAGTCGGAGAAGCTGCCACTGCAGCGGGATGCGTTGGGTGAGGTGGCCAACGTGATCTGCGGCCATGTGGTGCCGCTCATTGCCGGTGCCGACGCGGTGGTCAACCTCAGCGCGCCGCGGGTGCATGAAGGCGGTGAGCTGCCATCGCGAGACGAGGACGAGCCCTCGGCGCGGGTGCAGGTGGGTCTCGAGGACGGCCGCGCCGAAACCGTTCTCTATCTCTTTCACACCGCTGGAGTCGCGTCAACCGCGTGAGCACTCTGCTGGCCTCCCCAAACGGGGGTTCTCCCCGAGGGGACTCCCCCTCCGGCGCGACGGGCGCCGCAATCCCCGGGCGCAGGCCCGGCGTGATTCGCGTGCTTGTCGTCGACGACTCGGCGCTCGTGCGGCGCATCCTCACCGATGCGCTGTCGAAGCACGAGGACATCGAGGTGGTGGGCACGGCCACCGATCCCTACGTGGCGCGCGAGCGCATTGCGCAGCTGCGCCCCGATGTGATCACGCTCGACATCGAAATGCCGCGCATGGACGGCCTGTCGTTCCTGTCCAAGCTCATGCGCCACTTTCCCCTGCCGGTGGTGGTGTGCAGCTCGCTCACACCGCAGAACAGCGAGACGGCGTTGCGTGCGCTGTCGCTCGGCGCGGTGGAGGTCATTGCCAAACCCGGCTCGTCGCTGGCGGCGGGTGACGTGGCGGAGGAACTCGCGCGGGCCGTGCGCGCGGCCTCGCACGCGCGCGTCAGCAAGCGGGTGGATGCACCCGAGCCACCGGCGGTGCTGCGCCCGGCCATTGCCACCATCGACTCCACCAACAAGCTCATTGCACTTGGTGCGTCAACCGGTGGCACACAGGCACTCGAAGTGGTGCTGCGCCGCTTCCCCGTCGATGCGCCAGGCACGGTCATCGTGCAGCACATGCCCGAGCATTTCACGGCGTCCTTTGCTAAGCGACTGGACAGCGTGTGTCAGATGCGCGTGCAGGAGGCCAGGGACGGCGACTATGTCGTGCCGGGGCTCGCCCTGGTGGCACCCGGGGGCAAACATCTGGTGGTGCAGGCCAGTGGTGCGCGCTGGGTGGCACGCGTAAAGGACGGGCCCAAGGTGCATCACCAGCGGCCGGCCGTGGATGTGCTCTTTCAGAGTGTCGCGCGCAGTGCCGGGCGCAACGCGGTGGGCGCCATTCTCACCGGCATGGGCGCCGACGGAGCCAAGGGCATGCTGGCCATGCGTGAGGCGGGCGCGTACACGGTGGCGCAGAATGAAGAGACCTGCGTGGTGTACGGCATGCCGCGGGAGTCGGTCAAGCTGGAGGCGGCGGGGGA
>JACVCT010000090.1 GCA_016741895.1 Gemmatimonadaceae bacterium | reverse complement strand
CGGGGGCGTGTGGAGGGGGTCGGGGGGCTGGGCGACGTTGGCCCGCTCCTGCAGGGCGCGGAGGTGGATGCGGACTCCGGGGGCGTCCGTGTGCTGCGGCGCCAGCCAGGGCTTGCCGTTGAACTGGTAGGTGAAGCGGATGTCGCGGCCACTCTGGATGCTCGGGCGCACATCGGTGTCGGCCACTTCACTGATGAGGGCCAGCACCTGAGACGCCGACAGCACCTGGGAGCTGAACTGCTGCAGGCCCATGGCCGTCTGCATGGCGATGGGTGAGTCGGACTCCAGCACGATGGCAGAGGCCACGCCGGATTCGAGGCGGGCAATCAGCTTGTCGAGTTGCGGCACGCGAGGGATCGGTGGAGGAGGACATTGGCACAGCGCCCCGGCGTGACAACCCGGGCCACGGGTAGGACGATCCATGCCCTGCCGCGCCACACTCCACCCGGCCACCTGTCACCAAGTTGTTGCCGGCATGACACCGGCTGGCGATGGGGTCGTGGCCGGCGCGGGACCTCCGGCCCACATGCTCAGAGGCATTCGATCCCCTGTCTCTTTCCGGAGCGTGTTCCGTGCCGGCAACGCTGCTGTCGCACCAGGCCCTCGTCCTGCCCCTCAAGCTGCGCTGGCCCGGCCGGTTCTCCGGGTTGGCCCTCTGCATCGGCAGCATGGCACCGGACTTCGAGTTCATCGGACGCATGCGCGATGACTGGGAATTCAGCCACACCCTCTCCGCGCAGCTGTGGTTCACGGTGCCAGTGACCCTGGTGCTGACGTGGCTGGTCACGGCGGTGCTGCTCCCGTCCCTGCTGCCGTACGTGCGTGATCATCGCTGGCTTCGTCTGCATGACCTGGCGGCGCTCGCGCCGCCACGCGGATGGCGCCTCTGGTGGCGCGCAGCGTATTCCGCGTGGATCGGTGGCGTCTCGCATGTCCTGCTCGATGCCATCACGCACGGCAACCACAGCGGCTGGCTGGTCCCGCATCTTCCGTTTCTGCGCACGCCGGTGCCGCATTTCGGCGGCCAGGCGCCATTGCACGACGCGCTGCAACTGTGGCTCACCATCGGCTTTGCACTGCTGGCCCTGCACATGTGGCGGCACATCGTTCGCCGCGGCCTGCTCTGGCGTTGGCGCGGACAGGAAGCCCGCAATCTGCCGCGGCAGCCGCGTGCGGCGGGGCATCGACTGCTGCTGATGCTGGGCACCTGCGCCGTTGGCGGCGCGCTCGTGGGATTCTCCCATCCGCACACGTCGCCCAAGGCCACCGCCGCGGCTGTGGTGTTTGGCGCCATCGATGTGGCCGTGCTGGGCTGCGTCGGACTGGCGCTGGCAATCCGTCGTTCACGGCGGTAGCGTCCGACCATGCCTGCCACCGCCTCCCGCCTTTCGATCTTCACCGAGTCCGTCATCCGGGGCACCACGCGCCTCGCGAATCAGTACGGGGCCATCAACCTCTCGCAGGGCTTCCCGGATTTCGATCCGCCGGAGGTGTTGCTGGAGGGGCTCGAGCGCGCCACAAGTGGCCCCTTTCACCAGTACGCGGTGACCTGGGGGGCTCCCCGCTTTCGCGAGGCGCTCGCGCGCAAGATCACGCGCTGCTCAGGGCTCGACGTGGATCCCGATCAGCATCTGGTGGTGACCTGCGGCAGTACGGAAGCCATGATGGTGGCCATGATGACGGCCTGCAATCCGGGCGACAAGGTCATCGTGTTCTCGCCGTTCTACGAGAACTACGCCGCCGACGCCATCCTGTCGGGGGCCGAGCCCATTTATGTGCCGCTGCATCCGCCCGGCTTTGGCTTCGACGAAGACGATCTCGCCAAGGCCTTTGCGCAGCGTCCCAAGGCCATCGTGGTCTGCAATCCGTCGAACCCGAGCGGCAAGGTGTTCACGCGCGAGGAACTGCTCACCATTCTGCGCTACGCGGAGCAGTACGACACCTGGGTCATCACCGATGAGCCCTACGAGCACATCGTGTATGCGCCGCACGAGCATGTGTACTTCAACACGCTGCCGGGCGCGTTCGAGCGCACCATCACCTGCAACTCGCTCTCGAAGACCTATTCCATCACCGGTTGGCGCCTGGGCTACGTGCATGCGCCGGCATCGGTGATTGCCCAGGCGCGCAAGGTGCACGACTTCCTCACCGTGGGAGCGGCCGCGCCGCTGCAGGAGGCCGCTGTGGGCGCGCTGGATCTGCCGGCGAGCTATTACGAGGAACTCACGGCGCTCTACACGGCCAAGCGCACGCTGTTTCTCGACATTCTGCGCGACACGGGCCTGCCGTTCACGGAGCCGCAGGGCGCGTATTACGTGATGGTGGACATCAGCAGTCTGGGATTTGCCGACGACACGGCGGCCTCCGAGTGGTTGATCAAGGAGGTCGGCGTGGCCGGTGTGCCGGGGTCGAGCTTCTTCCGTGAGCCGGTGCGTCATCTCATCCGCTTCCACTTCGCCAAGCGCGAGGAAACGCTGCGCGCGGCCGGCGAGCGGTTCGCGGCACTCAGCGCGCGGGTCAACGCGGGACGCTGAGCATCGCGCCGGCGCGAGGACGAACCACGAAGTTCGTCCTCACGCCGGCGTCAGGCGCTCAGCTCAGCGCAGATCGAGCGCCGAGGTCCGCACGTGGTAGAAGTCGCCACGCAACTGCTTGCCGAGATTGGCGCGCACGAACCACAGTGTCTGCTTGTTGCGTGAGAGCGTGGGGTGATACTCGTCGTCGGCGCTGTTGACCAGCGGACCGAGATTGCGGGCCTGACTCCAGGTTCCGCCCTGTCGGTTGCTCACGTACAGGTCACCGAGCCCGAAGCCGCCGGGGCGCAGTGACGTGAAGACGAGTGTCTTGCCGTCCACGGAGATCTCCGGATTGAAATCCCACGCAGCCTGCAGATTCGCTTCGCCCGCCTGCGGCTGCGTGTTGACGGTGAGCGGCAGGGCCACACGCGGCGCGAAGCCATTGCCGCGACGCTCGGCGCTGTAGATGTCAAAGTGCTTGCCGGGCTGCGGGAAGAAGGGGCCGCTGGCGAAGTACAGCGTGCCGTCGGCGCTGGCGGAGGCGTAGAGTTCGTCCGTCTCCGGCGCGTTCACCTCGGGACCAAGATGCACGGGTGTGCCCCAGCCCTCGCCCTGACGTTCGACGTACCAGAGATCGATGTCCTGCCGGGCGGTCCCGTTCACCGGGCGCACCGACGAGAAGTAGAGGCGCTGGTTGTCGGGCGAGATGAAGGGGTCGATGTCACTGTACTGACCCGAGAAGGAGGCCACGACCGGCGCGCTCCAGCTGCCGTCGTTCTGCAGCCGCGTGTGGTAGATGGTGGCCTGCCGGGTGAAGGGGAAGAACTGCGCGCTGCGCGCGAAGTAGGCTTCCTTGCCGTTCGGAGAGAGCGTGAGGCGCCACTGCCACGCGCGGTCGCCGATGGAGATGACGCCGGGCGCGAACAGCGCCGGTACCGAGGGCGACGGCGTGGCGTTCTGGAAGTCCGGCCCGACGAACGACTGTGCGGGAGAATCGTCATCGCTGCAGGCGGCAACGCCAAATGCGGCGAGACCAAGCAGCAGACTGCGGCGGGCCAGTGGGGATGTGATGGGCATGTGTCGCTCCGTGCCAATGTGTGTGCGGTGAAGTCCATCCTGCGGCAGAAGGCCGCGCTGTGGGCACACAATTGGCCGGCACACTCCCATCAACCACGTCCGTGTGACGAACGTGGCGTCGCGCCACGGTGAACCGTGGACCGCCGCCCCCTACACGCCGAGCGCCGCCTGAATGGCCGCACGATACGTGCGGCCGCTGGTGAGCTTCTTGCCCGTACTGAGCGAGATGACATACTCGCCGGCGAAGAGCGATTCCAGTTCAACGATGCGCGTGACGTGCACCACCAGCGAGCGATGAATGCGCAAAAAGCGCGTGGGGTCGAGCTGCCGCTCGAGGTTGCTGAGGGTTTCACGCACCAGCCAGTGCTTGTCGCCCGACCAGACGCGCACATAGTTGGCGTCGGCCTCGAGGTAGTCCACCTGCGACACCGGCACGAACTGGGTGCGCGCGCCATGCCGCACCACGATGCGTTGCAGGAAGCGGGTGCGCTCATCCACACGTTCGAGGAAGTGCAGCAGCCGCTCGTCGATGGCCCGGCGCTGCAGACGCTCGCGGGCCTTGTCCAGCGCCGCGTCGAAGCGCAGCTGGTCGTAGGGCTTGAGCAGGTAGTCCAGCGCATGCGCCTCGAAGGCGCGCAGTGCGTGCTCGTCGAACGCGGTGGAGAAGATCACCACCGGCATGCGTTCGGCACCCACCTGGCGGATGACCTCGAAGCCGTCGCCATCGGGCATCTGCACGTCGAGGAACACAAGTTCCGGGCGCAGGCTCTCGATGGCGCCGATGGCTTCGAGCCCACTGCGTGCCTCACCCACCACCTGCACATCCGCGTGGCGCTCGAGCATGGTGCGCAGGCCGAGGCGCGCGGGTGCCTCGTCATCAGCGATCAGAACGGGAATGCGGGTGGGAGCCGCCACTCCACTGGCCGGGGCCATGCATCAACTCCGTGCAAACGGGCGAAAGGGCAGAATGATGGACACGTCGAGCCCCTGTGGCTCGCGCGCGTCGAGGGTCAGGCGCTGCGCATCGCCATAGAGCTGCTGCAGGCGCGCCTGCGTATTGCGCAGACCAACACCGGACGATGCCGTGAGATCATCCCGTGCGATCGGGGACGGCAGTGTCGATGCGGCATGGCGTGCCGCGTCCATGCCCACCCCGTCATCGCGCACGCTCAGGTGCAGCGAGGCACCGCGCCGCTCGGTGCGAATCTCCACGGTGCCCGTGCGACTGAGCGGGGCGAGCCCGTGGCGGATGGCATTCTCCACGAGGGGCTGCAGCAGCAGATGCGGCACCGTGGCACCCAGCGTATCGGGGGCCACCTGCCAGACCACGCGCAGGCGATCGTCGAAGCGCAGTTGTTCGATATCCACATAGGCCGCCACGATGGAGAGCTCCTCCTCCAGCGAGACCTCCTGCGTGCCGGCACGCTGAAGCGCATGTCGCAGCAGGGTGCTGAGGCGGGCAATCATCTGCACTGCCGTATCCGGCTCGGCGCGCACGTAGGCCGCGATGGCGTTGAGCGTATTGAAGAGAAAGTGCGGATGCAGCTGAGCCTTGAGATGACGCAGCTCTGCGCGCGCAAGCAGTTCCTCCCGCTCGCGCATGCGTCGGGCGTAGACCAGCCCGTGTCCCGCGCCCACGAACAGCAGGAAGAGGAAGAAGTTGTTCGCGATGGAGGTGATGAGCACCTCGCGAAACGCGGGCGGCGCCGGATACCAGTGGATGACAGGATCGGTCACCATGACAAACAGCGCACGCGCCAGCACCACAAGGGCCGTGGAGCCGAGGACCAGGGGCACCGCCCGGGTCCAGGTGTGTCGCGTCACCGGCGCTCGCTCGGCCAACCAGAACGCGAGCACGGTGAACGGCACCCACAGCGCGGCGCTGATGCTGTCGTACTTTGCCGCTTCGAGAAAGGGCACGCCGTTCATCGACGCACGCGATGACGCGTGGGTGACGGCGTTGAGCGTCCACCAGGCACCCGAAATGAGCCACCAGCTGCCCCACGGCGAGGCGGGGACCGGACTGGGCGTGGGGGCGGAGCGCATGCGGCTAAGCTAGAGGAATGGGCCGTCCGATGTGCTCACCGGGGGACGGACGGTGGAGGTGGTCCGGTCGCCCGCGGAGGCTAGGCCCCGGGCGGCGGAGAGTCGCTCACGCCAGAAGGCGCGAACGGCGTCGGGTTGCGCACCCTCGTCGCTGCTCAGCGCGAGGGCCTGCTCATAGGCGACGACGGCCTGCGCCGGCTCCCCGCGCAGCAGGGCCAGCAGGGCGGCACTGGCATGCCACTCCGCCCGCTGGCCGTTGCGCGAGTCGGGTGGGGCCGTTTCGCGCAGCGCGTCCGCCGCCAACGCATGCTGCCCGGCATGAGCCAGCGACACCGCACGGGCGAGACGGGCGGACGGGGAGGGGGCGATGGCAAGCAGCTGGTCGTAGCCGCGGACCACTGCCTCCCAGGGCGTCTCGGCGAAGGAGGGCGCGAGACTGTGCAGCGAGGCGAGATGCGCCTCCACGTGATAGCGTGTGAGCTCAGGGCCCGTGAGTGACGCGCGCAGCGCCGCCATGCCGCGGGCGATGCAGCGACGATCCCAGCGCGTGCGATCCTGGGCATCGAGTGGGACCAGCGCCCCTCCCACGACGCGCGCCGGCATGCGGGCCATCGTGAACCAGCAGAGCGCGGCCAGCGCATGCGTGGCCGGCCGTGCGGTGGGCGGCCAGCGCCTGAGCATCTCCACCAGACGCAGGGCCTCCACGCAGCGGCTGGCCTCGAGCGGCGCATCGCCATCGGTGGGGAGGTGACCGGCGGTGAAGAGCGCGTAGCACACGAGCAGCACGTCCTCGAGACGCTCCGGCAACTCGGCATCACCGGGCACCACAAACGTGCTGCGCTCACGTTGCAGACTGCGTTTGGCCCGCACGAGACGCTGGGCCACGGTCGACACTTCCGCGTCCAGCAGTCGTGCGATCTCAGGCACACTGAGCTGCGACACCTGTTTGAGCGTGAGGGCCACCCGGGACTCGCTGCTGAGCGAGGGGTGGCAGCACATGAAGAGCAGGGGCAGCGGGTCGTGGGCCGCGTGCGTGAAGACGCCGTCGTGCCCGGTGTCAGACTCGGTTGCCGGCACGCTGTCGTCTTCCTCCACCCAGCGGCGTGTGGCCCGTCCGAGGTCGAGATAGCGCCGTTCGGCGACGCGCGAGAGCCAGGCCAGCGGCTGGGAGGGCTCGCCACGCAGCGGCCAGGCGCGGGCGGCGGCGACAAAGGCCTCCTGCACCGCGTCCTCGATGCGGTCGAGATCGGTCGTGCCATGCCGCGCCAGCAGGCGGGAGGTGAGCAGCGCCGCCGCGTCCCGGAAACCGCGCGGGTGCGCAAGCGGCGAGCGTGCGGGGTCCCATGGCGCAACGTCAGCCGGCCATGTCGATTCCGGCAGCGACCCTGCGTCATCCTCATACGCGGGGCCAGACAGAGGGTCCGGCATTCCGCTCACCACCTGCTCCCGAGGACGCGCCCGATGCCCAAGTACATGCTGCTCCTGTCCGATGATCCGAGCGAATATGCCGATTACTCACCGGCCGACTTTCAGGACCTGATCGCGCGTTACACCGCGTGGTCGGATGATCTCGCGGCCCGCGGAAAACTGCGCGGCGGCGAGAAGTTGCGCGACGAGGGCGGCAAACTGATTCGCAGTGAGGGCGGCAAGGTGGTGGTACGGGATGGCCCGTACGCGGAGGTGCGCGAGGTGGTGTCGGGCTACTTCATCATCGACGCCGCCGACTATGAGGAGGCGGTGGCCATTGCCATCACCTGCCCGCATGCCAGCAGCCGCGGGGGCATGGCCGTGCGGGAAATCGACGCGATGACCTGAGCCGGCCGGTGCCGCTACTGGGGCGCGTTGACGCGCGCCCCGGACACCGGCAGAGGGACCCCGTCGATTCTTTCGCCCACCCTGACGCCGATCAAGTGCGCCAGCGTGGGTGCAATGTCCACGGTGCGCACGAACTGGCTGTGCTGACCGGGCACAATGCCGGCGCCGGCAAAGATGATGGGCACCTGGGAATCGTAGGGCCAGGGCGAGCCGTGCGAGGCAATGTTGCCGCCCCAGGTACTGAGCTGGTCGAGCGTGAACACCAACTCGAGGTTGGACGGCCAGGGAAACTGATGGGCCCACCGCCGCGCCACCTCGGAGCTCACGGTGTCGCGCAGCATCGTGCTGAAACGGTCAACGCGGGCGACGCCGGGCACCGTGCGTGCGCGGGCCGCGAACCACTCCATGATCTGATCCCGCTGCGCGTCCGTACGGAACGCATTGCGGTTGGCCAGCAGCAGATTGACATCGAGCGCCACCGCCAGCGTGTCCACGCCGCGCGCGCGGAGTTCCGAGCGCAGCTCGCGCAACAGCGGTCTGAGGCTGACGCGCCGCGGAAAGGGCTGCACGCTGTCCGGCGCCAGTTCGGGAATGCTGCCCACTCCGTGATCGGAGGTGAACACCACCGTGATGCTGGCCGAATCGCGCAGGGTGTAGAGGGAGTCGAGAAAACGGCCGATGCTGCGGTCCACGCGCAGCACCTGATCGTGAATCTCCCGCGAGTCGGGTCCGTAGTTGTGTCCGATGACATCGGTGGCCGACAGCGATACGGCCAGCACGTCGGTGGTCGGTCCGCGGCCGAGCCCGAGGGCCTCGACGCCCTCGAGCGCAAAATCCACGGTGATGTCGTCGATGAAGGGCGTGATGCGGATGTCACTGCCCGCATCCATGACATCGTCCGTGAGCCGATGCGGAAACGTGAAGTGACGCCCACCCATCTCGATGGAGACACTGTCGCGCTCGCGATAGGCGCTGTCGGGCAGGAGCAGGTCCCAAGTGCGTCCGGCATACCGCGCCACGTTGCCGCGCGCATTGAAGTCGCGCACCCAGGCCGGCAGATCGCGGCGATAGTAGCGACTGGTGAGAAAGCGTCCGTCGATGGAGTACCAGTACACGTTGGTGCGGGCCCGGCCCACGGGCAGGATGGCTCCGCGGTCCTTCATGGACACCGACAGCACGCGCGTGTTGCGATCGGCGTCGAGCAACCAGTCCACGAGGGTGCTGCCCTGAAAGCGCCGTGGCGACGCGCCGGGACCATAGCCGCCTTCCACGAGCGGAGCGTCGTCGTCCTCCACGCCGATGCTGTTCATCATGATGCCGGTGGAGCGCGGGAAGCGCCCCGAGAGCAGCGTGGCATGACCGGGCGCCGTTTCGGTGATGGCGTGGTCGTGGTGGGCGTTGGAGAAGCGCGCGCCGCCATTGAGCAGGCGGGCGAGGCCCCCGGTGAACTGATGGCCGAAGCGCGCGAGATAGTCCTCGCGGAACTGGTCCACCGTGAGCAGCACCACGAGCCGTGGGCGCGATGGTTGAGCGGCCAGCGAAGCAAGCGGCGAGCCGATGGCGACCAGCACGGCAAGCAGCAGAGCGGCCACAGGCGCGGGCCATGCGAGGGGGCGCGGCATGCGGCGAATGTGATGGCGCGCCGGGGACGGGGCAAGGCATATGCCAGCCTTCATGCCTGCTGCTACACGGCTGGGCCTCGCCAGGTGCCACTGGTCCCATGGCGCGGGGCCCGGGCGCACGCGATACTCCCGTGGCGGGGGCGTCGCGTGTCGTATACCAAGCTGCTGCACGTCACCTCCCCTTCCCCACTTCGCCTGGCCGTGCCCGACGTGACATCCGACCGGAGCTCCCTGTGAACCGCGTGTTGTGGAAGGCCACCCCCACGACGCGGGTGATCGTGCGCTGCGTGGTGTTCTACGCGCTGCTCATCGGCGGTTCCGCCCTGGTCTGGCATCAACTGCCGCATGGCACCGGCTCGGTGCCCAGTTCGCTCGAAGCCCTGCTGGGTCTGGGCGGCACCACCGTGGGTGATCCGCTGCAGGCGCCCAGTCTGAGGCCGGAACAGGCGCTCGACGAGGTCACCCTGGCGGTGACGGTTGGCGTGGCCATGCTGGCGGCCGCGCTGCTGTCGCTGCCCGTGGCCTGGGTCTTCCTGCTCACGCGCGCCAAGCGCGGCTATCAGCAGTCGGTGGTGCAGTTGCTCGTCATTCTGCCCACAGTGGTGGCGGGCATCGTGCTGCTGGTCAAGTACTCGCTCGCGCTGGCGTTCAGTCTTGCCGGCATCGTGGCCGCGGTGCGCTTCCGCAACTCGCTCGACGACTCCAAGGACGCCGTCTACGTGTTCCTGGCCACCGCCATCGGCCTCGCCTCGGCCGTGAACCTGCCAGTGGCGGCCGTGCTGTCGGTGGGCTTCAATGCGCTCGCGCTGTCGCTCTGGCTGGCCGACTTTGGCAGCGCGCCCATGGAGTTGGACGGACGCATGGGCGAGCGTCGTCTGCAGCGCGCCAAGCAGCTTTCACGCACCGGTACCTTCGTGGCGCGCATGGACGACGAAGTGCTGCGCAACATGACGGTGGAGCAACTGGAGGGGCTGGCCGAGCGCGCCATTCGTCGCGCGCGGGTCAATCAGGACACCGGGGAGATCCCGGCGGTGACCCCGGAGCGCACCCTGCGACTCGTGACCACCGATGCGGTGGCGCTCAGGCGCGCGCTGGAGCCGCGATTGGCGGAGTACACGAAGCACTGGCGATTCGGCTCGCTCGATGTGGGTGAGGTGGACACGGTGCTCGAATACCGGGTGCAGCTGCGGCGGAAGACGGAGCCTGAGGCCTTTCTGTCCATGGTGCGCGCGGCGGGCGCGTCGAAACTCTCGTCAGCGGACCTGCTGTGATTGGCGGCGTTGCCTCCCGTCGCGCGCGCTGGGCGGCGCTCACGCTCGCGTGCTGGCTCTGCGCTCCGCTGTGTCCCGTATCGGTGCGTGCACAGGGTGCGGTGGCGGACAGTCAGGCCGGTCCCCGCAAGCCGCCCAACCCGCGGCTCTTTCGCAGCGAGGAGCCGCTGTCCGTGACTCTCTCGCTCAATCTCCGGCAGATCAAACGCGACAAGGGCAACGACACTCCGTGGCGCAACGCCACCATTCGGTATGTGGATGCCGGTGGCAAGCCGGTGGAGGTGCCGCTGCGGGTGCGGACCCGCGGCGTGTGGCGGCTCAATCACTGCGACTTCCCGCCTCTGCGTCTCAGGTTCGGCGACAAGGCCGCCGACGGGACGCTCTTTGCCAATCTGGAGCGTCCCAAGCTGGTCACGTACTGCCGCAACGCGGACAACTACGAGTCGTATGTGCTGCAGGAGGCCCAGCTGTATCGCATTCTCCGCGTGCTCACTGATGCGTCCTTCAAGGTGCGCCTGCTGCGCATTGCCTATGCCGACAGCGCCAGCGGCAAGGTCGAAACCACACGCTATTCGTTCATCATCGAGGATCCGGATCACCTGGCCGAGCGGCTGGGCGGCAAGATCTTCGACCGGCAAGGGGCCACGGCCGACGACCTGATGCCGGGGCCCACGGCCCTCATGCACACGTTTCTGTACTTCATTGCCAACACCGACATCGCCGTGCGCACGTTGCACAATGTGGAGATCATCACCATGCCCGACGGGCAGAATGTGCCGGTGCCCTACGACTTCGACATGTCGGGCGTGATCAATGCGGCGTATGCCGGGGTCGATCCCAAGCTGCCCATCAAGAACGTGCGCATTCGGCTCTTCCGCGGATTCTGCGATCATGAGCCGGCCTATGCGACGGCCTTCGACCTGTTTCGGGAACGGCGCCCCGCCATCGAGGCACTCTACAGTGATGCTGTGGGGCAATTGCTGTCACCCACCACGGTGCGCAGCACACTCAAGTACTTCGGCGAGTTCTACGAGGACATTGCGACGCCGGAATCCGTCAGGAAGCGCCTGTTCGCGGACTGTGTAAAGTGATGGGTGCGCGCGGCAGGCGCACGACGAACTCAGAGCCACCACCACTGCGGGCGCGGTAAGTCAGCGCCCCACGCTGCGCCGTGACAAAGGTGCGCGTGATGGCGAGTCCCATGCCAAGACGTGCATCACTTGGGTCGGAAGACGGAACGGTGGGAGGCGAGAGCAAGTCCATGGCGTTCGCTCCGCGCTGGGGGCGCCGTTTCATGGGCGAGAACAGACGTCCCACGTCTTCCGGCGCGATGCCGGGCCCCCGGTCGGCCACCACGATCTGCACGTCATTCGCGCCGCTCTCCACGAAGACGTCAATGGGCTGGCCTGGCGGTGAGTAGCGCGCGGCATTCTGCAGCAGGTTGCCGAGCGCGTGTACGGCCAGCGTGTGATCACACTGCACCAAGGGGCCTTGCGGCGGGCGGGCAGCCTGCGCCACGGCAATGGCTGTGGAGCGGACGGGATGATCCTGCAACCGCGCCTCGGCGGTACGCACTGCCGTGCGGATCAACTCGAACGCGTCGTGCGGTTCGGTGCGAAGTGGTGCCCCGCCTCCATCGCTCGCGAATCGCTGCAGCGTGCCGAGAAACTCGTTGAGGCGCTGGGTTTCTTCGCGCACGCGTTCGAGTGCCTGATCGCTTGCGAACCCGCCGTCGGGATCGGAGACCAATGCCAGCGTCGCAACCGGCGAGCGCAGGTCGTGCGCGATGGAGTCGATGAGCGCGTTCTTGAGACGGTCCGCCTCCTGCATGACCCGTAGCGTCGCAGAGTCGCGCTCGAGTTGCAGACGTTCGGCGGACAGGCGCTCCACCTCGGCGGTGCGCTCCTCGGCTTCGCGCGCCGCGCGCTGCAGCTTGCTTAGAAGTTCCGACACGAGCACGCCGGTGCTCACGAAGCCTGCCAGCACGAACCAGTCGAGACCGCGGGCTGAGAACAGCGTGAAGCGCGGCGGCACGTAGAAGTAGTCCACGGCGAAGTAGCCGAGGATGACCATGACGACCGACAGCGCGCGGCCGCCATGCCGACTCGCCCCGATGATGAGGACGAGGTACACCAGTACGCCGTGTGCCACGCGCACCTCGGGCGCCTCGACGAGGCGCTGCAGTACGACGGTGGTGACGACGAACAGCCCGAGCCAGAGCGCCCACACCGACCAGCGCGTGCGCAGTGGCGTGCGCATCAGGTGCTCAGCGCGGGCCGGCGAAGCGATAACCGACTCCCGGCTCCGTCACGATCAGACGGGGCATGCTCGGGTCCGGTTCAATCTTCCGTCGCAGATGCGTGATGTGAACGCGCACATGGGTGGCGAAATCACCGAACTCGCGGGCCCATACAATGTCCCACAACTGGCGTGGAGACAGCGGACGACCCGCATGGAGAATGAGTGCGCGCAGCAGCGCCCACTCGGTGGGCGTGAGGCGCTGTGGTTGTCCGTGGCGCACCACGCGCTGGGCCAGCAGATCGATCTCCACGCCGTCCACGGAGAGCTGCGACCAGGCACGGGCCGCCGACGACACCTGCACGCGGCGGAACTGACCACGGATGCGCGCCTGCAGTTCGGCCACGGAGCAGGGCTTGGTGAGGAAGTCATCGGCCCCTGCGTCGAGCAGGGCCACCTTCTGGTCTTCGTCCGTCCGCCCGGAGAGCACGATGATGGGGGCATCGGTCATCTGTCTGAGGCGACCGAGCAACTCGGCTCCGTCACCGTCAGGCAGTCCAAGGTCGAGCAGAATGATGTCGGGCGAGGTTGCAGCGCACTCGCGCAGCGCGTCGGCCACCGTGCCGGCGGTCCGCAACTGCCGACAGATTGAAGCGAGAGAATGCGCGAGCGACTCGCGCAGTGCGTCGTCGTCCTCGACGACCAGCACTGTATCGGGCTCGGGCCACTCGGTAGGGAACGGGGCGACCATTCCGAATACAGTAACGCCGCAAGGGACAAGTCGGCAGCACCCATCGGGCGATGGATGCTGCCGGCCCCGGTGCCCCGGTCAGGAGGCGGTGTGGCGAAGCGGCTCGAGATCGATGACGAAGCGGTACTTCACATCGCTGCGCAGCATGCGCTCGTAGGCCGTGTTGATGTCCTCCGGCCGGATGGATTCGATGTCCGCCATCACCCCGTGGGCGGCGCAGAAGTCCAGCATCTCCTGCGTCTCGGCAATGCCGCCGATGAGGGAGCCGGCCAGCCGTCGGCGCCGGGTGATGAACGTGAAGGCGCCGGGCGAGGGGTGGGGCTCGGGCGAGCCGCCCAGCAGCACCAGCGTGCCGTCGAGGCCGAGCAGCCGCATTTCGGCGTTGAGGTCGTGCGGCGCACCCACCGTGTCGATGATGAGGTGCAGCGAATTGCGGAGCGCACGCATGGCCTCCGCGTCACCGGAGAGCACCACCTCATGGGCCCCGAGGGCGAGTGCGTCCGCCACCTTGCCGGGTGAGGTGGTGAGCACCACGACGTGCGCCCCAAGGGCCCGGGCCAGCTTCACCGCCATGTGTCCCAGTCCGCCGAGTCCAACGACAGCGACACGGCTGTCGGGACCGACCTTCCACTCGCGGAGTGGCGACCAGGTGGTGATGCCCGCGCAGAGCAGGGGGGCGGTGCGGGCCGGGTCGAGCCCGTCGGGGATGCGCAGGACAAAGTCCTGATCGACCACGATGTGGGTGCTGTAGCCGCCTTGGGTGGGACGGCCCGTCTGCGCCTCGATACCCGCGTAGGTGCCCGTGTTGCCGTTCTCGCAGTACTGCTCGAGCCCACGCCGGCACGGGTCGCAGTCGCGGCAACTGTCCACCATGCAGCCGACGCCGACCAGGTCGCCTTCCCGAAAGCGGGTCACGTGGCTGCCGACGGACGCCACGCGGCCGACGATTTCGTGGCCTGGGACGAGCGGGTAGGGCACGCTGCCCCACTCACCGCGCAC
>JACVCT010000089.1 GCA_016741895.1 Gemmatimonadaceae bacterium | reverse complement strand
CGCGACGCGCGGCCAGGGCCGAGCTGAGCACGCGGTGCGAGGCGTCGGTCTTGGCCACCACGAGCAGACCCGAGGTGTCCTTGTCGAGACGGTGCACCAGCCCGGCGCGGTCTTCGCCGCCCCCCTCGGCCAGCGGCTCGCCGCGGCCCATGAGCGCATTCACCAGCGTGCCGGTCCAGTTGCCCGGCGCCGGATGCACCACCATGCCGGCCGGCTTGTCCACCACCAGCAGATGCTCGTCCTCGAACACGATGTCGAGGGGGATCTGCTCGGGCACGATGTCGCGGCCCGGCGGCGGCGGCACGGTGACCTCGACCCGGTCACCGATTTCGCCGCGATACGAGGCCTTTTCACGACGGCCGTTCACCACCACCTGACCGGTGGCAATGAGCGTGGCCGCCTGCGTGCGCGAGAGATCGCCCTGCCGTGCCACCAGCAGGTCCAGCCGCTCGCCACCCTGCTCCACCACGAAGTCGAAGCGGCGCGCGGCCGCGTCTGCAGCTGGCCCCGTCGGCGAATCAGGACTGGCCATGGCCAGCGTCACCGGCTTCGGCAGACGGCGACGGCGCGCTCTCCGGATGCGCCATGTTCTGCTGCGCCGTGTCCTGCTGCCACAAGGCAATGACCAGACAGGCGGCGCCGATGGTGACGCAGGTGTCGGCCACATTGAAGGTCCAGAACCGCACGCTGCCAATACCGATGTCGATGAAGTCCACGACACCCTCACGCAGTCGCACGCGATCGAGCAGGTTGCCGATGGCGCCACCCACCACCACGGGCACGCCAAAGGCGGCCAGTCGCGAGACACGGGTGAGATCGGCAGTGGCCCGCAGCAGCACCACGACGATCACCACGCTCAGCACCGCAAAGATCCAGCGCGAGCCGGGGCCGAGGTGCATGCCGAACGCCGCGCCCGGGTTGTACGCCAGCGTGAAGCGCAGCACATCGCCGATGATGCGGTGCGGCATGTGCCGCGGCACGAGGTGCTCGACGGCCAGCGCCTTGGTGACAAAATCCGCAGCCACACACACGGCCACGATCAGCCAGAAGCGCAAGGTGGCCGAGGCCACCGGCGCGTCGTTCAACACCGCCGAAGCGGCTGCGGCACGCGGATGCGGCTTCACGACGCGCCCGTCGTGGACGACGACGCCTTCTGCTCCGCCAGCAGCGCTTCGGCCCGGCGCTCTTCCTGCCACAACACCCACGCCAGCAGGATGGCGCCTGTGCTCACAGCCATGTCGGCCACATTGAATGTGGGCCAGCGGTGCGCGCCGATTCCCACGTCGATGAAGTCCACGACGCCCAGCTCCGAACGCACGCGGTCGATGACGTTGCCCACCGCACCGGAGGCCACGAGCGCGATGGCCAGCACCTTGGGCACGTCCTGATCGCTGGCGCTGCGGTAGAGCCGCCACAGCACCACCAGCGCCACGGCCGTCAGCGCCATGAACAGCCAGCGCGAGTACGGCCCGAGATGCAGACCAAAGGCGGCCCCCGGGTTGTACACCAGCGCAAAGCGCACCCAGTCCCCGAGCACGGGACGGGGCGCGCCGGCAGTGACCATCGTCGCGACGGCCACCGCCTTCGTGATGAAGTCGAGGATGACGACGACGAGGAAGACGGGGACCGCGATGATCGCCTTCACGTCAACCCTTCTTGGAGTCTTCCTCGCGCTGCTTGCAGGCGATGCAATAGCGCGCGTTCGGCAGCGCATCGAGGCGCTCGAACGCGATGTCTTCGCCACACTGGTGGCACTTGCCGAAGGTCTCCGGCGCCTTGTACAGCCGCCGCAGCGCCTGATCGATGTGCCACAGGAAGCGCCCTTCCTTGGAGGCGAACAGGAAGGCCTTCTCGCGCTCCATGGCATCCGTGCCCTGATCAGCCATGTGGAACGAGTACGCGCTGCTGTCGCCCTCGGAGGCCTCTCCGTTGGGGCCAAGCGTCTCGCTGTGATGGCCAAGCTCCTTGAGCACCCGCTTGCGCTCCTCGAGCAGCCGCTTCTCGAAGTACTGCAGCTGCTTCTTGGGCATCGGCTTCGACTTCTTCGCGTCCTTGGCGGGCGCGGCTTTCGACTCGGCCATCACGACCCTTCCTTGGTAAGCGCCAGACGCACCGTCCGTCCATCGACGTCGGCCGACTGCAGCGCGGTCCACATGCCGCCGTTCCCCTCGGTCGGGAACGGCGTTCCTGCCTCCTCACCGAGCAGCAATCGCACGGCAAGCACCTCACCCGCGATGTGCGCCCGATGGGACGCCACCGCCGCCAACACCTCGTCGTCCCCACCCACGGCGAGGGCAATGCGGTCGCTGACCTCGAGTCCGCTTTCCTTGCGGAGCCGTTGCACGCGACTGATCACTTCCCGCGCCAGTCCCTCGGCACGGAGCTCCGGAGTAATGGTGGGATCGAGCGCCACCCCGTAGCCCTGGTGTTCCTGCACCACCGCGGCGCCGGAGGCGCGCCGGATGATGGCGACGTCTTCGGGCGCAATCAAGCGCTGGACGCCGTCCACCTCGATGGTTACCTCCTGCCCCGCCGCCAGCTCCCGCAGCAGCTCGGCCGGCATCGCTGCCACGGCCGCCGCGACCGCCGGCGTTTCCTTGCCGAACTTCTTGCCCAGCGTCCGGAAGTTGGCCTTGGCCTCCAGCGACACCAGGTTGTCGGTGGACGTGACGAACTCGACCCGCCGCACGTTGAGCTCGGCCGCCAGCAACTCACCCAGCGTGGCCGTGAGGTCCACCGCCCCCGGCACCACGCACTGCATGGCCGGCAGGGGTTGCCGCACCTTCACGTCCGCAATGTCACGCGCCGCATGCCCCAGACCCGCCAGGGTCCGGATGTCGTCCATGGCAGCCTCGAGCGCCGCGTCAACCGGTGTGGGCGTCTCCCGCGTGTACGACGCGAGATGCACGGAAGTTCCGGTCAGGGCCCGGTGCACCGCGTCCGTCATGAACGGCGCAAACGGGGCCAGCAGACGGCAGGTCACCGTCAGCACCTCGTGCAGCGTGGCGAAGGCCGCCCGGTTGTCCGCGCCGGTGACATCATAGAACCGGGCGCGGCTCTGTCGCACGTACCACTTGGACACGTCATCGTCCATGAACTGCATGACGCGACGCGCCGCGGCCGTGGCGTCGTACGCCGTCAGCGCCGCATCCACGTCCTGCTCCACACGCGTGAGACGTGACAGAATCCAACGATCCAGCGCCGGACGCTCGGCTACCGCCGGGTCGGCCGCGCTGGGCTGCCAGCCGAAGTTGGCGTACTGCGCGAAGATGCCGTTGTAGACATTGCGGAACGTGAGCAGGAAGCGCCCCGCTGTTTCGCGAATGGCGTTCTCGTCGAAGCGCCGCGGCACCCACACCTGGCTCGACGCCACCAGAAACAGCCGCACCGCGTCCGCGCCATGGCGCTCCAGCACTTCCCAGGGATTGACCACGTTGCCGCGCGACTTGGACATCTTCTGCCCCTGCGCGTCCAGCACGAGGTCGTTCACCACCACGCTGCGATACGGCGCGGCCTGCTCATCGCTGTTGTTGGGCAGCGCATCGCCCAGGCCGGTGGCAATGGCCAGCAGCGAATAGAACCAGCCGCGGGTCTGGTCCACGCCTTCGGCAATGAAGTCTGCCGGATACTGCGCGGCCACCATGTCGCGGTTCTCGAACGGATAGTGCCACTGCGCGAAGGGCATCGAACCCGAATCGAACCAGGTGTCGATGACCTCGGGCACACGGCGCATCGTGCCCGTGCCGCTCTTCGCAGGCCAGGTGTACTGGTCGATGTGTGGCTTGTGCGGATCAAAGTCCTCGGGCAGCGGACGACCGATGCGCTCGGCCAGTTCCGCATAGCTGCCGATGACTTCCACTTCCGACGGGTCGGCGTCGTTGATCCACACCGGGAGCGGCGTGCCCCAGTATCGATCACGCGAGATGGCCCAGTCCACGTTGTTGGACAGCCACTCGCCAAAACGTCCCGATCCGATCTCGGCCGGATTCCAGTTCACCGCCGCGTTGCGTGAGAGCAGTCCGTCGCGGCGCGCCGTGGTGCGCACGAACCACGACCCGCGCGCGTAGTACAGCAGCGGCGTGCCGCAGCGCCAGCAGTGCGGGTACGCGTGCACGAAGGTGCTGGCCTTCCACAACACGTCGCGCTGCTTGAGCACCTCGAGGATGCGCGCGTCGGCCTTCTTGACGAACACGCCGCCCACCTCGGGCACCTCGGCATTGAACTCGCCACGCGCGTTGACGGGCTGCACGAAGGCAAGGCCGTGGCGCTGACCGGCCGCGTAGTCGTCAGCACCGAACGCCGGCGCCATGTGCACCACGCCCGAGCCGTCCTCGGCCGAGACGAAGTCTTCACCGACGATGATTTCATGCTGGCCCTCGTCGGGATACGGCACCCAATCCAGCGGGCGACGATAACGCCGGCCCACCAACTCGCGGCCAGCCATGGTTCCCACCACGTCCCAGCGGTCGGCCCAGTCGGCACCGAGCACGCCCGGCACACGGGCCTCGGCCAGCACAATCGTCCACTCGGCGCCGGTCTTCTTGCGCAGCTCCGTGTAGGTGAGGTCGGGATGCACGGCCAGTGCCGTGTTGGACACCAGCGTCCACGGCGTGGTGGTCCACACGATGATGCGACGACGCATGGCCGGCGCGTTGCCGTCCGCGTCGAGCAGGTCGAGCGCCACATACACGCTCGGGTCCTCCACATCTTCATAGCCCTGCGCCACTTCGTGACTGGACAACGCCGTGCCGCAGCGCGCGCAGTAGGGCAGAATCTTGTGCCCGCGCGCCAGCAGGTTCTTGTCGTACAGCGTGCGCAGCGCCCACCACACCGACTCCACGAAGTCGTGCGAGTAGGTCACATACGGACGCTCGTAGTCCAGCCAGTAGGCAGTGCGGTGCGACAGCTTCTCCCACTCGCCGCGATACTTCCACACGCTCTCGCGGCAGCGACGATTGAACTCCGCCACGCCCACCTGCTCGATGAGCTGCTTGCCGCCCAGCTTCGCGATTTCCGACGGGTCCACACCGCGCCGCGCCGCCTCCTCGCGCTGCAGCTCCTTCTCCACCTCGATTTCCACCGGCAGGCCGTGCGTGTCCCAGCCCGCCTTGCGCGGCACGTAGTAGCCCTGCATGGCGCGATGCCGGCAGAACAGGTCCTTGACCGTGCGCGCGAACACGTGGTGAATGCCCGGACGTCCGTTGGCCGTGGGCGGCCCTTCGAAAAACACAAAGGGCTTCGCGCCGGCGCGGGCGGCCTGGCTCTGCTCGAACAGTTGTTCGGCATCCCAGGTCTCCAGCAGCCCACGCTCGAGGGCATCAGCAGCGGTGTCGGGAAGCAGCGGATACAGCGTCACGTCGAAATCGGAAGGAAGCGGAAAGGAAGAGGCGTCACGGACGCCGGCTGCACCGGGGACGCGCGTTCAGAGACGCGCCAGCACGCCCTGCACCACGGCCGAAAGTTTGGGCTCGGCGCCGCGCGCCACGGCGATGATCTGCGCCACGTTGGCCGGCTCGAGCGCGTCGGGCAGGCACTGATCGGTGATGATGGACAGGCCCAGCACCTTCATGCCGCCATGCACCGCGACGATGACCTCCGGCACGGTGCTCATGCCCACCACGTCGGCACCAATGCCGCGCAGAAAGCGATACTCCGCCCGCGTCTCGAGATTGGGTCCCTGCACCGCCACATACACGCCCTCGCGCAGCGGCACACCGTGCGCAGCGGCCACCTCACGCGCCATCTGCCGGAGGCCCGCGTCGTAGGGCGCCGACATGTCCGGAAAGCGTGGACCGAGTGTGTCGTCGTTGGGACCGATGAGCGGATTGTCGCCGAGCAGATTGATGTGATCGGCAATGAGCATGAGGTCACCCGGCGCCCACAGCGGATGCATGCCACCGCAGGCGTTGCTGACGATGAGCGTTTCCGCTCCAAGCGCCCGCAGCACCCGCACCGGAAAGGTGACCTGCTGCAGGGTGTAGCCCTCGTAGCGGTGAAAGCGCCCCTGCATCGCCACCACCGTCTTGCCGCCCAGCGTGCCGCAGAGCAGCCGCCCCTTGTGCGACTCCACGGTGCTCAACGGGAAGTTGGGCAGCTCATGGTATTCGATGACCTGCTCCACCGCGATCTCCTCGGCCAGCGCGCCGAGGCCGGTGCCAAGGATGATGGCGGCATCCACCGGCTTCGCGAAGCGCTGGCGCACGGCCTGAGCACAGGCCTCGATGCGCTCACGCGCGTGCAGACCGAGCGCCGGATGCGACAGCCCGACGGCCTGGTGCGACTGCGTGTACTGCAACTGCGGCCGTGATGACGGCACCGGCGTCCCACTCACGATTCCTCCTCCACCACAGCATCGAGCCACGACGGCGTGGGTGCCATCGGACGGGGTGGCATCTCGCGGATGTCGCGCGCCACCTGCGGCTCACCGAGCCCGGTATTCATGGCCGACAGCGTGCGCGGCGTGGGAAACTCCGGCAAGGCCTCGTTCTCCGCGGCGTTGAGTTCCGACAGCTGCCGTTCGAGCTGATGCCTGAGCTGCGAGAGAAACGTGCGCCGGGTGCGCAGGATCTGCTGCAGATCGTCCTGCGCGCGTCGCATTTCCTCGCGCACGGCGGCCAGCTGACGTTCGGCCTCCTGCTGCGCCTCCCGCACGATGAGCTGCGCTTCGCGCTCCGCCTGCTCCCGGATTTCGCCGCGCAACTGCTGCGCGCTCACCAGTGCTTCATTGAGCGCCTTCTCGCGATCACGAAACGCCTTGAGCTGCTCGTGAAAGTTGCGCGCCTTGGTTTCGAGATCCTGATTCTGCCGCGTCAGGCGCTCGAGTTCCTCGGCCACCTGCTCGCGGAACTGGTCCACCCGCGCGCGATCATAGCCACGCAGCGCGTTGCCAAAGTCGTAGCGCCGCGCGTCGAGTGCGGTGAGGTGGAATCCCTGGAAGCTGTCGTCGGTCATGAACGATCCGTGGTGCGTCAGGTTCGGCGCGTCTGTGCGTCTGTTCTGCGTCAGCCGCGATGGCCGAACAGCATGGTCCCGAGGCGCACGTGCGTGGCCCCTTCTTCCACTGCGATCTCGAAATCGCCCGACATGCCCATGCTCAGCACGGGCGCCTCGTGTCCGCGGCGCTGCAGTTCCGCGCGGGCCTCGCGCGCGCCCGCAAACACATGGCGAAGCGTGGCCTCCTCCGCGTCGAACGGCGCCATCGTCATCACGCCGCGCACGCGCAGGTTCCGGAGTTCGTGCAGACGGTCGGCCAGTGCCGGGAGGGCGGCGGGCTCATAGCCACCCTTGCTCGCCTCACCGCTCACGTTGACCTGCACCAGCACGTCGAGCACGGTCTCGCGGCGACGCATCTCCTCCTGCAGGGCGTTGGCGAGCCGGTCTCGGTCGAGACTGTGCAGCAGGTGAAAGCGGTGCACCTGCGCGGCCTTGTTGGTCTGCAGGTGTCCGATGAGATGCCAGCGCACCGGCACCGTGACCTGCGCCATCTTGCGCTCGGCCTCCTGCACACGGTTCTCGCCGACATCCTCGACGCCCGCCGCGTAGGCCGCCTCAACCGCCTCCGGGCCATGCGTCTTGGTCACCGCGATCAGGGTGACCTCCTGCCCATGGCCACCACGTGCGCGGGCCGCGGCGATGCGCTCACGCGCCTCCGCCACGGCTTCCCGAACAACGGTGACATGGTCGGAAATTGGCATAGCACATAAGGTTAGGCGCCGCTGCAGTCCGACACAAGTAAGTTGGCCGGCGGCTCCGCCAGACAGCGCAGCAGGCGCTGAACCGCGCGGGCTGCCTCGTCCGAACCGGGTGGCAGAGGCGCCAGAACCGATCGCGGCATCTGCTCGGCCGCGCGGCGCAAGCGTGTGAGGTCCGTGGCCACCGCGCCCGCCGCCAATTCATCAGACGGCGCCCAGACCAGCCCCTCCCACTGCCAGCCCTTGAGCGGTGCGACCCGCTCCCGATCCCTGGCCGACAGCATGGTGCTCACGCGTACGGCCCGACGCCGTCCTTCCGCCCGGTGATGCACCATTTGCAGGGCTGGCGCGAGTCCCGGCCAGGTGTGCACCATGGCCGAGTCCAGCAAACCGCGCTCCGCCAGCTGTTCGCGGTACCAGGTGGCCCCGAGCAGCGGCACGGTCACCACGGACACGTCACTGCGGTAGTCCTCCACCTGCTGCAGGTACCACAGCGGAAAGCTGTCGTTGTCCCCGGCGGTGAACAGCACCCCGTTGGTGGGCACGGCATCCAGCAACAGGCGGGCATAGCTGCGCGGCAGCGTGGCCACCGGCTCGCGGCTGCGATCGGCCACGCTGCGATTGGCCAGCAGCGGGACAAGCGCCAACGTCAGCGGCAGCACGGTGAGGGCGCGCGGCAGGCGACGGGTCAGCGCGGCAGCCAGTGACGCCAGTCCGACACCCGCCAG
The DNA here is from genome assembly GCA_016741895.1 of Gemmatimonadaceae bacterium. Classification (GTDB taxonomy): domain Bacteria; phylum Gemmatimonadota; class Gemmatimonadetes; order Gemmatimonadales; family Gemmatimonadaceae; genus Gemmatimonas. Next base: position 5,962 of record JACVCT010000089.1, on the reverse strand, counting down.
CAGTCCCCAGGCCCAGAACGCCAGCACAAAGAAGTAGTCGCGCTCGCGCGCCTCGTGCAGCGCGCCATCCGCGAGCACACCCACTCCGAAACTCGGCCCCGCGCGCAGGTTGAGCCAGGCCACCACACCAAGCGAGGCACTCAGCACCAGCAGCAGCATGGCGCGTCCCACCCGCAGGTTCTGCCGCCAGAGACTGCGAAGCCCCAGCACCGCCAGCCACAGCCAGGCCAGCGTCAGCAGCGTGCGCGGCCAGGCTGCCGTGGGGTGCGGGTGCAGCCCAAAGGCCACCTGCCAGTCTGCCCACTGACCGAAATTGCCGATCTGCAACCACCAGGGGGCACGACGCGGCAGCAGCCCCGCCACCTCGTATTGCTCCCGCTGGAGCACCGCCCAGAGTGCGCGCCACGATTCCGGATTGCCGCTGTCCATGCCGGGATCATGCAGCGACCGCAGCGGCAGGATCATCACGGCCGACATGCCCAGGAGCAGCAGCGCGGCCCACACGGCCACGTCGCGCCGGGTCGGACGCAGGCCGCTCCACGCCAGCGCCACCGCTGCCGGCAGCGCCACCAGCGCGCTCAGGGGCAAGGGCACAGCCAGCCCGGCCAGAAACGCGAGCAGAGCCCAGCCTCGACGTGAGGCGTCGACGTCGACCCCGGTCGCGGAACTGCGGCCGGCCCACTCGCCGGCCACGAGCATGGCAACCGCCAGCAGCAACGCGGCAGCGTACACCTCGGCCTCGGTGGCCTGACTCCACACCGTGTACATCGTGCCGGCCATGACGGCCGAGACCACCCCGGCCCGCGCGCCGGCCCAACGCGCTACCAGCCAGGCGCCGAATCCACCGGCCATTGCCGCACACCACACGGCCAGCACGGTCACCATGCGGGCCGGCGACGTGCCGGTGAACAGCAGCGTGGACACCTTGCCCATCGCCACCCAGAGTGGCGTCCCAGGGGGATGCGGGATGCCGAAGGTATGCGCCGCGGCCGTGAACTCGGACGCGTCCCAGAAGGTGAGATCGGGTGCGGCCGTGCCGAGGTAGGTCGCAAAAAGCACCATCGTCGCCACGACAGTGGCGACGATGGTGGGAGACAGCGCTACGGTGAGTCGGGGACGCGCCAAGCGAATCAGGCCGGCGCCACCTCAGGGCCGCCCAGCAGCGGCGGCGAGACCGGACGCGGCGCCGAAAGCGGCGTGGACGCGAGCGGAGCCGGCGCCGACGGCACGTCCGGCCCGGTGCGCGGCGGCAGCGGCTTGCCCTCCTTGAGCAGGAGAATGTCGTCGCGCGTCAGCGTCTCGCGCTCGAGCAGCGCCGTGGCCACGGCATCGAGCAGCGTGCGATACTCGGTGAGCACCGTGACCGCGCGCTGATGCGCTTCGGTGGCCACGCGCTTCACTTCGCCGTCCACCAGCTGCGCCGTCTGCTCCGACACTTCACGGCGCGACTGGATTTCGCGACCAAGGAAGAGTTCCTGCTCGTTGTCACCCACGAGGATGGGCCCGATGGTGTCGGACAATCCCCACTGCGTGACATAGCGCCGCGCGATGTTGGTGGCCTGCTGGATGTCGCTGGCCGCACCGGTGGTGACCCGGTTGTGACCGAACACGATTTCCTCGGCGGCACGGCCACCGTAGGCCATCACCAGACGCGCCTCGAGCTGCTCACGCGTCACACTCACGCGATCGTCCTCGGGCAGCGTGAAGGCAATGCCCAGCGCACGACCACGCGGCACGATGGTGACCTTGTGCAGCGGATCGTTGCCCGGCACCATCATTGCGCACACGGCGTGACCGGCCTCGTGGAAGGCCGTGAGACGACGCTCCTCCTCCTTCATCACCAGCGACTTGCGCTCGGCACCCAGCATGACACGATCCTTGGCTTCCTCGAGATCGCTCATGTAGATCTTCTCGTGATTCTTGCGCGCCGCGAGCAGCGCGCCTTCGTTCACGAGATTGGCCAGATCGGCACCAGCCATGCCCGGCGTGCCACGCGCAATGGCCGTGACACTCACGTCGTCGGCAATGGGCTTGTTGCGCAGGTGCACCTTGAGGATGCCCTCGCGGCCGCGCAGATCGGGCGCATCGACGACAATCTGGCGGTCGAAGCGACCCGGGCGCAGCAGCGCCGGATCGAGCACGTCGGGCCGGTTCGTGGCCGCAATCAGGATGACGCCATCGTTGGACTCGAAGCCGTCCATCTCGACGAGCAGCTGATTGAGCGTCTGCTCGCGCTCGTCGTGCCCACCGCCGAGGCCCGCACCGCGGTGACGACCCACGGCGTCGATTTCGTCGATGAAGATGATGCAGGGCGCGTGCGCCTTGCCCTGTTCGAAGAGATCACGCACACGCGAGGCACCGACGCCGACGAACATTTCGACGAAGTCGGAACCCGACATGCTGAAGAAGGGGCGTCCCGCTTCACCGGCCACGGCCTTGGCCAGCAGCGTCTTGCCGGTACCCGGCGGGCCCACCAGCAGCGCGCCCTTGGGCAGACGGCCACCAAGCCGCGTGAACTTCTGCGGGTCCTTCAGGAACTCGATGATTTCCTGCAGCTCGACCTTGGCCTCGTCGGCACCCGCCACGTCGGCAAAGGTGACCTTGGGCGTGTCGCCGCTGAGCAGCTTGGCCTTGCTCTTGCCGAACGAGAAGGCCTTGTTGCCGCCGGCCTGCATCTGACGGAACAGGAAGATCCAGAAGCCGATGAGCAGCAGATACGGCAGCATGGTGATGAGCAGGCTGCCGAAGTTGGCGCGCGGCTCGGCCGCCGCCGTCTTCACGCCGGCCTTGTACAGGTCTTCCTGCTCCTTGGGCGCGCTGCCGTTGACCAGACGCACCGTGAAGCGCTTGGTGGGGCGATTGCCCACCCGCACTTCCTGGTTGAACTGGCCATTGAGCACGTTTTCGGTGAAGGTGGCCGTTTTGATGTTGCCGGCGGCCAGCTGCTGCCGATATGCGGAATAGTCGATCTCGGCGGTCTGCGGCTCCCGGCCATTGCCGTAGGAGAGCAGCGCCACCGGGATGAGAATCACCAGGATCCAGAACGAGAGCGTCTTGGAGAAACGTCCCCAGTTCGTGGGCTTCTTGGGAGTGGGCGTCATGTTTGGTGCCATGAAGGGTCCGCCTTACTGCAGGCTGGCGACGTACGGCAGATGCCGGAAGTTCTCGGCATGATCGAGACCGTAGCCGACCAGGAATTCGTGCGGCGCGTCAAACCCGACGAACCGCGTGGGATGCTGAAGCTCCGTGGCGATGTGCTTGTGCAGCAGCGCACAGATTTCGAGCGATCGCGGATTCCGTGCCTGCAACAAGTCGATGAGCCGACTGAGCGTTCGCCCGGAGTCCACGATGTCCTCCACCAGCAGAATGTGCTTACCCTCCAATTCCGTTTCCGGGTCGTACAGCAAGCGCACCACGCCACTGGATTCCATGGCATCGCCGTAGGAGCTGGCGACGAGGAAGTCCACCTGCAGCGGGCGATTGATGTGTCGCACCAGATCGCTGAGGAAAATGAAACTGCCCTTGAGCAGGCCCAGCACGAGCAAGTCGCCATCGGGATAGGCAGCCGTGATGTCGGCGCCCAGTTCAGCCACGCGCGCCTGGATGGCGGCGGCGTCGTACACCACCCGCTTCACGGCGCGGCCACTCAGACGCGGGTCTGCGGTGGCAGCCCCCGGGGTTCCTGCAGATGACGACTCAGTCGAACTCGCGTTCACAGCGATACCAGATCAGGTCCGGCCGACCGGGCCGGGACGGCGCCGCAAGACCGCGGCAAACTCCTGGGACCCACACGACCTCGTCATGCACCAGCAGCACCGGCCAGGCTGGCCGGTCGAGGACGGGAATCCGCAACTCCGAAAAGTACCGCGTCACGCGCCGTCCCGCTGGGGCACCGGCGGTACGGATGCGGTCGCCGAGCGCCCAGCGGCGCACCACGACGGGCGCGCCTGCCGGCAGACCCACACACCAGGCATCGCTGGCCAGCGGCTCCACACCCAGACGACGGAAGCGCCACCGCCCGAACCGGAGCGGCAGCGCCTCACTCTGCCCCGTCCAGAGGGACGGAGCACTGACACGACGCTCCGGGCGGCGCACTTCGAACACCTCGCCGCGCCCCTCACGCCGGCGCAGAATGCTCGCACCACCGGCCACGGTGATGTGCGCTCCTACGCGTCGATTCGTGGTAAACCGGACCGCGGTGCGGGTTCCCGCGGCGTCCAGCGTCACGCCCACCCGGGCACAGAGAGCCGGCCACAACACGGCGCGTCCGGCCTCGCTCGTGGCTTCCAGCGCCTGGACCGGCACCACCAGACGCTGACCGTTGGCGAGCACCTGCAGTCCGGTCTCATCCACCAGGCGCTCCACCTCGCGGCGCCACTGCGCGGCCCGATCCCCGACGGCGAGCATGGCCTCACCAAAACCCGGCGCAACCCGCTCGAAGGCCGGCAGCAGCTGATGACGGACCCGGCCGCGAAGGAACCGCAGCGCTTCATTCATGGGGTCGTCGACGAAGGGAATGCCTTCAGAGGCCACCCAGCGTTTGAGTTCCGCGCGCGAGACCCCGAGCCAGGGCCGCACAACCCGTGATGGCGCGGCGAGCGCCGCCAGTCCCCGCGCCCCGCTGCCACGCAGCGCGCGCATGACGATGGTCTCGAGCTGGTCGTCGCGCGTATGGGCGGTGGCCACGCGGGCCTTGAAGCCGCGCGCCACCCGCCGCAAAAAGCTCCAGCGCGCATCGCGCCACGCGGCCTCGGTCGCACCGGCCACACGCGCTCGTTCACGCACCACAGTCACACCCAGACGCCGCGCCTGCGCCGCCACCAGCGAGGCGGCCTCCGTGGCATAGTCGCCGGTGGCGTGGTCAAACGTGGCCACCGCCGCCAGACGATCCGGGGCCCAGCGCACCATGGCGTGCAGCAGCGCCATGGAGTCGCTTCCCCCCGACACGGCCAGCACCCAGGGATCCGGATTCGCGTCCAGCGCCACCGACAGCGCCGCCCGCAGCAGTTCCCCCGGGGCGATCGGTTCCAAGTCTGGCAACGGCAGCTCCGCCTCGTCCTCCAGGGCGTCGCCGCCGCGCGGTCCGTGCGCGCTGGCCTCCATGTCTGGCACACTCGCCACGGAATGGGGCCTCGTCAACCGTCAATCAGCCGTCAATCACGAGGCCTCGCCGTCGTCGCACGCGGGGCCTACCCTTGCACGCCCTCCGCGTTTACTCTTGTCGTGTTCCGGCGCCGGGGTCACCCACCCGCGCCGCTCATCGTCACTGGAGAACGGCAGTGGAATATCACGGCACCCTCGGCACCATCTGGGCTTCGTTCGGCATGACCGCCTACTACATGGCGCTCACCTGGATCAATCTGCTGCTCGGACTGTTCCTGACGCCGTTGTTTCTCATTCCGCTCTCCTGGCTCAGGCAGAAGCAGGGCGGCTTCAACAACTGAGGCGCCGCGCGAGGTAGCACCGGCGGAGTATCAGGATGGACAAACGGCGAGGCTCGGGCTTCGCCGTTTTTGTTGTGCTCAGCCGCCAACTCCGATTCAATGGGCCTGCGCCGGCTTGCATGAATGAGGTCGGCAAACAGCTCACGCAGAGCAATGGAGCACGCAGAGGTCGCAGAGGAATAGCTGCGGCCTCTCCTGAATCTCTATCCGTGCTGTTTCTGCCTCATCCGCGTCATCCGCGGCTCGGCGGTTCCCCCCAGACTGCCGTGCTCTGCGGACTCTGCGCGCTCATTGCCTCTGCGTGAGCTGTTGACAATGCTGCGGCAACACGCAGGCGAGTCGTCGAGCTCCGGTTCAGCCGCCGATCACAATAACCACATTGTCGCGGATGAGGCGGAAACAGCACGGATCGAGCGCCAGCAACTCAGGTGTTGGACGCTTGGTGACGTGATGCATTCAATGAGCTGGCCCCGTGTGCTGAACTGAGACTGGCAAACAGCTCACGCAGAGCAGTGGAG
>JACVCT010000088.1 GCA_016741895.1 Gemmatimonadaceae bacterium | reverse complement strand
CCGTGATGAGCTGGGGGTGCTGCCCACCGGCGGTGGCAAGAGTCTGTGCTACCAGGTACCGGCGCTCATGCGCGAGGGCCTCACGATTGTGGTGAGCCCGCTCATCAGCCTCATGAAGGACCAGGTGGAGGCGCTCGAGCGGCGCGGCCTCAGCGCCGCGTACATCAACAGCACCCTGAGCAGCAACGAAGTGGCCGATCGCATGGCCCGGGCGCGCGACGGCTCGCTCAAGCTGCTCTATCTGGCGCCGGAGCGCATGGACGCCGGCCGCACGATGCAGCGTCTGGCAGACATCGGCGTGGCGCTGCTGGCGGTCGATGAGGCGCACTGCATCAGTGAGTGGGGGCATGATTTCCGGCCCAGCTACCGGCGCATCGGCCGCATTCGCGATGGGCTTGGCGGCCCGCAAACGGTCGCGCTCACCGCCACGGCCACACCCGACGTGCGGCAGGACATCGTCAGACAGCTGGCGCTGCGCGAACCCGAAGTGGTGGTGGCCGGCTTTGATCGCACCAACCTCACGTATCACGTGGTGCCCACGCGCACGCAGCATGACAAGGACAGCACGGCGGTGCAGTGGCTTCGTGAGGCCGAGGGGCCGGCCATCGTGTATGCCCCCACGCGCAAGGCGGTGGAGCGCGTGACCGCCACGCTGGTGCGCGGGCGCATCCGTGCCACGGCGTATCATGCCGGACTCGATGACAGCCTGCGTCAGCGTGCGCAGGACGCGTTCATGAACGAACGCGCGCGCGTGATTGTTGCGACCAGTGCGTTTGGCATGGGCATCGACAAGCCCGACGTGCGTCTGGTGGTTCATCATGCCATGCCCGGCTCGCTGGAAGCGTACTACCAGGAGGCCGGACGGGCAGGGCGGGATGGCAAGGCCAGCACCTGCGTGCTGTTGCACAGCTACCCCGACCGGTTCACCCATGAGTTCTTCATCGCGAATGCGCATCCCGAGCGCAGCGTGGTGGAACTGGTGTGGACGCAATTGCAGCGGGCGGCCGATGCATCCGGATTTGCGCCGCTTACGCTCGACGATCTGGTGCAGCGGGTGCCGCCGAAGGTGGGCGACCGCAAGGTGGGAGCGGCCCTGCGTGTGCTCATGGCACAGGGGCTGTGCAGCATCGAACCACCGGCCGCTGGGCGCGTGTTCGTGCGACTGCTGGCCACACCCGCGCGCATCACACGCGAGCTGGTGGGTGAGCGCGAGTTTGACCGTGAGGTGCTGCGCGCACTCTGGCGCGCGGTGGGCAAGCGTCTCGAGACCGGTGCGAGCGTGGACCTGGACGGTCTGCCACCCGGACTGGGAGGCGCGATGGCGCTGGTCCCGGTGCTCGAGCGACTGGAAGCGCAGCAGTTCGTCACGTGGACGGCCACCGGCGGCGGCATGCGCATCGATCCGCGAGTCCAGACCGGTCAGCCCCTGCCGGTCGACTGGGCGCTGCTGGAGCGTCGGCGTCAGGCCGACCTCGGCCGACTCGACGCCATGCAGCGCTATGCGCAAACCCGCTATTGCCGAAGAGCGTTCGTCCTGCGCTATTTCGGTGACCCTGAGGCGCGCGCCTCATGCGGTGCCTGTGATCGCTGCCTGGGAACGAGCACGAGCTCCGCAGCCCTTGAGAGCACACGGCCCGCGCGAACGCGCACCCGGCCTCGTGCGTAGGCTAGTGGGGGACGCGTGCCATGTGCGGGCACCGGTCCCACCTGCAGTTGCCTTCCTTTACCTGCCCTGAACCCACCGTCGGCAATGGACGACAGTTTGTACTTCTCCGAACAGCACCTCGCTGTTCGTGACATGGTCAGCGCCTTCGCGCGCGAGCACGTGGCGCCCGTGGCCGCCCAGCATGACGAAGCTTCGACGTTCCCCTGGGAGAACGTGAAGAAGATGGGCGAACTCGGTCTGCTGGGCGTGCCATGGTCGGAAGAGCTTGGCGGCGCCGGCTTCGACACGATCAGCTTCATGATCGCCATCGAGGAGCTGGCCAAGGTCTGCGCCTCGCACTCCATCACCATCAGCGCCCACACCACGCTGGGCACGTCTCCCATCGTCAACTTCGGCACGAAGGCGCAGCTCGAGCGCTACGTGCCGCTGCTGGCCAGCGGCAAGGTGCTGGGCGGCTTCGGTCTCACCGAAGAAGCGGCGGGCAGCGATGCCGGCGGCACGCGCACGACGGCCGTGAAGAAGGGCGATCGCTACATCCTCAACGGCAGCAAGCGCTTCATCACGCACGCCGGCGTTGGCGAAGTGTTCGTGGTGACCGCCGTGACCGATCCGGACAAGGGCACCAAGGGCATCTCGAGTTTCATCCTGACCAAGGAGTCGGTGGACGTCGACACCTGCCGTGCGCTTGGTGTGGGCCACGACGACTCGCTGCCCAACATGCCCGGCTTCAAGGCGGGCAAGAAGGAAGACAAGCTCGGCTGGCGCGCGTCGGACACCCGCGAGCTCCTGTTTGACAACGTCGAGGTGCCCGAGGAGAACCTGCTCGGCACCGAGGGCCTGGGCTTCATCAACTTCATGAAGACCCTCGATGCCGGCCGCATCGGCATTGCCGCGCTGTCCCTCGGAATTGCGCAGGGCGCGCTCGACGAGTCACTCAAGTACGCGAGCGTGCGCAAGCAGTTCGGCTCGGCCATTGCCAGCTTCCAGGGCGTGCAGTTCCAGCTGAGCGACATTGCCACCGAAATCGAGGCCGGCCGGCACCTCATGTACCACGCCGCCTGGCTGTCGCAGAACGGCAAGCCCTTCGGCAAGGAAGCCGCCATGGCCAAGCTGTTCTGTTCGGAACTGGCCATGCGCGCCACCATCAAGGCCATTCAGATCCACGGCGGCTACGGCTACACCAAGGACTATCCGGTGGAGCGCTACATGCGCGATGCCAAGATCTGCGAGATCGGCGAAGGCACGAGCGAGATCCAGCGACTGGTCATCGCGCGGCACCTGCTCAAGGGGCTGGCGGCCTGAGGAACTCGGGACTCACAACCTTAACGCAGAACCCGGAACTGGTCAGTTCCGGGTTTTGCGTTTGGGTGAGGAGTTTTGAGTATCGACTTCAGCCACATTGCGGGAAACCCTCACCCCACGGTAGCTTACGCCGTTCCTTCAGCCGTCGCTTCAGGCGCCGGCGGCCCGCGCGACTCGCGGGCCGTTTGCGTTTGTGCGGTGGGCCGGCCGGGGCCAGCGCGCTGCCGACCGACCCACGCACACGTCCCACCGCCCGACACACCTCGTGTGCGTCGATCGCGGAGACCCGTGGTCTGCTTCCGGTGCTGCGCTTCCCGCCGACGTCAACGCCTGTTGATGCGCGGGACGGCCGCGCTCCGGGCACGGAGGCTCCGTTCGATCGGTCGGTGCAGTGGGGGAGCCCTGTGACGTTTGTCCGTGCTGCGGCCCCCTCCTCCGGCGCGCGCGGGCCATCCCGTTGGTTCACCGTGTTGCACCGCGGCCTCGGTGCCTGGAGTCGCCAGGCGCCCTGCGAACGTGGTATGCGTCAATGAAGCGAGAACTCCTGGTGAATGCGACACCGCGTGAGACGCGGGTCGCCATTCTCGAGGACGGCCAACTGGTGGAGTTGCTGGTCGATCGGCCCGATGCCCGCCGCATGGTGGGTGATGTCTATCTCGGGAAGGTCGAAGCCGTGCTGCCCGGTATTCAAGCCGCCTTCGTCAACATCGGTACCGAAAAGTCCGCGTTTCTGCACGCGGCCGACGTCGTGGTGGAGAACGAACAGGTCTCCGACGACGATGACGACGACGAGGATTCGTCGGATGAGAGCGGCGGCGGTGGCCGCCGCGGGCGCCGCGAGGTTCGCCCCATTCAGGACCTGCTCAAGCGCGGGCAGGACATCCTGGTGCAGATCACCAAGGAGCCCATCTCCACCAAGGGGCCCCGGGTCACCGCCCAGGTCTCGCTGGCCGGGCGCTTCCTCGTCTACATGCCCTTCGCGTCCAAGGTGGGCGTGAGCCGCAAGATCGACGAGCGCGGTGAGCGTCAGCGCCTGCGCGCCATGGTGGGCGAGATGCTGCCCGACGACGCCGGCGGCGTCATCGTGCGCACCGTGTCGGAAGACGCCACCAGGGAAACGTTCGAGCGTGAACTCAACACGCTCATGAACAACTGGAAGCGCATCAAGCGCAAAACCCAGTTCCTGCGGGCGCCCGCGCTCGTGCACCGCGAGACCAACGTCACCCGTGGCCTCGTGCGTGACCTGTTCAGCGCCAAGGTGGAGCGGGTCTCGGTGGACTCCAAGCAGGTCTACAACGAGATCACCGAGTACCTGCAGGGCATTGCCCCCGAACTGGTGGAGCGTGTCAAACTGTACGACGGCACGGTGCCCCTGTTCGACAAGGAGGGCATCGAGACTGAAATCCGCGATCTGTTCAAGCGCCGCTGCGATCTGCCGAGCGGGGGCTACATCATCATCGAACAGACGGAGGCGCTGGTCTCGATTGACGTCAACTCGGGGCGCTACACCGGCAAGCGCGACCCTGAAAAGACGATCTTCAAGACCAACACCGAGGCCGCCCGCGAAATCGCACGCCAGCTGCGCCTGCGCGACGTGGGCGGCATCATTGTTTGCGACTTCATTGACATGGAGACGCAGGCCAACCGCGACAAGGTGTTGCACGAACTGCGCACCCATCTCGGTCGCGACCGGGCCCGCACCAAGGCCTTCGCGGTGTCCGAGCTGGGTCTGGTGGAAATGACGCGCCAGCGGGTGCGGCAGAGCCACTATCAGAGCATGACCGAAGCCTGTCCGACCTGCAGCGGCACCGGGCGCGTATTCACTCCCGAGACCATTGTGCGGCGCACCGAACGCGCCGTGCGGCGCATGGCGGCCGAGGGGCGGAAGGAGTCGGTGACCCTCCGTCTGCACCCGGAAGTGGCGCTCCATGTTCTGGAACAGGAACACGAGTTTGTGAAGCGGCTGGAGAAGCTGGCCGGCTTCCCGCTCGAACTGCGCGACGATCCGCTGCTCAAGCCCGACGAAATCAAGCTGGTGGTTCGGGGCGCTCAGCGGGACATCACCCAGCAGTACGCCCTGGCCTGAGCCGGGGCGGGCCCGGTTCGGGCCACAACAGCCAAGATTCCCCAACTGGGCTGCCTTCAGCCAGTTGACACCTAAACCGTGTTCCGGTAAGCTTCTAGGCTACGTTTGGAACGCATCTACCTGGAATCACCCATGAGCTACGCGATCATCCGCACCGGCGGCAAGCAGTTCCGTGCCGAGCCGGGCAAGACCCTTCGGATCCCCTCGCTGCTTGGCGAGGCGGGCACCGCCGTCGAATTCAACGACGTGCTGCTCGGCTCCGACGGTTCGCAGGTCCGCCTGGGCGTGCCCACGCTCTCCGGCGCCAAGGTCACGGCGGAGATCGTGAAGCACGGCCTCGAAGACAAGATCATTGTCTTCAAGTTCAAGCGCCGGAAGAACTACGCCCGCAAGCAGGGCCACCGGCAGAAGTTCACGGAAGTCCGCATCAAGGACATCACCCTCGGCTGAGCACCGGCGGCGCACCTCACGGCGCGCTGCCTTTCCGGAGTATTCGTCATGGCACATAAGAAAGGCGTCGGCTCCTCACGCAACGGCCGCGATTCCAATCCGAAGTACCGGGGAATCAAGAAGTACGGCGGTGAGTTCGTGACGGCTGGCAACATCATCCTGCGTCAGTGCGGCACCAAGTGGCACCCGGGCGCCAACGTGGGCATGGGCACCGACTACACCATCTACTCGCTGGTCGATGGCGTGGTGCAGTTCGCCCACAAGAGCAAGAAGGCCTACAAGGTCAACGTGCTCCCCGTGGAGTACGTCGAGGAGACGGTCGAGGCGTAAGCTTCCCGGATCGCGGGTCTGACAGGCGGATCGTCCATCGGGCGGTCCGCCTGTTTGCTTGTGCGGCCCCGCCCGCGTGCCGGGCTCCGTAACTTCCGGCACCTGCCAGCCGTAGGGTCTCCACACGCCACTCCACCAGCAAGGACGGATACCATGGCACTGTGGGACAAGGTCAAGCAGGGCATCGACAAGGCCGGCAAGGCCGCGCAGGACGTCTTCGACGAGGGCAAGCTGCGCGTCGACGCCTATCGTGTGCGCGAGCAGGCGGACAAGGCCGCCGAGGCTCTGGGCTACGCGGTCTTCCGCGCGCTCGAGGCGGGCGGCGAACTCGAAGCACACGCCCGGGCCCGTCTCATGGATGCCCTGCGTCAGAAGGACAACGAGGCGCGGCGACTCGAGACGGATCTGGCCAACGCCAAGGCCGCCGCGAGTGCGGGCGCCTCGCCGGGAAACCCGCCGCCACCGGCCGATCCCGGTGCGCCGTCACCAGCGTCGCCCGGCCCCAGCGCGCCCCCGCCTTCGGCCGGGGCTGAGGCTAACCCGCCAACGCCGCACGCATAGCGCCTGGCAGGTCGGTACACAGACCATCCACCCCCCACGCCGCCAGCTGGCGCGCGTGGGGGATGTCGTTTGCCGTCCAGGCCATGAGCTCGACCCCGCGGGCGTGGACCGCCGCCACCAGCGCCCCGTCGATCTGGTCGACATGCTGCCAGAGGGTCTGCGCACCACTGCCTCCCAGTACGCTGTCGAGGGAGAGCGGATAGGAACTGCTCAGGAGACCGATGCGCGTGGCCGGGCGCAGCCGCTGAATGGTGACCGGAATGCGGTGGTCAAAGGCATGCACCGCCGCGTCCACGTCGGGGTAGGCATCCAGCAGGGACACGACCTCGGCCTCAATGCCGCGCGCCTTGACCTCCACGTACACCGTGGCCCGGGCTCCGACGAGCTCGAACACCGACGCCAGCGAGGGTATCGGGTCGCCGGAGGGCAGAAGGCGGCGCTCGAGTTCGGCCCAGCTCAGGGAAGCGATGGCGTCACGACGGGCGCCGGCCTCTCCTGCCTCAGGAGGCAGGTGGGCGTCGTGGTGCACGACGCACACCCCGTCGCGGGTGGCGTGCACATCGAGCTCGATGCCATCGGCTCCCTGCTCGAGGGCGAGGGCAAAGGCCCGCTGCGTGTTCTCCCGGGCATCGCGCGAGGCGCCGCGATGGGCCACGATGCGCGGGCCAACCCAAGACTGTTCGGTGCTGTCCATCCGGCGAAACTCCGCTCCGACCGCCCGCCGGTCAAGCGCCGCGCGCGGGCCGGGCCGTGACCACTCATCACGATTTGGGACCACAGGTTAACATTGGCCATCCCGCAGCGTCCAACCATCAGCAAGGTATGATCGACGCCACCCAGCAGGAGGATGCCCGGCTTGACGGCATGCTCATCGAACAGTGGAAGGCTGGCGACCAGCGCGCGGCGACGCTCCTCGTGGAGCGCCATGCCGAGGCGTTGGCCCGCTTTGCCGCCAAGCTGGGGGTGCGCGAGGATATCGACGAAGTGGTGCAGGACACGTTCGTGCGGGCGTTCGGCGCGCTTGACCAGTTCCGGTCAGACAGCTCGCTGCGCACCTGGCTCTTCACCATCGAACGCCGGTTGATCATCGACCGGCGCCGTGGTGAGGCGCGACGTTCGGGCACCGTGGAGTTGAATGACGCCGATGCCGTAACGGGCTTCGACGCGCTCGACTCCCTGATGGCGGATGAACTGTCGCAACGGGTCACCAAGGCGCTCGCGCGCCTGACCCGGCTGCAACGGGAGGTGTTCCTGCTGCGCGTGCAGGAAGGCCGGAGTTACCGGGATATCGCCGAGATCCTCGACACCAGCGAGGGGTCGGCCCGGGTGCACTACCACAACGCGATGCGGGCGGTAAAGGAGTTTCTCGATGACTGAGTGTCGCAGCCCCGAGCTGCAGGACCTGCTCCCCGATTACGCGGCGGAGTTGCTGGACGAGGCGCAGATGGCGCGGGTGGCCGAGCATGTGGCGTCGTGTGCGCCCTGCGCGGACGACCTCGAGCTGTTGCGCGTCGTGCAGCGCGTGCGCCCGGTGGTGGCCATGCCTGACGTGGCGCGCATTGTGGCCGCCTTGCCGGCGCCCAGGGGTCATGCAGTGCCAGCGCCTGCGGTCTCGCCGCGCGCCGAACCCGTGGTGCGCGACATCTCCACCGCGCCGTCCATGCGCCGCCCGCTGAACCGGCCGCGCCGGGTCAGCGATGGGGTCCCGTCGCTGCGCATCGCCGCCGTGTTGGGCGTGCTGCTCGCCGGCGCGGCCTCCGTGATCGTGGCGCGGCAGGGTGTGCGGGCATTCGACGGCTCCAACGCGGCCACGGTTGCCGCCGCCGAGAGTGTCATGACCATCTCGTCGCTGCCCGACGGCGAGTCGCTGGCCGTGGCCCTGCCGTCCGTCGATCTGCCGGCTCCGGATGTGTCGGTGTCCTACGGTGATCTGGGCAATTACACCGACGAGGAACTGCAGCGCATGCTCGACCGACTCGAAGCCTGGGATGGCGCGCCCAACACGGAACCGCTGCCGTCCGGTCTGGCCAGCGCCATCGGTGGGGGCCCGCGATGAACCGCACCGCGTGGCGTTGGTTGATGGGCGCAGCGCTTGGTGGTGTGCTGCTGACGGCGCCGGCGCTTGAGGCGCAGGGTGGACCGCCGTCGGGGCCACCGGGTTCCACACCCAGACGGTCCGGGTACAGTGGGGCGCAGCGGGCGCAGGAGCTCGAGCAGCGCTTCCGTGAGCGGCTCGACTCACTCGTGCGTGTGCACCTGCAACTCAGCGACGAGCAGCACAGCCGGCTGCGTGAAGTGGCTTCGCGCACCGAGCAGGAACGCCGGACCCTGCGCGGCGAGGAGATGCGCATTCGTCTCGCCCTCCGGCGCGAGCTCATGGCCGGCGAAAAGGCCAACGAGGCCCGCGTGGCCGAGTTGCTCGATCAGGTGCCGGTGCTCGAACGGCGCCGTCTTGAAGTGTCGGAGCAGGAGCTCAAGGAGCTCGCGCGATTCCTCTCGGCCGTGCAGCGCGCGCGGTACTTCGCGCTGCAGGAGCAGCTGCGCTGGAGCATGCAGGACTTGCAGCGCAGCCGCATGGGGGACGGCAAGGACGAGCGGGATCGCCGCGACACCAGCAGCATGCGCCGCCGGGGCTATCAGCGCCCGCCAGGATAACGCTGAGCGAATCGCGTCAGGACGGAACGGGGCAGGGCCGGTGGTAGCGGCCGCTGCCCCGTTCGTGTAGTTTGACCACGCGCCATGTGTGGCGCGGGCCCGGATGGCGGAATTGGCAGACGCAGAGGACTCAAAATCCTCCGACCGCAAGGTCTTGTGGGTTCGACCCCCACTCTGGGCATGCCGTTGGGGGTCCAGCGTGCGGTGGGTCACAGGTGCTGACCAACGCTCGCGCAATCCACTGCGTTATAGCGGCAGACCAATGTGCGTCCCGTGTGCGGACGTCGTTGGTTCCTGATGGGGTGTAGCTCAATGGCAGAGCATCCGACTGTTAATCGGACGGTTGGTGGTTCGAGTCCACCCGCCCCAGCTTTCAAGGCCCGGTACCGCACTGCGGTGCCGGGCCTTGTGCATTAGCTTCCGCGTTTCCTGTGCGCCGGCAGGTGCCGGCGCCCCCGAATTTCCGACTCTGGCTCCGTCATGCCGCTTTCTTTCTCGCTCACCCACGCCGCACCGGCGTCGCTCGAGACCCCGCTGCTGGCGATCGTGCTGCCGTCCGACGTGTCCTGGGGCGACGCGTCGTGGCAGACCATTCTCGCACCGGTCGATGCGTTGCTGCACGGCACACTCTCGCGCAGCCTGACGCGGCGCGACTTTCGTGGCGGTCGCGACGAAACGCTGCTGCTGGCCGGGGGCGAGACGGGCGTGCAGCGCGTGCTGCTGGTGGGGCGCGGCACCGCATCGCTGAGCCGAAGCGTGGCGCGTCGCGCCGCGGCGGTGGCGGCCCGGGCCGCCAACAAGTTGGGCGTGGCCGGCATGACCTACTGGCTGCCGGGTGTCGAAGGCGACGTGGCAGCCATTGAGGGACTGGCCATCGGTGCGGCCGCCGGGACCTGGCAGTATGCGGAGCTGTTGACGCCCCCCGCCGAAAAGGATCGCCGCGCCCGTGTGGAGTCCGTGGTGCTTGTGACCGCCGACAGCGACGCCGCGCGTGGCGCGCTGGCCGCCGGTGAGGCGCTGGCGGCGGGGCAAGATCTGGCCAAGCGACTTGGCCAGATGCCGGGCAACTACTGCACGCCGGAGACCTTTGTCGAGGTCGGCCGCGAACTCGCCTCGCGCCACGGCATGCACCTCACAGTGATGGGCCGCTCGGACATGGCCGAAGCCGGCATGGGCTCCTTCCTCTCGGTCGCGCAGGGAACGTCGCAGGAACCGCGCCTGGTGGTGCTCGAGCACCGCGGCGGTCCCGCCGATCAGCAGCCGGTGGTGCTCATCGGCAAGGGCCTGTGCTTCGATACCGGAGGCATCTCCATCAAGCCCGCTCCCGAGATGGAGTGGATGAAGTTCGACATGTCGGGCGCGGGCGGTGTGATGGGCGCCATGGAAGCCATTGGCCGCCTGCGTCTGCCGGTGAACGTGGTGGGCATTGTGGGGTCTACCACCAACATGCCAAGTGGCGAAGCGGTGAAGCCGGGCGACGTGGTGCGTGCGTCGAACGGCAAGACCATCGAGATCATCAACACCGACGCGGAGGGGCGCCTCGTGCTGGCGGACCTCCTCGTCTATGCCAAGCGTTTCAATCCCGCCGTGGCCATTGATGCCGCGACGCTCACCGGCGCCATCGTCATCGGACTGGGCCACGCCGCCGTTGGCGTGTTCGGACCGGACAAGGCGGTGGTGGACGAGGTGCTGGCGGCCGGCGAGGCCGCTGGTGAGCCGGGCTGGCCGCTTCCCATGTGGGATGACTACCGCGAGCAGATCAAGTCGGACGTGGCCGATGTGAAGAACACCGGCGGCCGCGCGGCCGGCTCCATCACGGCGGCGCTGTTCCTGCAGGAGTTCGTGGACGGATTCCCCTGGGTCCACCTCGATGTGGCGGGCACCGCCTACTCGCAGGCCGATCTGGGGTGGATTCCGCGGGGCCCGACGGGTACACCGGTGGGCACCTTTGTCGAATTCGTCCGGGCCCGGGTGTCTTGACGTCGTGGCGGATCCGCGCGCTGGCCGTCGTCACGTTGCTCATGACGGCCGGCGCTGCCCGCAGCACCGCCGAGGCGCAGGGCCAGACGCCACCGCGTCCCCCCGTTGATAGCGCGGCGGTCGCGGATTCCATCACCCGCGCGCGCATTCTCGCGCGCACCGACAGCGTCCGTCAGGCCATTCTCGCGGACTCCATCAAGTCGCCGCTCACGCGATACGAAGCGCCACGGCTCGAAAGCGAGGAGCGGCTGCGCTTCACGGGTCGGGACATTCTGTCGACCGGCGCGGTGAATCTCGCCGATCTGCTCGATCGCGTGCCCGGCGTGAGCACCTTTCGCAGTGGCTGGATGGCCGGTCTGCATGTCGCCACGTATCAGGGTGACGCGCGACGCATTCGGCTGTTCATCGATGGACTGGAAGTTGACGCGATCGATGTGCGCAACGGCGGGGCGGTGGATCTCACCGACATCCAGCTTTGGGCCTACGACGAGATCGTGATCGAACGGGCGCCCAGCGAAGTGCGCGTGTGGATGCGCACCGCGTCGGTTGTGAAGACCACACCGTTCACGCGGGTGGACATCTTCACCGGCGACCTCAACACCAACGGCTTCCGCGGGCTCTTCGCGCGGCGCTGGCGCAACGGCCTCATGCTGCAGCTCGGCGGACAGCAGGTGGCCACGCAGACCGGTCGTGTGTCGGCCTTTGGCGCGCCCACGGGTCAGGCCACGCAGCTGCGCAGCGACGGCAGCGTGCAGTCGTTCAGCGGGCGCTTCGGCTGGGCGCGCAACAAGTGGAGCGTGGACGCCTACGGCAGCAACGTGGCGCGCGAGCGCGATTCACACACACCGCGCGAGGACTTTGACAGTCTGCCGTCCTACAAGGGCCAGCGCCGCGAAGGCTACCTGCGCGTCGGATACGGGGACACCCTGCGTGGTTTCTGGGCGCAGGCCGTCAGCGGCGCGCTGCGGGTGCGCATGCAGGGCGACAGTGGGGCCACCTCCGAGCAGTCGGGTGACGGATCGGTTGGTGGTGGGAGTGACGCCGATTCAACGGATACCGACACCACCGTGGTCTCGCTGGACACGCTGCGCTCGCAGACGCAGCACATGTTGGCGGTTGGGTACCGCGGGTCGTGGTGGAATGCGTCGTACACGCATCGCGCCCGTCCCATTGATGGATCGCTGCGGCATGCGCCGGCGCTGCGCGCGGGCGCCAGCTGGCGCATCTTCGATGCGTCGGCCTACGCAGAGCGCAACGGCCGCGACAGCACGGATCGCACCGACCTGCGGCTTCGCGCCAGGCCGTTCTCTTGGCTGCAGCTCTCGGCCGCGCACAGTACGCGCACGCCGGACGACAGCACTTTGCGGCCGCAGTCCAGCGCCTCACGCGCCGAGGGCGCCGTGCGCCTCGGGCAGTTCTGGCTTGGGGGTGGGCTGGTGCGCGAAGATGCCACGCAATTCGACAATCTGGTGCTCGTGGGTGCACCGGCCCGCGTGCTGGCCAATGCCGCTTCGACCGGTGTGCTGGTCAACGCGCGGGGGCGTCTCTACAAGGATCTGCGCCTCGATGTGCAGACCATCCGCTGGGACAAGGCCCAGTTCACCACGCCGCAGACACATGTGCGCGTGGAATTGGCCCTCATCAGCGACTGGCTGAGCCGATTCCCGAAGGGCGAGTTCAGCGTCAACACGCGACTGATCTACGATCGGCGCGGCGGTGTCCCGTTCTTCTACGGCGAAGGTGACGAGGGCATCGATCTGCGCATCACCGAGCCGGCTCAGGTGGTCACGGGCATGCTGGAGTTGCGCATCCAGCGTGCGGTGCTGTTTTACCAGTACCGCAATCTGACGGGCGGGCAGTACGAGCAGATCCGCGGCATCACCATGCCGTCGGCGGTCCAGATGTATGGTGTGCGCTGGGAGTTCTGGAATTGACCCATCCTGCCTAGCTTGCAGCGATGATTCGTTCCATGACCGGCTACGGCCAGGCCGAAGGGACCGTGGGCGCCTTCCGCGTCCACGTGGACGTGCGCACGGTGAACCACCGCTTCTTCTCACCGAGCATCAAGCTTCCCGGCGCCTTTGCGCGCTGGGAGGCCGAGGTCCGCGAGGCCATGCGCCTCAAGGTGAGTCGCGGCCATGTCACGCTGAGTGCGCGCAGCGAGCGCAGTCACGAGAGTACGCTGGGCATCGATGAGGCCCGCTTCGCCACCGCAGTCGAGCAGTTGCGGGCGCTGCAGACACGGCATGCCCTCAGTGGTGGGGTGGATCTGGCCACGGTCCTGCGCATGCCCGACGTGCTCGCCGCACCGCGCGAGGACGAGGGCACGGGCAGCGCGGCGGAGCTGCTGGCCATCGTCGAGCGTGCGCTCGACGCCCTCAACAAGTCGCGGGGCGACGAGGGACTGCGCCTCGTGGCCGTGCTGAATGAGCGGCTCGCCCTGATGGAGCAAGCCATGGCGCGCATCGCCGAGCGGGCTCCCGCGCGCCTCATTGAGCAGCGGGAGCGTCTGCGTCAGGCCGTACGCGAGCTGACCGACGGCATCAGCGTGGACGAGACGCGGCTGGCGCAGGAAATCGCCATGCTTGCCGATCGCATGGATGTGGCGGAGGAGCTCGACCGCTTCCGCTCCCACGTGACCGCCTTCCGCGCCACGCTGCAGGATGCCGGTGGTGAGCCGGTGGGCAAGCGGCTGGGTTTTCTGCTGCAGGAAATGCTGCGCGAGGTCAATACGACGGGCAGCAAGGCCGCGGACGCGGCCATCCTTCATGAGGTGGTGGGGCTCAAGGAGGAGTTGGAACGCACCCGCGAACAGGTCGAGAACCTCGAGTGAGCGCCTTTCCGGTCATTTTGTCCGCCCCGAGCGGCGGTGGGAAAACCACAATCGCCCGTCGTCTGCTGGAGAGACGGAGCGATTTGGGTTATTCTGTGAGTTGCACGACGCGTGCACCTCGCGAGGGTGAGGTGGACGGTCGGGACTACCGGTTCCTGACGCGCGAGGCCTTCCTGGACGGCGTGGCGCGCGGCGACTTCGCCGAGTGGGCCGAGGTGCATGGTCAGCACTACGGCACGCTGCGCTCGGAAGTCGAGCGGGTGCTGGGTACGGGCCGCCACGTGTTGATGGACATCGATGTGCAGGGGGCGCGGCAGTTCCACGCGGCGTTTCCGGACACGGTGCTGATCTTCGTTCTGCCGCCGTCGGGTGAGGTGCTCAAGTCCCGCCTGACCGCGCGCAAGAGTGAGGACCGGGAGAAGTTGCTGGTGCGTTTGCGCAATGCACGGGCCGAGTTGGGTGAAGTCGGGCGCTATCACTACGTGGTGGTGAACGACGATCTCGAGCGGGCCGTGGAGCAGGTCAGT
The DNA here is from genome assembly GCA_016741895.1 of Gemmatimonadaceae bacterium. GTDB lineage: Bacteria > Gemmatimonadota > Gemmatimonadetes > Gemmatimonadales > Gemmatimonadaceae > Gemmatimonas. The sequence continues at coordinate 33 of JACVCT010000088.1, read as the reverse complement.
GCGATCATCGATGCCGAGGGACTGCGCCACGAT
>JACVCT010000087.1 GCA_016741895.1 Gemmatimonadaceae bacterium | reverse complement strand
GGCGCCGAGGGGCGCCAGACGGGCGCGACGAGGCACGGGGGTTGGGCGGGAGGGATGACTGGCAACCGGAGGGGTGGGGCGTGGGCGGGCAGGAGCGGGAAGAGACGTCGTCCGGGACGACGCGGAGCCAGCACGTGGTGCTGGAAGGGCCGGCGGATATGCGCACGATGGCTGCGGCCATGCGCGCCGGCGTGGAACGGAGCCGGGACGGCGGCGCGGAGGCTGCGCCGGTCTGCCTCATCGTCACCCCCACGGCCGAACAGGCCATCACCGCCGGCGATCAGGCGCGGCGCCTGCTCGAAGGCAGCGACGCCCGTGTAGTGCCGGTCACCGGTGTGCTGCGCGCCAGGCGCGTGCTGCGCGCCGCCCCTGTGGCGGTCGTCACTGGCACGGTGACCGATCTGCTGGCCCTGCGCCGCGCTTCGGGCCTGGATTTCGATTCGCTGCAGGCCGTGGTGCTCGTGGGCCTCGACGACCTGCTCGCCAACACCGGCGAGGAAGCCCTGCTGGCGCTGCTGGCCGACGTGCCGGATACGGCCTCGCGCACCGCCACCCTCGACAGCGAAACCCCGGCCACCGAGGCCTTCCTCGAGGCGCAGCTGCGTCGCGCGCGCCGTATCAATCCGTTCACGCTCGGTGACGCGCCGCTGGCCGTGACGCCGCGCTATCTGGTGACCTCGGCCACGGGTCGCGCCGACGCGCTGCGTGCGGTGCTCGACGAACTCGATCCGCCATCGCTCTGTGTCGTGGCGTCCACCGACGCAGGTGTGGACGATGCCATGCAGGCGCTCGCGCGACTGGGTCTCGTGGTGGATGGGCTCAACGTGCAGGTGGTGCGTCAGCCCTCCGCACAGCACGTCACCATGACCGTGCTGTGGGACGCGCCGGCCACGTTTGAAGCGCTGGTGGCCGCCATGGCCATGCGTCCGGTGGACGCCGTGGCCCTGCTGCTGGCCGATGAAGTGCCGGCCTTCCGTCGCATGACGGGTGGACTGGCCGAGCCCTGGACGGCGGCGATCAAGAAGGCGTCGGCGGAAGATCGTGTGCAGACGCTGCGCACCGCGCTGCGTTCCACGCTGGCCAACGGTCAGCCGACCGCCAGTGAGCTCGCGCTCGTGGCGCCGCTGCTCGACACGCATGACGCCGTGGAGATTGCCTGCGCCGCACTGCGCCTCTACGAGGGCGCGCGCCGCGAAACGCAGGCCATTCGCGCCAAGGCCATCTTCCTCAATCCCAAGCCCTCGGCGCGTGAGGCCCCGCGCAGCGAAGCGCGGGTTGAAGCCCCAGGTGCCGCGCGGTCGGAATCACGCGGTGAGTCCGGCGCAGCGTCCGGCGGGTCCGCTGGTGGCAAGCAGCGTGTGTTCCTCGGTGTCGGCAAGCGCGACGAGGTGCGTGTTGGCGACATCGTGGGCGCGATTGCCAACGAGGCCGGCATTCCCGGTGATCGCATCGGTGCCGTGGACCTCTACGAGTCGCATGCCACGGTGGAACTGTCGGCCGAAGACGCCGCACGTGCCATCGAGGCGCTCAAGGATGCGTCGCTGCGTGGTCGCCGGTTGGGCGCGCGCATCGACGAACGCAGCGGCGAGCGTTTTGGCGCCCGGAGCGGTGGCTTTGGTGGCCGCGGCGGCGATCGTGGTGGCGATCGCGGGTTTGGTGGTCGCAGCGGTGGGTTTGGTGGCCGCGGCGGCGACCGGGGCGGTGATCGTGGCTTTGGCGGCCGCAGTGGCGGATTTGGCGGCCGTGGCGGCGATCGCCCGAGTGATCGCGGCGGCGAGCGCGGTGAGCGCAGCTTCGGCGAGCGGAAGTTCAGCGATCGTTCGCGTGAAGATCGTGGCGAGCGCAGCGATCGGGGTGAGCGTAGCGAACGTCCGCGTTCCTTCGATCGGGGCGAGCGCGGTGATCGGGGTCCGCGCGCCGGCTTCGGTGATCGCGACCGCGGTCCGCGTGGCGGCTTCGGTGGTGGTGAGCGTGGCAGTGATCGTGGCGGGCGTCCGCCGCGCGCCTCGGATGAGCGTCGGGCCTTTGGCGATCGCTCGCCGCGGGAGCGCACCGAGCCGCGCACCGAGTGGGCGGAGCGTGGCGATCGCATGAAGTTCGCGAAGCGTCCGCCGCGTCCCGCGCAGTCTGACCGTCGCGACGAGGAGTAAGCGCGGCATGAGTGGCGGCTTCCAGGCGGCCGGCGGATGGATGGAGGTGATCGCCGGCGTGATGTTCAGCGGCAAGACGGAAGAACTCCTGCGTCGCGTGCGACGGGCCACGATTGCCCGCAAGCGCGTGCAGGTGTTCAAGTCACATCTCGACGACCGCTACGCCGGCCTCTGGGCCGTTTCGAGTCATGACCGGCGGACCTTCGAGGCCACGCCGGTCGACTCCTCCTCGCAGATTCTGCTGCGTCTCGATCCGATGGCGCAGGTCATTGCCATCGACGAGGCGCAGTTTCTCGACGCCGGTGTCGTGCAGGTGGCGTCGAGTCTGGCCGACCGGGGCCGGCGGGTGATTCTCGCCGGCACCGACACCGATTTTCGTGGGGAACCCTTCGGCGCCATGCCACAGCTCATGGCCGTCGCGGAAATGGTCGACAAGCTGCACGCCATCTGCGTGCTGTGCGGATCGCCGGCCAGTCGCAATCAGCGACTGATCGACGGCAAGCCGGCGCCCTACGAGTCCCCCACCATCATGGTGGGTGCCGCCGATTCGTACGAAGCGCGCTGTCGTGCCTGCCACATCGTGCCGCGTCGCGACGAGGCGCAGCAGTCGCTGTTGTAGGATCCGCGTCTGGCCGCCGCTTACGCGGACGGCCAGGCCAGGCGCACGCGACTGGCGGTTTCCAGCAGGACATCCATGGTGAACGGCTTCTGCACGTAGGGCACGTGGCGCGCGGCCAATCGAGCCTGCGTGCCCGGCGCCATGCCGTATCCGCTGATGGCCATCACGGGAATGTCGGCATACTGCGCCGCCATGATTTCAATGAGTTCGAGGCCGCCCAGGTCGGGCATGGTGAGATCGGTGACCACCAGACCAACCTCATCGGCGCGCGCCGCCAGAAAGGTCAGCGCCTCACGGCCGGTGGCCGCGGTGTACACCGCCTCGCCCGCACGTTCGAACATGCGGCGCCCCAGGTCTCGCAGGCGCGCATCGTCGTCGACGAGCAGCACGCCGCCCTGTCGCCGCGGCAAAGGGGGCGACGCCTGCGCATCCGTCGATGCGGGAGACACACCGGCTGCAACGGATGTCACGCCCGCCGTGCCGTCTGCCGAGCCGTATGCCGTGACATCGACAGTGGCGGTTGTCATGACACCGCCGGGAGAATCGGCGGACTGCCCGGGCTGATCCGAACCCGCATGGCCATCCGGCAGCCGCGGCGTGGCACGCGAGGCTTCACGAGCCAGCGGCCACTGCGCGCGCACCGTGGTGCCATGGCTGGTCACGTCCACCTGCAGGCGTCCGCCGGTCTGGCGGAGCAGGGTGTGCAGCACGGCCAGCGCCAGTTCCCGGTCCCCGCCGCGACGCTCCGGTTCGAAGGTGGGCGCGGCCAGACGCGCCGCCAATTCGGCGTCGATTGGCGGTCCATCGTCGGTGAGCGACAGCTCGGCCATGCCTTCGCTTCCGGCAGCGGACGCGGTGCGCACCACATAGCGGCTTTGCTGTGAGTCGGTCTGTCCGACGCGGGCCTGGCGCAGCATGCCGTCGAGCACATCACGCACGCGCAGGGCGTCCACCGCAACCCACGCGGTGCCTGCCGCAGGGTCGAGCTGCAGCGTGCACGTGGGAGGCAGGTCCGCCGACACGATCTCGCAGGCCGAGCGTAAGGCGCTCAGCAGGTCCACCGCGCTGTCTGCTGCCGCCGGACGTCGTCCCGCCGCCAGCAAGCGACGCGTCAGCCATTCCGCGCGATCGGTGGCCCGCTCGATGGCCGCCACATCATCGAACTGCGGCGAGGTGGGACTGATGCCGTCGCGCAGGAAGGTGGTGGCGGCACGAATGACCGTAAGCACGTTGTTGAGATCATGACCGATGCTGCCGGCCACATCGGCCACGGCTTCGAAGGCCATGGCCTCGCGCCGGCGCTCGTCGCTGTGCCGCAGTTCGGTGATGTCACTGAAGACGGCGAGCGCGGCATAGGGCCGCGTTTCGCCGGGCCTGATGAGTGGATCGGCGGTCACGACAATCCACGTGGGCTGCCCCTCCGCTCCGCGACGGACCTGCATGAGCTGCCGGGGCTGACTGCGCCCCGTCTGCAGCGCGATCTGCGCCGGATGCAGCGCCGTCGGCCACGGCGTGCCGTCTTCATGCGTGGCCTGCCAGTCGCGGTCGATGGGATGCAGCCCGGTGAGCTGCGCGCCGGTCAATCCCAGAATGTGTTCGGCCGCGGGGTTGTGGATGCGAATGACCCCCGACGCGTCATGCAGCACCACGCCCTCACGCATGCCGGCGATGAGCGAGCGGAAGCGACGTTCCGACTCGCGCACCTGTTGTTCAGCCCGCACGCGCTCGGTCATGTCGAGCACGAGGCAGTGCATGATGACGCCTCCCTCGCTCTGCACACTGCCGGCGCTGCACTCCACATGCCGTCGCTCGCCGCTGGCCACCCGATGTTCGCGCGACACACGCGCGGCACGCCCCGCGCGCACCGTGTCGATCACCGCGCGCCACTCGGCGCCGCCCTGCACGTCGAGGTCCGCCAGCGTCATGGCACTGAGCGTCGCGCGCGACCAGCCGTAGAACGCCTCGGCGGCGGCATTCGCGTCCACGATGCGCGAGGTCTCGCAATCGACGAGCAGTTGCGGCGCCCCGTTGTTCTCGAACAGACCGCGGAAACGCGCCTCGCTGGCCGCGAGCGCGCGCTGCGCACGATGCCGTTGCGTGACATCGCGTGAGGAGATGGCCACATGCTCCTGCGGCAAGGGCACGATCTGGCGCTGCAGCCAGCGATCGGGTTCCTCGGGCAGCGGCGCGTGCTGCGTGGTTTCGAGCGGCTGCTGGGTGAGAATCACCGCACAGACCTGCTCCCACAAGCGCCACGTGCGGCTGTGGGGGAAGACACTCAGCAGTGACTGATTGATGAGCGCCTCGCGCGGGCGTCCCACCATCGCGCAGGCGCGCGCGTTTAGCTCCACCACCAGCAGGTCCTTGATCTCTCCGGAGGGTGCCCGCACCGCACGCGCGATGGCAAATGCATCGAAGCCGGCGTCCAGCACCCCGCGCAGCATGGCGTAACGGTCCGACGCGGACAGCGGGTCCGGGTCGGCGGCGGGAGGGACTGGAGGGCGGAGAGAGGAGGCGTCAGTCACGGAAGGGGGCCTGAGCCCGGCTGGAGGGATCGGGCCAGTATCGGACCCGTAGTGTGACGCCCCGCCCCCCTCCGGCGTCAAGGGGGTGATGTCCAGGTCTCTTTCTTTCACTTCCCTTGAACGGATCGTCGCATGGGCGTAATCGCGACGCTGCTCGCACACGAACCCCGGCTGGCGCGGCTTCGCGCAGCTGCTCGGGATCGCTATCGCTTCGTCCCGTGTGAAGACTGGACGTCGCTCACGCGCGCCTGCGAGCGCGGTCCCATCAACGTGGTCGTCTTCGACTTGTATGTCGACGGCCGCGCCGACTTTGAGCGCGTACGTCAGCTGCGGGTGCGGGTGCCGCGTGCCGCCCTCGTGGCCTATGTCGACGTCACCCGCGAGCGCGCCAAGGACATGTTTGACGCCGGCCGCTGCGGTATTGATGTGCTCATCGTGGCCGATGAGACCGACACGCCGGCCATGCTGGGCGCGCTGCTCGACCAGGCAGAGGCCCGCTCGGTGTCCAGCCTGCTCAAGCCGCATCTCGCCGGTCTGCGGTCGGTGGTGCGTGACGCCGTCATGCTCTCGGTCACCCGGGCGCACGAACGGCTCACACCGGACAGCCTGGCCCGCCTCATTGCCGTGTCACGCCGTCTGCTCAGCAAGCGCCTCGAAGGCGCGCAGCTGCCGCCGCCGCATCAGTTGCTCACCTGGGGCCGGCTCATCGTGGCCGCCAGCATGCTCGAAGACGGCTCGCGCAGCGCGGACGGTGTGGCCAGCGCGCTCGACTTCCCCTCGGGCTCGGCCTTCCGCAATACCTGCCAGCGCTATCTGGGCTGCACGCCGCACCAGATCCGCCTGCGTGGCGGCGCCGGCTGGGTCATTCAGGAACTGCTCGTGAATCGCGAGAAGCGCCGCCAGATTTCCGATCACGAAGACGAACTGCACGACTCGGCCGCGGCCTGATCATTGATCGCTGATCGCTGATCGAGCAGTCGCCGTCACGTAGCAGCCGTTCGCGTACGTCACACGAGCCCCGGGGCATGCCTCCGGGGCTCGTTGCCGTTTCGGGTGCTAAGTTGCGGCATGTTGTATGTGGCGCTCACCGGCAACATTGCCTCCGGCAAGTCCACCGTGGCCCGCGACCTCGCGGCGCGCGGCGCGACGCTCATCGACTCCGATCAACTGGCCCGCGACGTCGTGGCCAAGGGCCGTCCAGCCCTCGACGCCATTGTCGCGCAGTTTGGACCGGCCATGCTCACGGCCGATGGCACACTTGATCGTGCGGCCATGCGGCAGCGGGTCTTCGGCGACCCCGAAGCGCGGAATGCGCTCAACGCCATCGTGCATCCCGGCGTGCGGCAATTGCGGGCGAGCCGGCTGGCCGAAGCCCGGGCGCGCGGCGACCGGATCGTCGTGGCGGACATCCCGCTGCTGTTCGAACTGGGCATGCAGCACGACTTTGACGCCGTCATCCTCGTGGATGCCGACGAGACTGTGCGGCAGCATCGGCTGGTGGCCCTGCGCGGCCTTTCCGAGACCGACGCGCAGGCGATGATCGACGCCCAGATGCCCAGTGCACAGAAGCGCGCCGAGGCCACGTGGGTCATCGACAACAACGGCCCGTTGGACGCCCTGCCGCCGCAACTGGACACCCTCTGGCAGGATCTCGAGGCCCGTGCGGCCCAGATCCCGGACCGGACCCGCTTCCGCAACGACGCGTCATAGCGGATACTTCGCTCGGCCCCAACATTCACCTCGCCTGGAGCATTCCGTGTCGAACATCCCCGCCGACCTGCGTTATACCAAGGAACACGAATACGTCCGCACCACGCCCGACGCGGCTGTGGTGGCCATCGGCATCACCGACTTCGCGCAGGGTGAGCTCGGCGACATCGTGTACGTGGAACTGCCCAAGCCGGGCAGCAGCTTTGGCTCCCACGACGTGTTCGGCACCGTCGAGGCGGTGAAGGCCGTGTCGGAGCTGTACATGCCGGTCGCGGGCGAGGTCGTGGAAGTGAACACGCGTCTCGATGGTGAGCCGGCGCTGATCAACAACGATCCCTATGGCGATGGTTGGATGATCAAGGTGAAGCTCGCGCCGGGTGGGGATGCGGGCCTGATGAGCGCGGATGAGTACCGCGCGCAGCTCGGCGAATAAGTCGAGGATCCGGGAAACAGAAGGTGTGAGGATCTGAGGATCTGAGGATAAGAGGGCGGGCCCGGGAAACACTCAGTCATCGAGTGTCTCCCGGGCCCGCTCTTCTATCCTCGCATCCTCAGATCCTCACACCTTCTTTTCTGAGGTGCCTGAATTACGACGCGTACTCCTCAACCGGCGGACAGGCACACACCAGGTTGCGGTCACCGAACGCGCTCTCCACTCGGCGCACCGTCGGCCAGAACTTGCGGTCCCGCGTCCACGCCGTGGGGTAGGCCGCCTGTTGACGCGAGTAGGGGTGTGTCCAGGCGTCGGCCGTGCAATGTGCTGCCGTGTGCGGCGCATTCTTGAGCACGTTGTCCTCACGATCGGCCTCACCACGCTCGATGGCGGCAACTTCTTCGCGCATGCCGATCATGGCCTCGACGAAGCGGTCGAGCTCCGCCTTCGACTCGCTTTCGGTGGGTTCCACCATCAGCGTGCCGGCCACGGGGAAGGACAGCGTGGGCGCGTGGAAGCCGTAGTCCATGAGGCGCTTGGCGAGATCTTCGGCCTCGATGCCGGCCTGCGCCTTGAAGGCCCGCGTGTCGAGAATGCACTCGTGCGCCACGAGCCCGTTCTGTCCGCGATACAGCACCGGGTAATGCGCTTCCAGACGCTTCGCGATGTAGTTGGCGTTGAGGATGGCCACCTTGGTGGCATACGCCAGGCCTTCACCGCCCATCAGCTTGATGTACACGTACGAGATGGGCAGGATGCTCGCGCTGCCCCAGGGCGCCGCCGACACGGGACCGATGGCCGTGTCCACCTCATGCGAGGCCACGACCGGGTGCGTGGGGAGGAAGGGCACCAGCTGCGGCGCCACACCAATGGGCCCCATGCCAGGCCCGCCGCCGCCGTGCGGAATGCAGAAGGTCTTGTGCAGGTTGAGGTGACACACGTCGGCACCGAGGTCACCGGGGCGCGACACGCCGACCATGGCGTTCATGTTGGCGCCGTCCATGTACACCTGCCCACCATGCTGGTGGATGAGCGCCGTGATGTCCTTGATGCTCGCCTCGAACACGCCGTGTGTGCTGGGATAGGTCACCATCAGCGCGCCCAGGTTGGCCGAGTGCTGCTCGGCCTTGGCGCGCAGATCGTCCATGTCCACGTTGCCATCGGTGTCCGTCTTCACCACGACCACCTGGAAACCCGCCATGACCGCCGACGCCGGATTGGTGCCGTGCGCGGACTGGGGAATCAGACAGACGTTGCGATGCGCCTCACCACGGGCCTCGTGGTAGGCGCGGATCACCAGCAGACCGGCGTATTCGCCCTGCGAGCCGGCGTTGGGCTGCAGTGACACCCCGGCGAAGCCCGTCACTTCGGCCAGGTCGCGCTCGAGTTCACGGAACATCTCCGTGTAGCCCTCGGCCTGCGAGCGCGGCACAAAGGGATGCAGCTGACCGAACTCGGGCCAGGTCACCGGAATCATCTCGGCCGTGGCGTTCAGCTTCATGGTGCACGACCCGAGCGGGATCATGCCATGCACGAGCGAGAAGTCCTTGGCCTGCAACGAGTGGAGATAGCGCAGCATCTCCGTCTCGCTGTGGTAGCGATGGAAGGTGGGGTGCGTGAGGAACGGTGACACGCGGCGGAAGCGCTCGTCGTAGCGGGCGTCCACACCGGCCGCCACGTCGGCATAGCTGAAGCCGGCCGGCGCATTGCCGTTGAACACCTGCCAGAGGTCGCGCACATCCTGCTCGCTCGTGGTCTCGTCGAGCGCAATGGTGAGCGTGCCCGGCTCGAGCACGCGCAGGTTGATGCGGTGCGCGGCAGCCGCGGCGAGAATGTCCTCCTGACCATGCGCTCCCACTTCCACCCGGACGGTGTCGAAGAAGTGCTCATGCGTGATGGAGAAGCCGAGGCGCTCGAGTCCGGCCGCCAGCGTCACGGCGCGCTCGTGCACGCGCGTGGCGATCTGCGTGAGCCCGTCGGGCCCATGATACACGGCGTACATGCCGGCCATCACGGCCAGCAGCACCTGCGCCGTGCACACGTTGCTCGTGGCCTTCTCGCGGCGGATGTGCTGCTCGCGCGTTTGCAGCGCCATGCGCAGCGCCGGCTTGCCCTCGACATCACGCGAGAGTCCGATGATGCGACCCGGCAGCAGGCGCTTGAACTCGTCCCGCGTTGACAGGAAGGCCGCGTGCGGGCCGCCGTAGCCCATGGGCACACCAAAGCGCTGCGAGCTGCCCACCACGATGTCGGCGCCCCATTCGCCCGGGGGCGTCAGCAGGCAGAGGGCGAGCAGATCACTCGCCACCGTCACCAGCGCGCCGGCCGCATGCGCCGCCTCGCAGAGGCCGCGGTAATCCACCACGGCGCCATCGGTGCCGGGATACTGCAGCAGCGCACCAAACACCTGCTCGTTGAACGTCATGCTGCGCGGATCCACCACCTGCACGCTCACACCGCGTGCCACCGCGCGAGCTTCCACCACGGCAATGGTCTGCGGGTGGCAGTCAGCCGCCACGAGGAACACGTTGCGTGTGGCCGAACCGCGGGCGCCAAAGGCGAGCGCCATGGCCTCGGCCGCCGCCGTGCCCTCGTCCAGCAGCGACGCGTTGGCGATTTCGAGCCCCGTGAGGTCGATGACCAGCGTCTGGTAGTTGAGCAGGGCTTCCAGACGGCCCTGCGCGATCTCCGCCTGGTACGGCGTGTAGGCCGTGTACCACGCGGGATTCTCCATCACATTGCGGAGAATGACGTTGGGCGTGTGGGTGCCGTAGTACCCCATGCCGATGTACGTCCGCCAGACCTGGTTCCTGCTGGCGATGCGGCGAAGCGAGGCCAGTACATCCGCCTCGGTCTGCTCCGGTCCCGTCGCCAACGTGGCGCGGAAGCGGATCTGCTCGGGCACCACGGCGTCGATGAAGGCATCGAGCGAATCGTAGCCCAGCGTGGCCAACATGGCCTGCTGTTCGGCGGAGCTCGGACCAACGTGACGGGCAACGAAGGAATCGACCGCAGCAGCTGCGGCCGAACGAGTGGGCGTGGCCATGAACATCCTCAGGGAAGTCGAGGCACGACCGCCAGCGGGCTGACGGGGTGCCGGAGCTGGGAGCACTGCGACGCGAGGCCGCAGCCCCAGTAATTTAACCGCGATGCTTTTGCCCCGAACGGTCCCGTCATGGTTTGTCTGGGAGTGTCCACCCGACTCGGGCGTCCGGAACATGGCCGCGGACGCCGCCCTGCTGGCGCGTGTCCAACCGGACCGCGCGGTGTGGCGCTGGTACGCGTGGGATCAGCCCACCGTGTCCTTCGGCCGGCACGAGGCTGTGCGGGACCGGTTTTCTGCGGCCTCGCTGGCTCGCGCCGGGCTTGAGGCCGTGCGCCGTCCAACCGGGGGGCGGGCGCTGCTCCATGTGGAGGAACTGACCTACGCCGTCGTGCTGCCCTTGCCCAGGGCCGTGAGCTGGCGTGACGCGTACGCTGCGGTCAATGCCCTGCTGGCCGACGCACTCTGCGCGGTCGGGCTACCGGTCACCATCGCCCCCCAACGCCGCGAACAGCTTTCGCAGGGCGCCGTCTGTTTTGACGCCCCGGACGAGGGCGAACTGCTGCTGGGCGGCCGCAAGCTCGTGGGCAGCGCCGTCTGGCGGCAGGGTGAGGGCTATCTGCGGCACGGCAGCATTCTCCTGCGCGACCGTCAGGCCTTGCTGGCAGCGGCTGCCGACCTGCCGCTGCCGCCGGTTCCACCGGCCGCGTCACGCAGCGACGTGCTGCCCGCCGATGCGCTGCCCGCGGTCATTTCGCAGTTCCGGACGGCAGTTGCCGATCGCCTGACGCAGTGGAAGGCGTGGCCCGACAGCGTTGCGGCTGCAGCTGGTGCGGCGTCGAACGGGCGCGTAGATGTTTCCGCCCTGACGCCGGATCCCGATTTGCGCGCGGCAATCGACCGACAGGCCACACACTTCGCCAGCGAGGCGTGGCTCTGGCGCCGCTGAGTTCAGGTCCGCATTGTACGGCGTCAACTCCTCCTGCCCGCTCTGTCATGACGCCTCGCGCCCTATTGTCACGCGCCTCCGCCGCCTTGCTGTCCGCCCTCGCACTGGCCTGCGCCGCCCCCAGCGACGAGGCGGGCAACTCGACGACCGGTGGCACACTGGTGGTCGTGGCACCGGCCGAGCCGCGCAGCCTGCTGCCCGCCATCGGGGAGGCGTCCCAGGCCGCGCCCATTCTCGCTTCGCTCTATGAGCGACTGGCCGACATCGGTCCCACACTCGAAACGGCGGGCGACGCCGGCTTCACGCCGCGTCTCGCCACGCGCTGGCAGTGGAGCAGCGACTCACTCTCGCTGGCATTCACCCTCGACTCCACCGCACGCTGGCACGACGGGCATCGGGTGTCCGCGCACGATGTGCGCTTCACCTTCCGCGTGTACACCAGTGATTCGGTGGCCACCGATCAGGGCTCGCTCGTCAGCAACATCGACTCGGTGGCCGTGGTCGATTCCTCCACGGCCGTGTTCTGGTTCAAGCGTCGTTCGCCGCAGCAGTTCTACGACGCCACGTATCACATGTACATCATGCCCGCGCATCGGCTCGACAGCATTCCGCTGGGCCGTCTGGCGGAATCGCCGCTGGCCAGGGATCCGGTGGGCACGGGCCGATTCCGCTTTGCGCGCTGGGATGCGCAGCAGCGCATCGAGATCGTGGCCGACACCACGCATCCAAAGGGTCGCCCCTATCTCGACCGGGTGATCTTCAGCATTGCCCCCGATTTTGGCGCCGCCACCATCAAGCTGTTTGCCGGCGAAGCCGATCTGCTGGAGAACATCAAGCCCGAAAACCTCGCCCAGGTGGCGCGCACACCGACGCTGCGTGTGGTGGACAATCCCGCCATGCAGTATCGCTTCCTCGGCTTCAATCTGCGGGACCCTCGCAATCCCACGCAGCCGCATCCGCTGTTCGGTGATGTGCGCGTGCGTCGTGCGCTGTCCATGGCGGTTGACCGCGAACGTGTCGTGCGAAACGCCTATGACTCGCTGGGCCTCGTGGCCCTGGCCCCGGCGCCGCGCGCACTCATCCCCGACACCACGGCCTTCACCGGTCTGCCCTTCGACCTCGCCCGTGCTCGCGCCCTGCTCGATTCTGCCGGTTGGACCGACAGTGACAACGACGGCGTGCGTGATCGCAACGGCGTGAAGCTGGCCTTCGACATCCTTGCACCCAATTCCAGTCCGGCCGCACAGCGTCTGACCGTGCTGCTGCAGGCGCAGTTCAAGGCCGTGGGCGCCAACGCCACGCCGCAACTGCTCGAGATCAACAGCCTCAGCGAGCGCGTGGACGAGCGACGCTTCGATACGTACACGGGCGGCTGGCTCTCGAGCCCGGGGCTCGTGGGCATGCGACAGACCTGGACCTCCACGGGTGACGGCAACGCCGTGCGCTACCGCAATCCTGTCTTCGACGCGGCCGTGGACAGCGCGCTCACCACCTTCGACCGCGCGGCCAGCCGACGGCACTGGGCACAGGCGTTCCAGCAGATCCTCGACGATGCGCCCGCCATCTGGCTGGCCGAGCCACGCGTGTTCATGGCACTGCATCGTCGCTTCATCGTGCCGCCCACTCGCCCGGACGGCTGGTACACGAACCTCGCCGAGTGGCGCGTCGATCCCGCGCAGCGCATCGATCGCGACCGCATCGGGCTTGGCGGGGCCGCGCGCTGACCGCGGCCCGGCGCACCGTGCTGCGCCTGCTGCCAGGCCTCGCCACGCGCCTCCTGCAGGGGCTGATCGTGGTGTTCACCGCGGCCACGCTGGCTTTCATCTGCCTCGAACTCGCTCCCGGTGACCAGGCCACGGCCCTCGGCGAGCAGGTGCCGCTGGCCGTACGCGAACGTGTGCGTGCCCTGCGCGGACTCAACGATCCGCTGCCGGTGCAGTACCTGCGCTGGATGCGCGACATCGTGCGCGGGGACTTCGGCTGGAGCGTTTCCCAGCAGCGGCCGGCGCTTCCCGTGCTGCTCGAGGCCAGCACCAACAGTCTGATGCTGGTGGCACCGGCCTTTGTGCTGAGCCTTGGGCTGGGCATGCTGCTCGGCGCCTGGCAGGCCGTGCACGCCGGCACCTGGCGCGACCGCTGGAGCGGTCGACTCACGCTGGCCGTGTATTCGGTGCCGGAGTTCTGGCTCGCGTTCCTGCTCATTCTGTTCGGACATGGGCAGCTGGGCCTGCCGGCCACCGGCATGGTGAACGACATGCACGCGTACTACGGTCTGCTGGATCGACTGCAGGATCGCCTGGCGCACCTCGTCCTGCCTGTCATCACGGTGACCCTCGTGGGCATCGGCATCTTCTCGCGCTATCAGCGCAGCAGTCTGCAGGACGTGTTGCAGCAACCCTTCGTGCGCACGGCGCTCGCCGGCGGCTTGGCCACGCCACGCGTGCGCTGGCTGGCGTGGCGCGCAGCGCTGCTGCCGGTGCTCACCGTGGCAGGCCTCGTCCTGCCGGCCTTCGTGGCTGGCGTGGTCGTCATCGAGCAGGTGTTCCTCTGGCCGGGCCTCGGCCACACCATGCTCATGGCCATTGCCGCCCGGGACGCGGATGTCGTTACCGGCTGCGTCATCATCGGCAGCAGCATCACCGTGCTGGGCGCACTGCTCACCGACATGCTGCGCGTGCTCGTGGACCCGCGCCTGGCAACGGGTGTGTCCCGTATCGAGCCAACGGAACGATGACCCGTCGCACGATGCTGTTGCTGGGGTTGGTCGTGCTTGGCGTGCCGCTCGCCGCGCCCTGGATCGCTCCCTTCGATCCCGAACTCCAGCTGGACATCGTGGCCCTGCGCAGCCTGCCGCCATCGAGTGCACACTGGTTCGGCACCGACAGCTATTCCCGCGATGTGTTCAGCCGCGTGCTGCATGGCAGTCGGGTCACGCTGAGCATCGCGCTCGCGGCCGTGAGTCTGCTGTTGCTGATGGGCACGGCGTACGGTGCGC
>JACVCT010000086.1 GCA_016741895.1 Gemmatimonadaceae bacterium | reverse complement strand
CAGCTTGGCACCGTTCTTGATGATGCCGTTGTGCTCCTGCGCCACTCCGGGCAGGAAGCCGGGCACGTCCTCGAAGGTGACGAGCGGAATGTTGAAGCAGTCGCAGAAGCGCACGAAGCGCGCGGCCTTCATGCTGGCATTGATGTCCAGCACGCCGGCCAGGACCGCGGGCTGGTTGGCCACGATGCCCACCGACTGGCCCCCGAGGTGCGCAAAGCCGATGAGGATGTTGCCGGCGTAGTCGGGCTGCACTTCGTAGAAGTGGCCGTCGTCAACGATGCGCGTGATGACTTCGCGCATGTCGTAGGGCTTATTGGGATTGTCGGGCACGACGTCCAGCAGCGACTCTTCGCGGCGATCGCGCGGGTCGCGACCGCTGCCGCGTGGCGGGTCGTCGACGTTGTTGCTGGGCACATAGCGGAACAGCTCGCGGATGTGCTGCAGGCAGGCGAGCTCGCTGTCGCAGGCGAAGTGCGCCACACCGCTCGTGCCGGCGTGGGTGTCGGCGCCGCCCAGCTGCTCCATGGTCACGTCTTCGTGCGTGACGGTCTTCACGACATTGGGGCCGGTCACGAACATGTAGCTCGTGCCACGCACCATGTAGATGAAGTCGGTGATGGCGGGCGAGTACACGGCGCCGCCGGCGCAGGGGCCGAGAATGGCCGAGATCTGCGGGATCACACCCGAGGCCAGCGTGTTGCGCAGGAAGATGTCGGCATAGCCACCCAGCGACACCACTCCTTCCTGGATGCGTGCGCCGCCCGAGTCATTGAGGCCGATGACCGGCGCGCCGTTGCGCACGGCAAGATCCATGATCTTGCAGATCTTGGCGGCGTGGGCTTCAGACAGCGAGCCACCGAAGACCGTGAAGTCCTGGCTGAACACATAGACCAGGCGGCCTTCGATTCGGCCGTGCCCGGTGACGACGCCGTCGCCGTAGATGGGCGCTTCGCCGTCGGACAGCGAGCGTGAGGTGACGTAGCGATCGATTTCGACGAAGGAGCCCTCGTCGAGCAGCACGTCGAGGCGTTCGCGGGCGGAGAGCTTGCCCTTGGCGTGCTGGGCGGCCACGCGGGCGGCGCCGCCGCCCTGCTCCGAGGCATCACGGGCGGCAGCAAGCCGGTCGAGCTTGGCCTGCATGGAGGTCTGGCTGGACTGGGTCATGGCGCGGGAAGCTAGCGCATGCGCGCCGAAAAACGAGACGCCGGCCCCATTCGGGACCGGCGTCGGGTTCAATCGTGTCGGAGACGGGCTGACCGTCTCTGCGACTCCGCGTTACGGCTTGTAGATGATCGGCAGGACGACCTTGGTCTTCACGGCCGAGCCATTGAGCTTGCCGGGGTTGAACTCGAGCTTGGAGACGACCTTCTTGGCGGCCTCACCAAGCGCCGTCTGCGTGGCGTCCACGACCTGCACCGACGCGGGCTCCACCTTGCCCTTCGAGTCCACCACGAACTGCAGCTCCACCATGCCACCCACGCCGCGGCTCTTGAGATCAGCCGGGTAGGACTCCTGGATGAGGCGGGCCGCCAGCGTCGTGGACGACAGCTTGGGCGGGTTGGTGAGCTCGGACATGGGGTAGACCTTGTCGTCCTGCGCGGCGGCCGTCGAAGCGAGCGGGCCCGCGAACAGGAGCGTGGCAACGACAGGAACGACGACGGCGCGAAGGGTCGGCTTGAACATGGACAGGGATCCTCTGGATCATTCGGACAGGAAGAGTGCCGGACGGGGTGCCCGACATCGGGACCGTTTCCGGACGCATCGGGGCGCCCCGAAATGGCGCCCCCGACAGGCGTCACGCTCATCTATCGGCGCGTGGATCCGGGGACTGAAGCATTTCTCACATTCGCGCAATACATTGTCACACTGCCGGCACGGACTGGCGTGATTTCCCCGTGCCTGTGGCGTCTGACGGGGCTGGTACGTCCCTTGCGCGATGCGTGGTGCCGGCTTCATCGTGGCCCGGCGCTGCTTCCCACTTATTTCTGCGCAGTACTCCCACCCGACCTATGACTGAACTCCTCGATCTGGCCGAAGATTCCCACGCGCGTCGCCTGCTGCTCCTGGTTGCCCTGCTGATGATTGTCGTTCCCCTGTATCAGGTGGGCCTGCAGCTTTGGCCGCTTCAGCTCACCACCATGCAGTGGCGCTATCAGGCGGCGGGCGTTCTGGTTGGCAACCTGATGCTGCCCTTCCTTGGCCTTTCGGCGATGGCGCTCGTCGGCCGCGGTCTGGAGAACAAGGCGCTCAGCCTGGCGACGGGGGTAGTGGCAGGTCTCTTTGCTCTCGGGCTTGGCGCCTCCATCGTCGTCTACGCCCTCGATGCCCAGCAGTTGCAGGCCATCGTGACCTCGGCCATGGCCAAGCCATTCAAAATGATGACCATCCGGGTGGCGGGAGTGGCCGTGATGTTCTTCGTCGGGTTTGCCTACCTCACGCTGGTGTGCTTCGTCCGCGGCAAGGCGGTGACGGCGCCGAGTCGGCGTGCGGGCAAGGCATCCACGGAAGGCGACGAGGATGTGGGATTGATCGTGGGTGTTCGGGACTGACCGGCGATTCTGGTGGTACGATCGGATTTGGCGGGGCGCTTCCTGACAGGGGGCGCCCCGCCTCGTTATGCATGGGCTGTGTGAGGGGTTCTACATGATGCGGCGCTCATGCAACAGATGATTGCAAGCGCATATGGGAATCCCCATTCGCTGTCGGAAGGGAAAGGATTGCTGACATTACCCTTACCTCTTTCCATTACGTGGTCTTCATATGGCATGTCTGTTGCCCGTGATGCGGGAAGTTGCAACATCGACCCGCCACCCATTGCCCCCTCCCACCATGAAGAAGACCTGGTTTTTCCTCCCGGCTGCGGCGCTGCTGGCAGCGGCACCGGCCCACGCTCAGACGTTGGTTCGGGTCCAAGGGACTACGACGAACTACAACGCGATCGAGTCTGAGGTTTACGGCAACCAGATGACCGGAATGCGCGTCTCCTCAAAGTTCGAGAACTGCTCGACGAACAACTGCAATCCGAGCGGTCTCAACGAAGCGTGGGGCCTTTGGCAGAATTTTGGTGGTGGAGTCTCCGGTGCCGACCTCTACTTCAATAACGTGCTGTACGGCACCGTGCGGCTGAACAGTTCCGCTAACACCTTCTCCAGCAACTACACGTTCGACTGGTTCGGTAACGCGGACTTCCGCACCCTCCGATTCCAGGGTGGCGTCGGGTACGGCAACGTGCTCTTCGACATCCCCTCTGGTAACTGTCAGTCGCCGTCGATCAGCTGTGCCGGGAACACCATTCCGTCGTCGACCGGAAACGAGTTCGACATCGCCTTTACTGGCGCTATCGACGATTTCGCAGATGACGCTGGTCGGGGAACGGTGACCTATCGGAACATCGTCACCTACCAGGGTCAGCCGGCACAGTATGACTTGTTCACCGAGGTTGAGATGGTCTTTCCGGCCGTAGGCTATGGTCCGGACAGTGATCAGACTCCCTTCCTTTTCCAGATGGACACTGACCTGGGAGTCGCCGTTGCGGAGCCTGGCAGCTTGGCTCTTCTGGCAAGTGGTCTCATGGGATTGGTCGGCGTAGCACGCCGCCGTCGCAACGAGGCCTGACTACACACTGCGGGGGATGACCGCAAGACGTTTGTGGGGACGGGCGACTCGCCGCTGGCGGGCCGCCCGTTCCTTTTTCGGGAGATGATGTAGCACAGACGCAACATATGTGATGTACGTTACGGACTGGTCCTGCGATACCGGGCTCAGCTCAGTGAGTCCAGGCGTGTCATGCGAGCGAGTAAGTTCCGAATTGGCAGCGCTTTCCAATGGACGTGAACCGCCCTTCATGAGGTGGCATTAATCATGCAACTGTAGGGGGTGTCTCTCTCCAACCTCTCCCCGTATCCTGGCACCCATGATTCGCGATTTGAGAAAGCCTTCCCTGCTCGCTCTTGCGGCCACCGTTGCTGCCACCTTCGCGGCGCCGACTGCTTCGGCACAGCTCACGCCGACCCGCGTTGATGCCTGCTTCCAGACTGGCACCAACACCTCGACGACCAGTCACGATGGTACACCGTGCTCGTCGAGCTCCGATTGGACGCGTTGGATCATTCCAGGCAATACGAGCCCCAATCGGCCGGACGACTACTTCAATTTCTCGCGCGCAACGCCTGGGGCCCTGACGTTCGATGCAAACACCAACTTGTCGAACGCATTCAACCTTGGCTATTTCACGTTCGAAGACGTCAGCAATTGCTCGTATGGGTACAGCTGCGTGCACCCGACCAGCGGCTCCAACACCCTGCGCCTGCAGTTGGATTTTTCTGGCTTCCCCGGCGAGGTCACATATGACCTGCTCACAGTGAACTTCTTCGGAAGTCCGACCCAGTCTGAGGCTTACTCGTTCTCCGGTGGTGGCTGGTCCAACTGGTTTACCGTGGATGGCGAAGACTACCGCTTCGCGGTGGTGGGTTTCGACACGCCGCACCCTGGCAGCGCGGCAAACTACTGCAAGAGCTACGACGCGATTCCCACGGCGAACGGAACGCGCTACGATACGGGCGATGGCGGCAAGCTCTGCGGCCAGTTTGAGCGCAAGGTTTCGCAGGTTGCCGAGCCGGCAACGCTGACGCTTGTGGCTGCCGGTTTCGTCGGACTGGTTGGTGTGGCCCGTCGCCGTCGCGACGAGGTCTGATGTAGAACGAGATCGCTTCAGCGGTCTCCTGCGCAGGGCGCTCCACCGCGGTGGAGCGCCCTTTTGCATTGCTTGCACCCGTGACAACATGACGAAGGCCCCGGCCGCATATCGCGACCGGGGCCTTCATCACTTCAAGCTGCCAGGAACTCAGAGACCGAGTTCGTCTTCCGAGCTGTGCACCTTGCTCGGCTCGGCCGGCTTGGGCGGCTGCTCTTCCGGGATCGACGTCACGGCCAGCACGATGCGGCGGTGGATGGGATCCACCTCCAGCACGCGCATCACGAAGTTCATGCCTTCGTACGTGAAGTCGGCCGGATTCGTAACCGTGCCTTCCGGGTTGAGCTGGCTGACCGGCACGAAGCCTTCGATGTCGTTGCCGAGATCGACGACCACGCCCTTGTCCATCAGGCGCACGACCTTGCCGGGGAGCTCAGTGCCCACCGGGTAGGTCTCACCGATGCGAAGCCACGGATCCTCCTCGGCCTGCTTGAGGCCGAGCGAGATGCGCTTGTTTTCGCTGTCGATGTTGAGGATGACCACGTCCACCGCGTCGCCCTTCTTCACCACTTCCGACGGGTGCTGGACACGCTTGGTCCAGGACATGTCGGAGATGTGAATGAGGCCGTCGATGCCCGGCTCGATTTCGACGAAGGCGCCGAACGAGGTCAGGTTGCGGACCTTGCCGTTGATGCGCGTACCCACCGGGTACTTGAGCGGCAGGATGACCCACGGATCCTGCTCGGTCTGCTTCATGCCAAGCGAGATCTTCTCTTCGGTCTCGTCGACCTTGAGCACCACCGCCTCGATGGCCTCGCCGATCGACACGATCTTGGAGGGATGACGGACGTTGCGCGTCCAGCTCATCTCGGAGATGTGCACGAGGCCTTCGATGCCCGGCTCGAGCTCGATGAAGGCGCCGTAGTTCGTGATGGACACGACCTTGCCGTTGACGCGCGTACCCACCGGGTACTTGGCGGCGACGTCCTTCCACGGGTAGCTCTGCAGCTGCTTGAGGCCGAGCGAAATGCGCTCGCGCTCCCAATCGATGTCGAGCACCTTGATCTCGAGCTCCATGCCGATCTGGACCATCTCGCTCGGATGCGAGATCCGGCCCCACGACATGTCGGTGATGTGGAGCAGGCCGTCCACGCCACCCAGGTCGATGAACGCACCGAAGTCGGTGATGTTCTTGACCACGCCCTTGCGCACCTGGTCCTTCGCGAGCTCCTTCATGAGCTTCTCGCGCTTGCCGGCGCGTTCGGTCTCGAGGATCACGCGACGCGACACCACGATGTTGCGACGGCGCTTGTTGAGCTTGATGATCTTGAACTCGTACTTCTGGCCGAGCAGCTCGTCGATGTTGGGCACGCGACGCAGCGCGATCTGCGAGCCCGGGAGGAACGCGTCCACACCCATGAGGTCGACGACCACGCCACCCTTGATCTTCTTGACCAGGGTGCCTTCCACCGGCTCGTCGTTCTCGTAGGCCACGCGGATGCGCTCCCACACACGCATGAAGTCGGCCTTCTTCTTCGAGAGGACGACCGAGCCTTCCGAGTCTTCGAGGTGCTCGAGCAGCACTTCGACTTCGTCGCCCGCCTTGAGGTCGGGCATGTCCTTGAACTCTTCAAGCGGAATGGTGCCTTCCGACTTGAAGCCGATATCGAGGACGACGAGGTTCTCGCGGATCTCGAGAACGCGCGACTTGACGATCTCACCCTCTTCGATCGACGCCAGCGTCCCGTTGTACAACTCCATCATGCGCTCGTACTCGTCGGACGAGAATTCGTCCTCCTCGTAGAGCTCGGGGCGGCGGTTCGCGAGGGGGCGGAGCTGGCTCTTCTGCAGATCGCGCTTTTCGCGCGCCGTCAGGCGGCCGTACGCCGGCACTTCTTCGGCGGCAGCGATTTCAGCTTCGAGCTCGGGGCTCAGTTCAGTGCTCATAACGTCGGGTTTCTCCAGTTCGCGGACCTGCCCTCGCCGCGCCGAGATGGGGTTGATTGGACGAAATACGGGAGCCTTAAAACATAGAGGGGCCGGGGCGGGGCTACAAGGGCGGCGGGGAACACCTAAGACTCGGAACTCGAACCCAGAACCCGAAACTGATCAGTTCCGAGTTCCGGGTTCAGGTTCCGAGTTCTGGGTTCGAGTCAGAAGTCGAAAGTCCGGCCGGGCCTGCCCGAGCCTCAGCTCTGGCCGAGCCGCTCCCGGGTGGCCCGGGCCAGCGCCACGATCCGCTCCACCTGCTCCACCTGCGTCACACTGGTGGTATCGATCGTCACGGCGTCGCGGGCCGGGGCGCTCTGGGTGGCGTCCTGCGCATCCCGGGCCACCAGTGCCTCGGTTTCCTCAGCAATCTCGGCGTCATTGGGACGGCGTCCGAGGCGCTGGATGAGTCGGCGCCGGGCCCGTTCCCACGTATCGGCTATGAGGAACACCTTGAGCGCCGCGTCCGGGAACACGGCCGTGCCGATATCACGCCCGTCCACCACCACGTCCACGGCCGCGCCCGCCTCTCGAACCTGGGAGTTCACCCAGGCCCGGACCGGGGCCATGCTGGCCACCCGCGACACCTGCCGGGTGACCGGCGTGTCCCGCAGTGCGAGATCCTGTTCCTGACCGTCAATTAGCGGAAGTACCGAGCGCTCGGTGAGCCGCCAGGTAATGCGTGGCGTTCCGGCCAGAACCAGCTCGGGCGTCCAGTGCTCGGGCTCCACACCGCTCTGCAGTGCCAGCCAGGTGGCCGCCCGGTAGAACGCCCCGGAATCGACATGGCGCACGTCGAGCTGCTGGGCCACCCACTGGGCCGTGCTGCTCTTGCCGGACGCCGCCGGCCCGTCAATGGCGATGACCAGACGGCGGGCGCCTCCCGATGTCGTGCGCTGCCCATCGGTGCCGGCCGGCGGCGTGCGCACGGCAGCTTCACCTGCCGCCGCTGAAGTGACCTGCGCCAGATCCCGCCAGAAGGTCGGGTAGGACACACTCACGCAGCCGGGGTCGTCGATGATGATGCTGTTGCCAGGCAAGGCCCCGAGAATGCCGAAGGCCATGGCAAGACGATGGTCGCCATGCGTCTCAACCTGCCCGCGCAGCGCGGTATCGGTACCGACAATCCGCATGCCATCGGGGCGTTCTTCGGCGGTTGCACCAAGGCGCTGAAGGTTTTCCACGACGGCGCGAATGCGATCGCTTTCCTTGACCCGCAGTTCCGCCGCGTCGGCAATGATGGTCTCGCCCCTGGCCCGCGTGGCAAGGCAGGCCAGCATGGGCAGCTCATCGATGCAACGGGGAATCTCCGCCCCGCCAATGTGCGTGCCCTGCAGCGTAGACGGACGGACGCAGACGCTGCCCACCGGCTCACCGCCCTGCTCCGTCATGTCGTGCAAGATCAGGGCCGCACCCATGCGCCGAAGCACGTCGAAGGCACCGATGCGTGTGGGATTGAGGCAGACATTGTCGAACCACAACTCACCGGCATCGGCAAGCGCCGCGAGGGCCGCGAAGAACGTGACGCTGGAGGGATCGGCCGGCACGTCGACATCGAGCGCCTGCACCTGCTGCGCCGCATCCAGTGTCACGACCTGCGCGCCGTTGTCCCGGGTGCTGACGCGCAGCGCGACACCACGGGCCTGCAGCATGCGTTCGCTGTGATCGCGCGACACATGCGGTTCCTCGACGGTGACGGACACGCCGGCGGCGAGCCCCGCGAGAAGCACCGCACCCTTCACCTGCGCGCTGGCGTGCGAATTGACCAGGTCCACCGATGCGAGCCGCGCACCGGTCACGCGCATGGGCAGGCCCTCGTGTCCCGCTGCCCCCTCGAACTCGATGCGCGCCCCCATGCGCCGCAGAGGCTCGGCGACACGGCGCATGGGACGCCGGCTGAGACTGGCGTCCCCCTCGAATCGCGCCGACACGCCGTCGAGCCCGGCGACCAGCCCGGCAAGCAGACGCGTGGTGGTGCCGCTGTTGGCGCAGTCCAGCACCGATTCCGGCGTATGCAGCGCCGACACGCCACGCCCCTGCACGACAAAGTCGTCCGACAGCGCCGGCACGGCGACCCCGAGGGCCCGCAACGCCGCCGCAGTGGCGTGCACGTCGGCCGACGGCAGAATACGCCGAATGCGCGACGGACCCACGGCCATCGCGGCCAGAATGAGCGCCCGGTGACTGATGGACTTGTCACCGGGGGCCCGCACACGCCCCGCTACGTTGAGCGGCGGCGCTGGCGTCACCGCAGCCACGCTTCGAGTGCTGTCGCCGCGTCGGTCTTGTCATCGCGGTACTTCACGATGACCGGCGTCTGCAGCGACAGACCCTGCGCTTCACCAAACGGCGAGCTGACGCGACGTGCACCCGGCACGACGACGGCTCCCTCGGGGATGATGAGCGGCTGATCGGCGGTGGCCCGATGCACGGTCTCACGCACAAGATCGTACACGGGTGTGCCGCGCGTGAGGATGACACCGGCGCCAAGCACGGCGCGTGCACGCACCACGGTGCCCTCGTATCCGCCGCAGTTGCCGCCCACCACCACATCGTCCTCGATGACCACCGGCGCGGCGTTCACGGGCTCGAGCACCCCGCCGATCTGCGCGGCCGCGCTGAGATGCACCCGCTCACCGATCTGCGCGCAGCTGCCCACGAGGGCATGGGAGTCCACCATGGTGCCGCGGCCGACGTACGCTCCCACGTTGATGTACATGGGGGGCATGCAGACGACGTTGGGCGCCAGGTAGGCGCCTCGACGGACGGTGGAGCCACCGGGCACGATGCGCACCTGATTCTCCACGCGGAATTCGCGTGTGGGGAAGGTGTGCTTGTCCAGGAAACTGAAGGGCGCGGGGCCCGGCATTTCGCTGACCTTGCCGAGGCGGAAGCCCAGCAGAATGGCGCGCTTGACCCAGGGCACGGCGTGCCAATTGCCATCGGCATCACGCCGCGCGGCGCGAATGTCGCCACGCTCCAGATGCGCGATGGTCGTGTCAAAGAGCTGCTGCGCATCGTGGGCCAGCGGCGCGCCGCTGTCGAGCAGCTGGGGATCGTTGAAGCGGGCTTCGAGGTCTGCGACAGTGAGCGCCATGGGATGCACGAAGGCGAAAGTGACAGAAGGGAATCAGCGGATCGTGACGGGTACCGGCCAGTCCATCAGTGCGCAGCCAGCACAACGCCGGCGCGCTCGAGCACGTCACGCACACGTGGCAGCAACGCGTCCTGCAAGGGGACCAGCGGAAGGCGCAACAGGTTGTCCATGCGCCCCATCATGGCGAGCATGGCCTTGGCCGGAATGGGGTTGGACTCAACAAAACAGGCGTCGATGACCGGCGCGAGACGCGCATCAAGCGTGCGGGCAGCGGCGAGGTCCCCGCGCCCCATGGCCTCACACAGTTGCGCCATGGCATAAGGCAGAATGTTGGACACCACCGATATCACACCATCGGCCCCGTGCGCCATGAGCGCAAGCGTGATGCCGTCGTCACCGGAGAGCACGCTGAAATGCGCGGGGCGTTCGCGAATGATGGTGGTGATCTGCGCCAGATTGCCCGACGCCTCCTTCACAGCCACAAATCGCGGATCGGCGGCGAGTTCGAGACAGGTGGCCGCCTCGAGATTCACCGCCGTGCGCCCCGGCACGTTGTAGATCACGATGGGCAGCTCGCAGCCGTCAGCCACCGCGCGGAAGTGCGCCAGCAAGGCCCGCTGCGGCGGCTTGTTGTACATCGGCGTGACGTGCAGCAGGTGCGTGGCGCCAATGGCCTGCATCTCGCGCGACAAGGCCACCGCCTTCGCGGTGTCGTTGGAGCCGGCGCCGGCCACCACCGGTACGCGCCCCGCCACCTGTTCCACCGTGATCTCCACCACCCGGCGATGTTCAGCCTGGGAGAGCGTCACCGCCTCACCGGTTGAGCCGCAGGGAATGAGCATGTGCACGCCCTGCTGCACCTGCCACTCGATGAGCGCACGCAGTGCCGCTTCGTCCACGCTCCCCGTGCGGGTGAAGGGCGTGACAAGGGCCGTGCCACAGCCACGCAATCGCGCCGGCGTTGTGGGAGAAGTGGATGACATGCTCAACGCTCCGGCTTCGCAGAAGCAGGTTGCGACACAGCCGGACCGCTGCGCAGCACATCCCGCATGGTGAACACCCGTGCTTCCTGCTGTCGGGCCAGCCAGCGCGCCGCGCTCAGAGCGCCGTCGGCAAACACCCGGCGGTCGCGCGCCTCATGACGCAGAACGATCTGCTCGAATGCGGCATCGATCACGACATCATGGGTGCCCGGCACCGCTCCCACACGAATGCTGCTGATGGGCACCTGGTGCCCAAGCCCCTCACCCAGGCGTTCGGCGATGGCTATGCCCGTACCCGAGGGCGCGTCCTTCTTGGCGGTGTGATGGGTCTCCACCACATGACAGTCAAAGCCATCAAGACCGGCGAGGCGTCGTCCCGCATCCTCGGCGATGGCGAGAAACAGCTGCACGCCCAGGGAAAAGTTTGGGGACCACAGCGCCGGCGTGCCGTGCTGCGTGACGAGCGCCTCGAGCCTCGGCAATTCGGCGTTCCATCCCGTTGTGCCGACCACCACGGGGCAGCCGAGTGCCAGGAGCGCCGCCGTGTTGGGCAGCGCGGTCTCTGGCGTGGTGAATTCGATGGCGACGTCGGCGCCGTTCAGCAATGCGCGGGTGAGTCCAGCCTGCATTTCCGGAGCATCGAGTCGCGCCACCACCTCGCACCCACGTTCAGCCGCCAGGGCATCGAGCGCGCGACCCATCCGACCCATGCCAACGAGGGCCATCCGCACGGGGGAAACACGTGGCGACGTATCCGCCGCGCTCATGCCTGCACCTCGAAGAACGTGGCATGCAAACGCTGCATGGCCGGCACGACCTGTTCGTCGTCCACCACCAGCGTGAAGTTGATGCCCGTGGCACTGAGCGATGCCATGTGCACCTTGATGGGCCCGAGCGCCGCCATGGCCTGTGCGAGAGCGGCGCTGACGTCAGCCAGGCCAGCACCGACAACCGCCAGTACTCCGCTGCGACGTTCCACCGAGACATCGCCGAACTCCGCGAGATCCTGCAGAATGGCGGCGAGATTGTGTGTGTCATCGAGCGTGACGGACACGGACACTTCGGACGTCGTGACCACGTCCACCGAGGTGCGGTGCCGTTCAAACACCTCGAACACGCGTCGCAGGAAGCCCGGCGCGAGCAGCATGCGTGAAGACCGCAGCTTGACCATGGTGGCGCTGCGCTTGCCGGCGATGGCGCGAACGGGAAGGCGCGGCGCGTCGAAGGGGGTCATGGTGCCCTTGCCTTCCGGGCGCCGCGAGTTGAACACATACACGGGTATGCCGCGCTGCACGGCCGGCGCAATGGTGGCCGGGTGCAGCACCTTGGCACCAAACGCCGCGAGTTCCGCCGCCTCTTCGAAGCTGATGCGTTCGATGAGTTGCGCTGCGGGAATGACGCGCGGATCGGCCGTGAGCATGCCATCGACGTCGGTCCAGATCTCGATGGCCTCCGCGTCGATGGCGGCGCCGATGAGCGAGGCGGAGAAGTCGGAGCCGCCGCGGCCCAGCGTGGTGGTGACCCGGCTGGCGGTGGCGCCCACGAAGCCGCCCATCACCGGGATGCGCCCCTGCTGAATGAGCGGCACCAGAACCTGTTGCGCGGCCTGCGCAATGCCGTCCACGTCCGGCTCGGCCTTGGTGAAGAAGTCGTTGGTACGCACGACATCGCGCGCGTCCACGAAATCCGCCGCGAAGCCGCGATGCCGAAAGGCCGCCGCGACGATCTGCGAGGACAAGAGCTCGCCGATGGCGGCCACGGTGTCGAGCGAGCGCGGCGTGAGATACCCCAGCGTGCGGAACGCTTCGGCCAGATGCGCCAGCTCATCGAAGGTGACACCGATTTCGTGCGCCACCTCGTCGGCATCCGGCGCGCCGCTCAGCAGTGCGGCCGCCTCACGCAGATGCCGCTCGCGAAGCTGCTCGATGATCTGCACGGCCGCCAGCAGTTCGCCCTGCGAGGCCTTGTGGGCCACGTCGAGCAACTGATTGGTGGCACCGCCCAGTGCCGAGACGACGACGACGGGCTGACGGTCCAGCTTGGCGGCGATGATGTCGATGACGCGACCGATGGCGGCAGCGTCGGCCACCGAGGTCCCGCCGAATTTGCAGACGATCACGAGCCGCGCAGCCCCGCGAGTTGCCCCGTGGACACGAGCAACTCGGCGTTGAGAATGGACCCACCTGCCGCGCCACGCACCACGTTGTGTGACATGGCCACCAGGCGCAGATCAAAGAGATGATCGGCACGCACGCGCCCGATGGTCGTGGCCATGCCGCGGCCCTCGTTGACATCCCGGCGCGGCTGCGGGCGATCGGCTTCGTCACGAATGATGAGCGCTGGCTCGGGCGCGGACGGCAGTCCGCGGACCGCTTCCACACCGCGCCATGCGCGCAGCACCTCGAGTGCCTGTTCGGGTGTGGGTTTGGTGGCGAAGCCCACGGAGAGACAGACCGTGTGCCCGTGTTCCACCGGCACGCGGTTGGCATGCGCACTCACCACGATGTCGGCCGGCACGATCTGCTGCCCATCGTAGCGGCCCAGCAGCTTGCCCAACTCCGTTTCGATCTTGGGTTCTTCGTCGCCGATGTACGGGATGACATTGCCGAGGATGTCGAGCGACGGCACCCCGGGGTAGCCGGCGCCGGAGACCGCCTGCATGGTGGTGGCGAACACCTTCGTCACCTGAAAGCGCTCGTGCAGCGGCGCCAGCGCCGCGGCAATGACCGTGGTGGCGCAGTTCGCGTTGGTGACAATGCCGCCGGCCCAGCCGCGCAGCGCACGCTGCTGCGCGAGCATTCCCAGATGATCGCCGTTCACCTCAGGGATGACGAGCGGCACATCCGCAACCATGCGGTAGTTCTTGGCGTTCGAGAGCACAAGGCGACCAGCCTTGGCAAAGGCAGCCTCCACCTCACCCGCGACACCCGAGTCGAGCGCCGAGAATACGATGGGCGCCATGACTTCGTCTGGGGTGCAGGCCTTCACCGTCAGACCGGCGACCGACGCACGCAGCGGTCCCTCCAGCCATTTTGCCGCATCCCGATACGATTTGCCGGCGCTGCGCTCGGAGGCAGCAACTTCGACGAGATCGAACCAGGGATGGCCATCGAGCAGCCGGATGAAGGCCTGACCGACGGCACCGGTCGCGCCAAGGACGGCGACCGGCCAACGGGTGGCGGAGGTGTTCATGCGAGCAGTGAGCGGACGATGTGGATGTAGGCGTCGACCGACGCCTCGAGTTCCGCCACATCGATGTATTCGATGGGCGTGTGGGCCACGTGAATGGAACCGGGCCCGAAGAGCAGCGGCGTTCCCCAGCGATCGAGCAGGGGAATGTCGCTCGTGTAGGCAACGGGCTCGACCTCGAAGCCGTTGATCACGTGAAAATGCTGCGCCGGAATGTGTGAGCCCCAGATCAGCTCGAGCCGATCACCGGCCCACTCGGCAAAGGCCGCCTTCACCGGGGCCACATCACCGACGAGGCGAATCATGATCTCCGCTTCGGCCAGACCAGGTACGATGTTGGCCTCGGTGCCGGCGCGCAGCACGCCGATGTTGTA
This sequence comes from Gemmatimonadaceae bacterium, assembly GCA_016741895.1. Classification (GTDB taxonomy): domain Bacteria; phylum Gemmatimonadota; class Gemmatimonadetes; order Gemmatimonadales; family Gemmatimonadaceae; genus Gemmatimonas. Next base: position 130 of record JACVCT010000086.1, on the reverse strand, counting down.
GGTCGTGGGCCCGAGGATGGGGTCCACCGGCAGGGTCAGCGACTTGAGGCGCGGGAGCATGTCCAGCAGCGGCTCCAGCGCACTCTGCCCCAGATGCGCATAGGCCGAATGCGCCTCACGACCACGGGAC
>JACVCT010000426.1 GCA_016741895.1 Gemmatimonadaceae bacterium | reverse complement strand
ATCGCGCCCGAGGTGGCCGCGCGAGGCACGCACCACCACGCGCGCTCGCCCAGGGGCACCCCCACGCCGGACAGGAGTGGAAGAGGGGGGGTCCTCCCCGCCCGGTTTGGACCGAGGAGGGCCTTGCCGCGGCCCGCCGGTATCTCCAGCGTTACCTCGGACAGCGCGCAGGCGCGGGCGCCGGGATGACGGAAATCCACCGCATCGAGCTGCCACACGACGTCACCGCTGACCGCCGCGTGCCGGGGCATGACCGGAGCCATTGTCGGCGCGCGCATCAGACGTTGGCTCCGGCGACGGGACGGCGCAGCAGCCACACAAAGCACGGCACGCCAACCAATGCGGTGACGACGCCGATGGGCAACTCGTTGGCGCCGGCTACAGTCCGCGCCGCGGTGTCCGCCGACACCATGAAGGCCGCACCAGCCAGTGCCGACGCGGGGACGAGCAGGCGATGGTCGCCGCCCCAGAGCAGCCGCAGCGCATGGGGCACCACGAGTCCGACGAAGCCGATTGATCCACTCACCGACACCCCGACAGCGGTGAGGAACGTGGCGGCCGCGTACGCCCACCACTTGCTGCGCTCCACGTTGGTCCCGAGGAACGCGGCGGTCATTTCCCCGATGGCCAGCAAGTTGAGGGCACGCGCCTGCCACAACAGCACGATCGTCGTCGGCAGCATGACCGCCGCGAGCACCGACACGGAACGCCACGAAGCACCCGAGTGGCTACCCATCATCCAGAACACCGCCGTGCGCACCGATTCATCGTCGGCGAAGGTGAGCAGCAACCAGATGCAGGCCACCAGAAAGGCACTCACCACCACACCCGACAGCAGGAGCACCCGCGCATCGAGCCGATGGCCCACCGACCACGCGATGCGAAACACCAGCACCATGGCCAGCACCGCGCCCACGAACGCGCAGAGTGGCAACGCCCAGACCTCGCGCTGCGACCAACCGTTCACCACGCTCACCACGGCGCCGAATGCCGCGCCGCTCGACACGCCCAGCACATAGGGCTCGGCCAGCGGATTGCGAAGCAGGGCCTGATAGGTGGTTCCACTCAGCGCGAGCGCCGCACCAACAAGCGACGCCTGAACGGCACGCGGCAGGCGCAGTTCATGCAGAATGTTCTGATGCACCAGCGATCCGCTGCCACGCAGCGCATCAAGCACGTCGGTGGTGCTGAGCGGCACCGCGCCGAAACGCAGGGCCGCGAGCATGGACAGGCCAAGCAGTGCGCATAGCGCGAGCAGTCGCGCGATGGGCGCGGCTCGCGTGTCGGCGACCCAGGAAATGCCGGCAGTCATCGGCGTGTCGCTCGTCCGTCTACGGTGGTGGGTGCCAGCCCATCGGCTGACCCAGCCGGCAAGGCCGTGTCGGCGGCATGCACACCGGAGGCGAAGGATGGGAACATGGCCGCGCGCAGCACGCGGGCCGCCTTGCCGATGTTGGGACTCGGCCGGCTCAGCAGATTGGCCGGTACCTGCGCGAGGCGTCCTTCACGCACCGCACGCAACGTGCGCCATCCAGGCATGACGAGCAGACG
>JACVCT010000085.1 GCA_016741895.1 Gemmatimonadaceae bacterium | reverse complement strand
TCTCACCCTCTCAAGTCTCACCCTCTCAAGTCTCACCCTCTCAAGTCTCACCGTCTCACCGGTGCCGGTGCGTAGGACTCGAGATCGCGGGACATCAGGAGCGTCCCCAAAACCACAAACGCCGAGATCCAGAACGGACTGGCCTGTCCCGTGGCATCGAATGCAATGCCCAGCACCACCGGAAACGCCACGCGGGTGATGCCGCCGTAGGTGTGCTGCACGCCCATGTAGAGCCCGCGGTCCGCGCTGCTCACCACACGCGACAGCATGGCCGTGACACAGGGGAACGTGAACGCCGTGCCCAGCGGCAGGAGGCCCACCGCCAGCGCCAGCGTCACGTAGTCGCGCGACAGCGACACGCCCACCAGACCCAACGCCAGCAGAATGAGACCCACACGGCTCAGTCGTGCCTCGCCGAACCGGTCGATGATCTTGCCCAGCAGCAGCGCGCGCACCACCACACTCAGCGTGCCGATGTACATGAACACATAGCCGATGGTGGATTCGGTCACCCCGAAACGCCACGCGAGAAAGAGCGCGAGCACGGCGGTGGTCCCCTGAAACGCCCCGATGGCCAGCGCATAAATGAGAATCAGGCGCGACGCCGGTTCCGCGGGATGGGCCACCACGCGCCACACGGTTTCGCGTGAACTCCGGCGCACGGCCTTCACACCCGTCTGCTGCTCGGTGGTGATGTTGGGTTTGCGGATCTCCGTGAGGTACTTCCACGCAAACGCCATGTTCACGAGACAGAGGGCCGCTGCCATGAGACCCGGGGTGTGCTTGCCCCAGATCTGCACCCATGAGCCAATGACGGGACCCAACGCCACACCCGCATTGGTGGCGGCCGACAGCCAGCCCAGACTCTTGGCGCGGTCTTCCGGACGGGTGGCATCGGCCACGTAGGCCTGAATCACGCTCACCGTGCCACCGCCCGCGCCCTGCACAATGCGCGAGAGGAACAGCAACCACAGGCTGTCGGCAAAGGCAAACACAATGTACGCCAGCGCACTCGCGCCCAGACCCACCATGAGCGCCGGACGGCGTCCGTAGCGATCACTGAAGCGGCCCCACACCGGCGCGCTGAGCAGCTGCGCCACGCTGAAGGACGACACGAGCAGTCCCACGACAAAGCCGCCCGCGCCGAGGTCCTTGGCGTAGAACGGCAGCAGCGGAAGAATCATCAGCATGCCAAGCATGTCGATGAAGGCCGCCACCATGAGCACGGTCAGACGCCCGAAGGCCGACCGTCCGTCGTCGATGGGATGTTCGCCGGTGTGTGTGTCCTGCGAGGGGGTGGGCGAGCCCGATGGGTCGCCGGGCGTGTTGCTCACTCCGTCTTCCCCAGCGCCGCAGGGGCCGTGCTGCGTCCCACCAGACCGGCGAGGGCAATGATGGTCAGCACGTAGGGGATCATCTCCACGAATTGGCTCGGAACGAGTTGGGCGCCCTGCAACTGGATCTGCAGGGTTTCGGCCGCGGCAAACAGCAGACAGGCCACCGCCACCCGCGCCGGCTGCCAGCGACCGAAGATGACCGCCGCCAGCGCGATGAAGCCGCGACCCGCTGTCATGCCATCGGTGAACTGATGCTGGTCGAGGGCAAGATAGGCCCCACCCAGTGCCGCCATGGCGCCCGCGACGTACAGCCCCAGCACCCGCAGCCGCATCACGTTCACGCCAAGCGACACCGCTGCCTCGGGCTTCTCGCCGATGGCGCGCACGCGAAGACCGAAGGGCGTGCGGTACAGTACCCATCCCAGTGCCGGCAACGTCACGAGACCAATCCACACCACCGGATTGGTGAAGGAGGCGAGCATGGCGTTGCCCACACCTTCGCCACCAAAGCCGGCCACACGCGGGGAGTTGCTCGAGCTGTCGAAGATGAGACGCAGGAAATACCGCGTGCCGGCCACCACGATGAGATTGATGGCCACCCCCACCACGACCTGATTGGCGCGGAAGCGCAGCGTGGCCACGGCGAGAATGGTGGTCATCACGGCGCCGGCCGCGAGCGCACCGGCGAGGCCGGCCCAGGCGCTGTCGCCGTAGTAGGCGCCCAGCGCGGCACCAAAGGCCCCCGAGAGCATGAGGCCCTCGAGACCCAGGGCAATGACGCCGACACGTTCGGACAGCACACCGCCGGCGGCGGCCAGCAGATACGGCACGGCAATGCGCAGTGTCTGCAGCAGAAAGGCGATGGCCATCATGAGGCGCGCCCTCCGCTCGTCTGCTGCGCGCGCGTAAGCGCCGCCATGGTGCTGGCCGCCGCCGCGCGCAGCTGCCGCTGCACTTCGGGCACCGCCGTGGCCACCGACAGAATGACCACCGCCGTGAGGATGTCCGTGAGCTGCTTGGGTACGATGGCGTTCACGGCCAGACCGCCCTGCGACAGCGTGGCAAACAACAACGCGGACAGCACGATGCCGAAGGGGTGATTGCGTCCCACGAGCGCCACGGCAATGCCGAGGAAGCCGGCGCCGCCGGCAAAGCCGTCCTCGTAGTAGCCCTTGTAGCCCAGCACGAAGTTCACACCGCCCAGACCGGCGAGCGCGCCCGACAGGGCCATGCTCGTCCACATCACCCGTGGCACGTGCACGCCGCCGTACTCGGCCGCGTCGGGCTGCAGACCCACCGCGCGCAGCTCGTAGCCGCTGCGGGTGCGGAACAGCAACCACCAGCTCGCGGCAGCGGCAGCAAGGGCCAGCAGCAGCACCGCATTGGCCGCGCTGCCACTGAAGACCGCAAACCAGTCGGCCAGACGAGGCAGCGTGCCTGCGTGAATGTCCGGCGTGCGCAGCGTCTCCGGCAAATGCAGATGCGTGGAGACCACCCAGTTGAGCAGCGCCAGCACGATGAAGTTGAGCATGATCGTGACGATCACTTCGCTGGCGCCGAAGCGCGCGCGCAGCACGCCGGGCACGGCACCCACGCCCGCGCCCGTGAGCATGGCAGCCATCACGCAGAGCGGAACCGCCAGCAGCCCAGGCAGGCCAGAGGGCAGGGCCAGCCCGAGCAGCGCCGCACCAAAACCACCGGCGGCCAACTGGCCCTCGGCTCCGACGTTGAAAAGCCCGGCGCGGCCCGCGAGTGCAAAGGCAAGCCCGGTGCAGGTGAGTGTCGTGGTCTTGTAGAGTACCTGGCCAATGCCATAGGGATTGCCCCAGGTGCCCTTGATCAGCAGCGCATACACCGCCGCGGGTGACTCCCCGAACGACAGGATGAGCAGGTCGCCGATGACGGCGGCGATGCACAGCGCCACGACAGGCGGCAGCACCGCCTCGAGTGCGCGCAGTGTGGTCGCGCTCAGTGAGGCGCTGTCAGCGGCGCCCGATGCCGACGGCCCGCTCATGCAGCCGCTCCCGTCATGTAGGGGCCGAGCAACTCGGCGCTGCAGGCCTGCCTGGGCAGCACGGTGACAAAGCGTCCGCGATACATCACGGCGACGCGGTCGGCCAAGGCCAGGACTTCCGAGAGGTCGGCGCTGATGAGCAGGATGGCCTTGCCGGCATCACGCGCGGCGCGCAGCTGTGCGTGAATGAATTCGATGGCGCCCACGTCCACGCCACGCGTGGGCTGTGCAGCCAGCAGCACACCAAAGTCGCGGCCCATCTCGCGGGCAATGACGATCTTCTGCTGATTGCCACCGGACAGGGCCCGCGCCGGAAGCGCGGGAAGCGGCGGCCGGATGTCGAAGCGCGCCACCTGCTCGGCGGCATGCCGCTGAATGTGCGCCTGATCCAGACCGGCGCGCGTGGTGAAGCGATGCTGCTGCCCGAGGATGAGATTGTCGGCGATGCTGTAGTCGAGCACGAGGCCGCGGCGATGCCGGTCTTCGGGAATGTGCGAAAGCCCCGCGTCGGCGCGCTGCCGGACCGACAGACCAGAAAGCAGGCGGGCGTCGAGTTCAATGCGTCCCTGCTGCAGCGGTCTCAGGCCCGCAATGGCCTCGAGCAGCTCCGTCTGGCCGTTGCCTTCGACACCGGCCACGCCGAGGATCTCTCCGCCCGCGACCTCGAAACTGAGATCGCTGACCGCGGGCGTGCCGCGGTCGGAGCGCAGGTGCAGGTTGTGCACCACCAGGCGCGCGTCGCGCCGCGGAGCGCCGGCAGTCGGTGCCGCTGACGCGGTGGACAGCGCTGCCGCATCGACGGCGCCAAGCGCATCGAGATGCAGGTTGACATCGCGGCCCACCATGGCTCGCGCGATGTCACGCGGCGTGGTACCGGCCGTCGCAAAACGGGACACCGTGGCGCCGGCTCGCATCACCGTGATCGTGTCGGACACGTCAATGACTTCGTCGAGCTTGTGCGTGATGAGCACCACCGTGCCCCCATCGTCGCGCAGGGCGCGCAGCACCGTCCAGAGTTCCTGCACTTCCGGTGGTGACAGCACGGCCGTGGGCTCGTCGAGAATGAGCACACGCGCGCCGCGATACAGCGCCTTGAGGATCTCCACACGCTGCGCCTCACCCACCGACAGATCGGCCACCAGCGCCTCGGGGTCCACGTGCAGGCCGCACTTGCGACACAGCGCTTCCACTTCGCGCACGGCGCGCGGCAAATCCACCTGCCAGCCGGCACGCGGCTCGATGCCCAGCACCACATTCTCGGCCACCGTGAGCGTGGGCACGAGCATGAAGTGCTGATGCACCATGCCCACGCCGGCGGCAATGGCCTCGGTGGTCTTCCAGCCGGTCACGTCCTGCCCGTTCACACGCACGCGACCCGCATCCGGCGCATACATGCCGGCCAGCACGCGCATGAGCGTGCTCTTGCCGGCGCCGTTCTCGCCCACCAGCGCGTGAATCTCGCCATGTGGCACCTGCAGCGAGGCATCGCGGTTGGCCACCACGCCGCCGAAGGTCTTGACGACGTTTTGAATGTCGATGGCAAGCGGACCGGATGGCGCGTCCGTGGACAGCACCGCGTTCATCGGCCGCCCTCACGTGTGGACGGCACCACGATGCGGCCGGCCACGATGTCGGCCGTGAGACTGTCGAGACGCGCGCGCACGGCATCGGAAATGAGCGCGCGATTGTTGTCGTCGTACACGTAGCCCACACCCTTTTCCGCCAGGCCGAATTGCTGCACGCCACCGGTGAACGTGCCTTCCTTCACCGACTTCACCGCCTGGTACACCGACTCGTCGATGCCCTTGACCATGCTGGTGAGAATGAAGCCCGGCGCTTCGGCATACTGATCGGCATCAACGCCGATGGCCAGCTTGCGCGACGTGCGCGCCGCCTCGAACACGCCCAGCCCTGTGCTGCCGGAGGCGTGGAAGATGACGTTCACGCCCTGATTGTACATGGCCAGGGCCATCTCCTTGCCGCGTCCCGGATTGCGAAAGGCTTCGGGGGTTACGCCGGCGTAGTTGGCAATGACCTCGCAGTCCGGACAGACATGGCGCACGCCCGCGCGATAGCCCGCCTCGAACTTGTGGATGAGGGCGATGTCCATGCCGCCCACAAAGCCCACCTTCTTGCTCTCACCCACCAGCGCGGCGAGGGCGCCCACGAGAAACGATCCTTCTTCCTCGCGGAACTTGAGCGCCTTGAGATTGGCAGGCAGCGGCAACGGAGTGCCCGACGCGTCGGTGGGCAGCGCCAGATCCACGTCGGCAAAGCGCACGTTGGGATACTCCTTCGCCAACGTGAGGATGTCGTCGGTGAAGATGAAGCCCACGCCGATGACGAGATCCATGCCCTCGGCCGCGAGCAGACGCAGTCCGGCCTCGCGGTCGGAGCCCTCACCCGGTTCGATGTAGGTGACACGCGCGCCGAGGTCGCGGGCCGCGCGCTCGCCGCCCAGATAGGCGCCGTCGTTGAAGGACTTGTCACCGCGGCCACCGACATCGAAGACGATGCCGACATCGAGGCCTTCGGTGGTGTCGGCCACCGTCGCCCCGGAGGGGCGCACGGTGAGCAGGGCGACATGGGCGAGCAGCAGCGCCCCGATCAGGAGGAGGGTACGACGCATGGCACCGAAGGTTCGCCGCCAGAGGGCCGCACGGGAAGGCCCTCAGGAATTCCGCGGCCGCTCAGCGCGTGGCCGGTGTGATGCGCCAGAGCCCATTGAGCATGTCGCTGGCAAACACGCCGGTGGACGACCAGTGCACGCCCCAGATGTAGAGCGGCAGGTTTCCCGGTCCCCTGAAAGCCGCCCGTTCACGTCCCATGCGCGTGAGGTCGCAGCGCCCGTCGCTGCTGCGCTGGGCGGCCGTGCATGCCGCCAGGTCGCCCCGCACATCCAGCACCCGCACGCCGGCATTGTAGTAGGCCACGTAGGCCAGACCGCTGGCCTCGTCCACCGAAAAATTGTGGGTGCCGGCGCCCGCCACGTTGTAGAACGCCACCTCCCGCGGGGCCGGCAGGTCCTGCAGGTCCACCACATGCACGTCACCACTGCTGGCCGAACCGATCACCCCCGGCCCCTCCTGGCCAACCAGCAGCCATCGGCTGGGGCCCAGCAGCGGGTCGTAGAGGCGCCACACATTGTGCACCTGTCCGCCGACGGTGCGGATACGACTCACGAAGCGTGGCGCGGACACCGAACCGCTCACGGCCCCGATGTCCCAGATGCCCACGCCGTCGTTCCATTCGGCGGTGTACAGCAAGCCGCCACGCACGAACACGTCGTGCACAAACGGGGCACCCATGACCTGCGACCACACCGTACGCGGGTTGGCCGGGTCGCTCAGGTCCAGCACCACCAGGCGCGCGGGGATGCCATTTGCCGGGTCCACGGCGCAGAACGCATAGAGCACCCCATTCACGCGGGCCAGTTCGGCCGTGTGCACACCGGTGCGCAGCTCGCCGCCCGTGGTGCGGACCAGGAGGCGCGGCGAGCGGCCATTCGTGAGTGAGTACAGCGCAATGCCGCCGTTGGGATTGGGCTCGATGGCCACCAGCATGAGCGTGCCGTCATCGGACACCTGCACGTCGCCCGTCGTGCCGGCGTCGGCCACCAGCACACTGTCCACCAGCCGCGGCTGCGCGCCGCTTACGTCCCAGAGCTTCACGGCATTGCCGCGCACGCTGCCGCGGGCACCCCAGGTGGAGGTGTACGCCGTGGTGCCGTGCACCCACACCTCGCTGGTGTAGCGCTCGCTGACTGCGCCCAATCCCGCGGATGGCAGCAACGGGGCGCCCGTGGCCGGCGGGGGCGGCGTGTCGGTATTGCCGGGAGGCGTGGGCGGTGCGACGGGGTCACTGCGGTCGGCACTGCCGGAACAGGCCAGGCTCAGGGCGGCAAAAAGTCCCGCGACCGCGCCGCGAGTTGCCCGGTGCACGGTGCCACGGACGAGAGACTGCTTACTGCCGATGGTCATGGCTGTGTCCATGGGTTCCAAGATGCGCGGCGTCGCCCGCGTCGGCGAGCACCCCATAGCGGCCCACCCGCGATCGCATGGCGCCCACATGCCAGCGCAGGCCGGCCGAAAGGGACCACTGGGTGGCGCGGCCGTAGAATTGCGCCGGATCGAACACCGTGGGCTGGCGACGGGCGGCCGCATGCGCCACGCCGATTTCAGCAAACGGCACCAACTGCCCCACCCGCGTGCGCTGTGATGGGGCGGCCAGTTGCAGCGTGCCCAGTGTCCAGCGTGTGACACCCACGATCTGGAAGTCGATGTGCCCCGTGCTGGTGCGAAAGAGGTCCAGCAGTCGTTCCTGCTCGGGGCGGTCGGTACGCTCGGCGCGCGCCGACAGCAGCCACGAACCGAGGGCCAGCTGCCCCTCGGCCAGCATCGACTCGTAGCGGAACGCGCGCTCGCGTCCGGCACCCTCGTCAACCCGCGCCACTTCGATCAGCCCGTAGCGCCATCGCGACCCGGGGCGCGCGTAGCGCAATGCGCTGCTCCATTGCCGGTGATCGAAGGCGCCGCCCTGCACGATGCCCGGACTGCGCACGAAGGCATGGCTGGCCTGCCACTCCCAGGCTGGAGTCGGCGCCACCACCAAACGCGTCGCGCGTGAGTCGCCAAGACGCCGCCACTGCGGCGCGGCAAAGGGCGACGTGGGTTCATCGCCATTGAACCAGCCATGTTCGACAGCCGCCCAGGGCGCGGTCCCGGCAGCCGATGACGACGCGCCGCGCGTGCGGGACACGCCCGACCAGCGCAGCGCGCCCAATACCTGCACGCGTTCAATGATCTGCGCGTGGTGATGATTGACCGGATACTTCACGAAGGGCCGCACCATGGGGTCATCGCTGCCGTACGGCGTGAAGCCGCGACCGGCTGCCAGCGACGCCTGCCAGCTGCCACCAGGGCCCTGCCACCCTGGCGACACGAGCGCCGCCATGGCCTCGTGCACGAGTGTGTGCGGATGCCGCCGGTCCACGTAGCCCTCGCCGTATATCCCGGTATTGAGTTCACCACGGCGCAGCGTGTAGCCCTCGGCGTTCAGCATGCCGCTGAGCCGCAACGGACCGCGGCGCAGCGCGCCCATGAGCATGGGCTGCGTGAGATAGCCTTCGCGCAGCCTGCGATTGGCAAGCGCCGGGTCGGCCTGGGTCGCGACGGCGATGGCCATGACGCCGAGTGTACCGCGGGGGCCCTCGGGTGTCTGCGCCATGAGACGACAAACGCTCGGTGGCGCCGCGAGCAGGAGCGCGGCACCAACGAGCGTTTGCATGGGCATCGACGGCATGGCGTCGAGTGCTCGGCGCAGCGGGCGCGCGCGCGTCGCGCGCAACCCGGCGCTACTTACTTGATGGGCTTGTAGCGGTAGCCGTAGATCTTGTCACCGCTTGCCTTGAAGGCGATCTCCTTGCGTTCTCCCTTCTTGATCGGACCCGACTGCTCGGTGGCATTGGCCACCACGTTGCCCGATGCATCCAGGAACTCCACCGTCACGGAGTAGTTGCCGTCGGTGGCTGCCACCTGCTCGAGCGACAGCGTCAGCGTGGACGTCTGGCCGCCGCGCGAGAAGCCGGCCACGTCCACCTTCACCGGCAGCCCCTCAGCGATGGTGTTGTACTTCACCAGCGAGTCCGTCCAGGCCTTCTTCTCCGCCGGTGCCTTGGCGTTCTTGCCCAGCCCCTGAGACGCGTAGGCGAACATCATCCAGCCGTCGTAGTTGTTGGGGTCGAGTTCGACCAGCTTCTTCGAGGGCGCAAACATCTCCTGGTACTTCTCACGGCCGTAGTACGTGGCCGCGAGGTTGCGCAGGCCGTCACGGTTGTACGGGTTCTTCTGCACCGCCAGCTCGAAGAGCTTGAGCGCATCATCCACGCGGTTGGCGCGCGTGGCGATCACGCCGGCCATCGTCATGGTGATGTCGGTGGCCTTGTCCGGCGACGACAGCAGACCGGCGTACACCTGCGGGATATTTGCCGTGTCCTTGGCCAGCGTCAGCGCGTCAGCCCAACCGTTGTACAGGTTGGCGGCGTCGGGGCTTTCCGGGTTGGCCTCCAGCGTGGCCTTGAAGGCCTCGGCCGCTTCCTTGCCCAGCGCGACCTGATCGGCACCCTGCGCGCCACTGGCCAGTTCGAGCTTGGTCATGGCCGTGTAGTACAGCGAGGTGTTCTTGAGCTCGCGATACGTGGTGTCGCTGGCGGCGATCGACACGACATGACCCCAGTGCAGTACGGCCCCCTTCTTGTCGCCGCGCGTGTTGGCCACGCTGGCCAGCACGTAGTGCGGGTACGGGCTGTCGCCGCTCAGCTTGAGCGAACGCTTGGCGTAGTACTCGGCCGAATCCAGCTGTCCGCCATTGGAGGCACTGAGGGCGGCCTGGGTGAGCGCCAGCCAGGCCTCGTTCTGGCGCAGGGCCTTCACGTCTTCCGCGCACTCGGGCGAGGCGGCCGTCATGGCCTTGAAGCCCGCGTCGAGGCCGTCGATGATGTCGTACGGCTCTGTGGGATTGCTGACGAAGCCAAGGCTGCCGCGCGTGGGCGTCGCGCCCACGCCGGGCTCAACGGCCCACATGACCAGCGCCTGCGTGAGGATGTAGTTGTAGCCCGTCGGGTTCTTGGCGAAGCGCTCGGGCTTGGTGTCGAGCTCCTTGAGCACGCCCATGAGCACCTTCTTGCGGTCGTCGGGATTCTGCGCCGACTTGGCCCGCTGGAAGGCCAGCGACTGAATGGCCAGTTCCTTGGGCTGGTTGGGGTCGATGGAGCAGGCCGCCGAGACGCCGCCGGGCTGCGCGTTGCCCACGGCGGGCAGCAGCAGGGTGCCGGTAACGGTCGCAGCAGCCATGGCGCGGGCCATGAACGTCAGACGCATGACGTATCCTCGAAAATCGGAAAAGAGCGGGGGAGTCTGGCCAACGCGACCAGGGGTACTTTTTCGGACGCGATGTCCTTTGATTGAAACTACTATGACCGACCGGATTCGCACGCGGTTCCTTGTCATCGGTAGCGGAGTGGCGGGGCTGCACGCCGCATGGCGCGCTTCGGCCCACGGTTCGGTGACGGTGCTCACCAAACGCACGCTGTTCGACTCCGCCACGGCCTATGCGCAGGGCGGCATTGCCGCTGCCCTCGGGGCCGGAGACTCGCCGGAACTCCACCGGGAGGATACGCTCGCGGCCGGCGCGGCGCTGTGCGACCGGGAGGCGGTGCAGGTGCTGGTGGAGGAGGGGCCGGCCCGCGTGCGTGAATTGCAGGCGGCCGGCGCGCGCTTCGACCTCGATCCCGACGGCGACTTCAAGCTCGGCAAGGAAGCAGCCCACTCGCGCAGCCGCATCGTGCACGCCCAGGGTGACCAGACAGGCGCCGAAGTGGCCCGGACGCTGGTGGAAAAGGTGCGGGAGTCCCCCGACATCACCGTTCACGAGACGGCTCGCGTCCTCGATCTGCTGCTCGTCCCCGACGAAGGCGTGATGCAGTGTGCGGGGGTCCGGGTCTCTCTGGCCGGTCGTCCCGTGGAAATCGTGGCCGACGCGACCGTGCTGGCCACGGGCGGCTGCGGGCAGATCTACCGCTATACCACCAACCCGCAGGTGGCCACGGGTGACGGCTTTGCCATTGCCCATCGGGCCGGCGCACGACTGGCCGACATGGAGTTCGTCCAGTTTCATCCCACCGCCCTCGACACGCCGGAGAACCCGCTGGCGCTGGTCTCCGAGGCGGTGCGGGGGGAAGGGGCCATCCTGCTCAATGCGCGGGGCCAGCGGTTCATGCCCAAGCGCCACCGGTTGGCTGAGCTGGCGCCGCGGGACGTGGTGGCGCGGGAGATCTTTCGCGAACAGCAGGCCACGGGACGGGTATTTCTGGATGCGACCAAGCTCGGAGACGGCTTCCGTACCCGCTTCCCCGGCATCTACAGACTGTGCCGTGCCCGAGGTATCGACCCCACCTGCGAGCCCATTCCCGTCACCCCGGCGGCGCACTACATGATGGGCGGCGTGGTGACCGATCTCGCAGGACGGTCCAGCATTCCGCGTCTCTATGCCGTGGGAGAGGTGGCGCGAACGGGTGTGCACGGGGCCAACCGGCTGGCGTCCAACTCGCTGCTCGAGGGACTGGTGTTCGCCGAGCGGGTGGCGCGAGACATGATCGACACGCCGCAGGGGCTGGCCGAGCCGGGTCGCGAATCCTGGGCCGTGCCTCCACTGGATGACCGGGGGGCCGCCCAGGTGGCCGCCGACGAGATCCGACAGCTCATGTGGGACCATGCCAGCATCGCCCGCACCGCAGCCGGTCTGCGGCGCTGTCTCGTGGCACTCGAGCAAATCGGTGAACGTCTGGCGCCCGGTGCCACCGAGGAGCGCAACCTGCACACCACCGCCACCCTCGTGGCGGTGGCGGCCCTCCAGCGCAAGGAGTCGCGTGGAGGCCACTTCCGGAGCGATTTTCCCAAGGCCCGGCGAAAGTGGCAGGGCCGCCACATCACCTGGTAAGCCCGAACTCTGGTAGGACTGGGGGCTGACGCGTTCGTGCCATCCGGCCGGCGCCGGGTCCCCCGCTTCCCGTCGTCATGACCATTCTCGAAGCTCACTACGATCCCGCGCTCGCCGAGGAAATCCGGCTGCTTGCCCGCAGCAAGAATGCCGTCATTCTTGCGCACAACTACGAGCGCCCGGAAATCCAGGATGTGGCCGACTATGTCGGCGACTCGCTGGGCCTGTCGCGTGAAGCGGCCCGCACCGATGCCGACATCATCGTGTTCTGCGGTGTGCACTTCATGGCCGAAACCGCGGCCATTCTTTCCCCGCAAAAGACGGTGCTGCTGCCCGACCTGGCGGCCGGCTGCTCATTGGCCAGCACCATCAATGCCGAGCAGCTGCGGGCGTGGAAGGCCGAGCATCCCGGCGCGGTGGTGGTGTCATACGTGAACACCACGGCCGAGGTGAAGGCCGAGAGCGACTACTGCTGCACCTCGGGCAACGCGGTGGAAGTCATCAACGCCATTCCGCGCGACAAGGAGATTCTCTTCCTGCCCGACATGTTCCTCGGCGCCCACGTGCGCCGTGAAACGGGCCGCGACAACATCCACGTGTGGATGGGTGAGTGTCATGTGCACGCGGGCATCGACCCGGAGCACATTTCACGCACGCGCGCGCAGCACCCGGGCGCCGAGTTCCTCATTCATCCCGAGTGCGGCTGTGCCACGCCGGTGGTGGAAGCCATCAGCGCCGGCGCGGTGGACAAGGAGAATGTGCACATCCTCTCCACCGAAGGCATGATCCGCCGTCCGCAGCAGACGGAGCAGGACACGTTCATCGTGGCCACGGAAATCGGCATTCTGCACCGCCTGCGCCGTGAGAATCCCACCAAGCGCTTCATCGCGGCCAACGACCGCGCGCAGTGCACGTACATGAAGGTCACCACGCTCGAGAAGGTGCGCGACGCCCTCGTGTACAAGCAGCACCAGATCACCGTGCCCGACGACGTGGCCGCGCGTGCGCGGACCGCCATCGAGCGCATGGTGGCCATCGGAGGTTCCGGCCCCAGTCCCTTCGGCCCCGAGGATCCCGGCGAATGAACGCCTACCACCCGCCCCTGCGTCCCACGCCGCCACACGCCTTTCCCGCCGTGTCGCCGCACACCATCACACCACTCGGCACCACGGCCTACAAGCCGTCGCCGCTGGGCTTTCCGCTCTCGGCGGAGGATGTGACGGCGCAGGTTCGGGTGGCCCTGCTGGAAGATCAGGCCTTCAACGACGTGTCCACCCTGGCCACCGTCGTCAGTGATCGCCACGTGCGCGCCGCCATCGTGGCGCGCCGTGATGGCGTCATCAGTGGCGTGCCCATGGCGGTCGAGGCCTTCCGGCAGCTCGATTCGCACATCAGCATCCGCGTGGACGCCGACGATGGCGCGCGCGTGCGCGCCGGCACGCCGGTGCTGTTCCTCTCGGGACACGCGCGGGGCATCCTGTCGGCCGAGCGCACCGCGCTCAATTATCTGCAGCATCTCTCGGGCATTGCGTCGCTCACCTGGCGCTTCGTGCAGGCCATCGAGGGCACACGCGCGCAGATTCTCGATACGCGCAAGACGACCCCCGGCTGGCGGCTGCTGGAGAAGTTTGCCGTGCGCTGCGGCGGTGGAGCCAATCACCGGCTCGACCTGCGCAGCGGAGTGCTCATGAAGGACAACCACCTCGCCGCCATCGGTGGTGACATCGCCATGGCCGTCTCGCGCGCACGGCAGCTGGCCATGCCCGGGACGCCAGTGCAGGTGGAGTGCGACACCCTCGAGCAGGTGGACGCCGCCGTTGACGCCGGTGCCGACTGGGTGCTGCTCGACAACATGACACCGGAAAAGCTGCGCGATGCCGTGCAGCGTTGCGCCGGTCGCTGCGTAACCGAAGCATCGGGTGGTGTCACACTCGACACGGTGCGTGCCATTGCCGAGACGGGCGTGGATCGCATCTCCGTGGGCGCGCTCACGCACTCGGCGCCCGCGCTCGATCTCGGTCTCGACTTCGACGGTCTCTGAACTCCCCGTTCCATGGGTCGCATGTCGGCGGCCTGAGGAAGTGTTCCATGCCTGTTCGTCTGCCACCGCTCACCGATCCCGCGCCCGTCGTGCTGCTCGAAGGCATGGTGGACTACGCGGGTCTCTATCCGCCCGCCGCACTCGACATGCGGCCGGCGGTTCGCAACTTCGCCCACTACCGCGCCAGTGGCAGCGGCTGGATGCTCGGCCGCTTTGTCTGTCCGGCCGACCGACTCGCCCAGTTCTCCGATGTCGCCGATCCGCTGCTGCCGCGCGATGCCGGGGCCATTCCCTGGCGACTCAGTGTCACCTCGAGCGGCGATGTCTCGGCTGACCTGACGGCCATCGCCACCTTCAACGAGCGTCATCGGGTGTGCTTCGATGAATGCGGCGCCAAGGTGGATGTGTACGAAGCCCGGGCGGGCAGCGTGGCCGACATCGAGCGACTGTCCGACGCCGTGCCGCGTGACCTCACGCTCTATCTCGAAGTGCCGGTGGGTGAGGATCTCGACGCGCTCATTGCCGCCATCGCACGCGCCGGGCGCCGCGCCAAGATCCGCACCGGCGGTGTGACCGCCGACGCCTTCCCGACGGCGGCACAGGTGGTGCGCTTC
>JACVCT010000425.1 GCA_016741895.1 Gemmatimonadaceae bacterium | reverse complement strand
GGGTGAGGCCGCGTCGGCGTGGACAAAAGTCACCGACCAGTGGAGTGCCGACGCCTGCGCCCGTGCGCTCACCTTGCTGTTGGAAGCCGATCTCGCGCTCAAGGATACCACCGTGTCAAATGCGGAACAGATCGTGATGTCGCTGGTGCTGGCACTCTGTGCGACGCGTCGCCGGCGGGCGGCATGACGCCGTTCACCAGTTGGAGAGCGATGGCGCTGCTGCTGCCCCTTGTGCTACTGCCCGCGGGCGTGGCGGCGCAGCAGGCGGCGTCAGCGCCCGCGTCGGCCACCGTGAGCGCGGCGATGGATCGGCAGATCAGTCGTGCCCGTGCGCTGGTTGAGAGCGGCGAGGGCGCCGACGCGCGCAATCTGCTCGACTCGCTGGTGCAGGCGGCACCGACGGCCAGCTTTGATCTGGCGGAAGCGCTGTACTGGCGTGCGGTGCTGGCCGAACGCATGAGCGACGCGGAGCGCGACTGGAAGCGTCTCGTCATCGAGTCTCCGCTGTCGCCGCGCGCGGCGGATGCGCTGGTGCGTCTTGGGGAACTGGACTTGCTGCGCGGCAAACCCGCTGAGGCACGTGTGTATCTCGAACGTGTGCTGCGCGAATTCCCCACCGGCGTGCAGCGGGCGAAGAGTGCCCTGCTCGTGGCGCGCACCTGGTTTGACGAGCGACAGGACGCCAATGGCTGCGCCGCGCTCGCCGCCCTGCAGGCCGAGGGAGTACCCGAGGGAGAGCTCCGCATGCAGGCCAGTGATCTGGGCCGGCGCTGCACGGGGGCAAACGCGGTGAATGCGTCGGCCGCGCCACCGTCAGCCAACACCGCGGCTGACAACCGGCCGGCGGAGACGCCTGGTGCCGCGCGTCCGGCCAACGCCCGCTTCAGCGTGCAGCTGGCGGCCTTCGACACCAGGCGTGAGGCCGGGGCCGCGGTGGCCCGCCTGACCAAGGCCGGTGTCGAGGCGCGTGTCGATGGCAGTGAAAAGCCGTTCCGCGTGCGTCATGGATACTTCACCACGCGTGCGGCCGCCAACGCACAACTGGCCGCGCTCAAGAAGCGTGGTCACGCCGGATTCATTGCGGAGCTGACGCCATGAGCGGAAGCGGGACGCCGCTCATGCAGCAGTACCGCGACATCAAGGCGCGGCATCAGGACGCCATCCTGTTTTTCCGGATGGGCGACTTCTACGAGATGTTCTACGACGACGCCGAGACTGCGTCGCGTGTCTTGGGTCTCACGCTCACCTCGCGCAACAATGGCGGTGCTGCCGAGGTGCCGCTGGCCGGCATTCCGGTGAAGGCGGCCGCCGACTATCTGCGCCGTCTGGTCAGCCACGGCCATCGTGTGGCCATCTGCGAGCAGGTCGAAGACCCGAAGCTGGCCAAGGGCATCGTCAAGCGTGAAGTCATCGAGACCATCACGCCGGGTGCGGGATTTGCCGACGACCTGCTCGACGGTGCGCGCGCCAACTACGGGGTGGCACTCGCGGCGGGGGAGGGCAACAGCCGCAGCAGCGCGGGGGGGGATGCCCGGCGCGTGGCTGCCCGGGAGGGCGGGGGTGGG
>JACVCT010000084.1 GCA_016741895.1 Gemmatimonadaceae bacterium | reverse complement strand
CTGGTGGGGCGCGGTGGCCTCGGTCGTGGTGGGTGGTGTGGCCACGCTCGGAGTGGTGGCCACGGTCGCCTGGCGCGTGCCTTCGCTGCGTCGCCTCAAACAGCTGGCGAGCTGAGTGCGGTGGTCAGTTCTTCTGTGAGGGGGATCTCGATTTCGGTGCCGTCCTTGGCCACCTGCGTGGCGGCAAACACCTGACGCGCTTCGCGCTCGAGTTCGCGGGCGTTCTGTGAGTAGCGCGCCGAGATGTGGGTGAGCACCAGCTGCCGTGCGCCGGCGGCCCGTGCCACCTCGGCCGCCTCCCGCGCGGTGCTGTGCCCCGTTTCGAGGGCCCGCTGGGCCTCCTCGTCGGCAAAAGTGGCCTCGTGGATGAGCACGTCGGCGTCCTGCGCCGCGGCAATGGTGGCGGCGCAGGGACGGGTGTCGCCGGTCAGCACGATGCGCCGTCCGCGACGTGGCTCACCCACCAGCATGGACGGCGGAATCACCCGACCGTCGTCGAGCGTGATGGACTCGCCGCGGTGAATGCGTCCCCAGAGCGGCCCCTCCGGAATGCCCAGCTCGCGGGCCAGATCGGGGTTGAATCGCCCCTTTCGCTCCTCTTCGATCAGTGCATAACCCAGTGACACCGAAGGCCCGTGTTCGACGGGAAAGGCTTCGATCCGGTACTCGCCACGTGACAGCGTGGCGCCACTGTCGAGCTCGGTGATGTCAATGGGAAATGTGGTGCGCTCGCCACCCAAACTGATGCATTGACGCAACGTCTTGGCCGCCCCGCGCGGCGTCCACACTCGCAGCCGTTCCGTGCGCGCCTGCAGCGACAGTGTACGGATGAGTCCGGTAATGCCGAGGATGTGGTCGGAGTGCGTGTGGGTGATGAAGAGGTCTTCAAAGGCAAACGACACCCCGTAGCGCATCATCTGGCGCTGGGTTCCCTCGCCACAATCGAAGAGCATGGTCTGCCCTTCCCGAATGATGGCCAGGGAGCTGACCCCCCGTTCGACGGTGGGGCGGGAGGCGGCGGTGCCGAGAAAGCGGACGAGCAAAGGCATGGCCCCAATATAGACGGGTCCCTCGCGCGACCCGGTTCGGGGCGATGGTGCCGGACAGGCCCGGGGCCATGGCGTGGAGCGATGTGGAAAGCTCAACCGCCGTCCAACCTGACTGAGCGGTCCGGCCCGTCCTTTGCAGAGGAATCCATGGGAGTTCCCGGTGTTGGACCCGTTGCCTGACCGCGCGGAGCCACCGCCACAATCGATCACTTCCGGACGGCCGGGGGGCGTATGACCGGAAAGAGTCGGCGCGGATTCGCGTCCATGGACCCCGCGCGACAGCGCGAGATTGCCAGTAAGGGGGGGCGGGCTGCCCACGAGAAGGGGACGGCCCACGAGTGGTCGTCCGACGAGGCCCGCGAAGCGGGTCGGAAGGGTGGGGGGACGGTGAGCCGCGATCGGGCCCACATGGCGGCCATTGGCCGTGAGGGGGGCGAGTCGCGCTCCGCGGCGGCGCGCACTGCGCGTCAGCAGCAGCCAGTGCGCAGCAGCGAGCGTGGTGGCGAGCGCGAGATTCCCATGCCGATTGCCGCGCGCAGTGATGCGCGGGGTGATGTCCGGACGGACGTGGGGCGGGATCGTGCCGCGGGTACGCGCCCGGACGGTCGTCCGGCGCTGCCGATGGATCGTGCCAAGACCGAGGGGCCGCGCGCGTCCACCTGAGTCGTCACGACGTCTGCGACAACTCGTCACGTGACAACGGCGCCGCGTTCTCCACCCGGAGAACACGGCGCCGTTGTGTTGTCACGGCCGGAGGCGTGAGCGACTAGGCGGGAAAACGTGCGGCGAGTGCGTCCAGTCGCGCGCGGTCCACATTGCGGCCGGAGACCAGCGCCACCACCGGGCCGTCGTGCGACAACGCGAGCGGTTCCGGCGCCGACCCGTCGCGCAGCATGCAGCCATGCTGCAGTGCCGCCACTGTCACCGCGCCCGCGCCTTCCACCGTGAGCCCCAGCGTGCGCTCGAGCCACAGCATGCTCCGTGCGAGATCGTCTTCACGCACGAGGCCCAACTGGTCGGCGCAGGTCTGCCCGATGTGCAGCGCGTCCTCATCGATCTGTCCGGCCAGTCCATCGGCCAGCGTTGGTGTGACAGGAACGTCCACCACCTCGCCGGCGCGCACGCTGCGCGTCATGGCCGAGGTCTCTTCACTCTGCACGCCGATGATGCGCAGCTCCGGCGCGAGAACACGCAGCACCGCGCCCATGCCACCGAGCAGGCCACCGCCTCCTGTGCAGATGAGCGCCGTGCGCGTATCAGGGCGCTCGGCCAGGATCTCCAGCGCCACCGTGCCCTGACCCGCCAGCAGGTCGAGCCCGAGACAGGGATTGATGAATCGCAGCCCTTCACGCGCCGCGTGGGCCTTGGCCAGAACCATGGCGGCGTCGTAGTCGGGCGCCTCGTCATTGACCACCGCGCCCAGTGCACGAATGCCATCCTTCTTGACCTGCGGCGCGGTGCTGGGCACGTAAAGCATGGCCGGCGCGCCAAAGGCCCGGGCCGCGAAGGCCACTCCCAGTCCATGATTGCCGGCGCTCGAGGCCACCACTCCGCGCGCCCGCTCCTCCACGCTCATGCGCGAGAGCACGGTGTAGGCGCCGCGCACCTTGAACGAGCCGGTGGGATTTTCGAGTTCGAGCTTGAGCAGCACCTCCACTCCCAGCGCTTCGGAGAGCGGCGAGCAGGGAATGAGGCGGCTTGGTGACATGATGGCCTGCAGCCCGGCGGCGGCGGACTGCACCGATTCGACTGCAGGCAGGATGCGGGGATCGAGCGTGGTCATGCCTGCAATCTATCGCCGGCGTCCATTGGAGCCCCTGGGACGCACCAACCGCGGACGCCGTATGCGGGGGCCGTCTGCGGGGGCGCCGTTTACAGCAGTCTCGATCCCTGCACGCGGGCAATGTAGCCGGCCACGTCGAACTTGAGCTTTGCGCGAGACGTGACCATGGGCCGGATGCCACCCCAGATCGGCTTGTTGCCCCAGGGCCGGTCCCAGAGCCCCAGGCACCACATGATGCCACCCACGCTGTTCGGGTCGCGGCCGTCGAGAGCGTACTTGTCATTGAGGTGAAACAGCCAGGCGCGCGCCTGCTCGTACGACTCGGTCCAGAGCAGCACCGTCTTGCCCCAGAGCATGCGCGGGTAGTTGTGAATGATGCCCTCGTTCACCAACTCCGTTTGCGCGGCGTTCCACAGCGCGTCGCCCGTGCGCGCCTGTTCCAGCGTGTCGAGATCATAGAGCACGGGTCGCGGATCGTTGACGTGCTCCTGCATCGTGCGTTGCACCCACGCGGGCAGACTGTCGAGCTGATCGAAACGCGGCGTGCGGATGCACCAGTTGTACGACAGCTCGCGCCAGGTGGTGACCTGTTGCACGAAGGCGTCCACGCTGGCGCTGTCGGCGCCGGACACGCGCGCCGCGCGCACCACTTCAGCGCCCGACACATGCCCGAAGTGCAGATAGGGCGACAGCCGTGACGTACCCATCGCGTCACTGGCTTCGTTGCGGTGGGTGTCGTAACCTGGTAGCGCGTGCTCCACAAAGCGTGCGAGCTGCGCGAGTCCCGCCGTACGACCGCCCGGCATGGGCAGTGCCCGCACGGCGTGATCGATCTCGCAGGCCGCCACCGCCGCGGCGATGTCTTCGTCGCTCATGCGCGCGAGCGGCAGTGCGGTCAGTCCACCGCCCTCGGCCACGGTTGCACGAAGCGATGCGGCCAACGTGTCCGACACGGCCACCGAAGGCCAGGCCTCGGCCACAGGCTCGAGACTGTGGTCCAGCACCTTGGCGATCTTGGGGCGGATGGTACGCGCTGCAAACTCCGCCTTCTCAAAGAGTCCGCTGGGCACCGAACACACACTGTCGATGGCCAGCACCCGGCAGTCGCAGCGTTCGGCCAGCCGCAGGCTGCGATCGAGCACGCCTGCCGTGGGGAAGAGGTCGGTGAACACCACATAGGCCCGCGCCGCGAGACGATCCACCACGCGGCGGTCATCGTCACGCCGCGCGCGCAGGACGAACTGATAGTGCAGTCCGAGAGCCTCGGCACGACGTGCCGTTTCTCTCGCGCCCTGCAGCATGAACGTGTGGTGACGGTCGCTCGCGTGCGGGTAGGTGGGATCGAGCCCCTGATGAATGACCAGCGGCAGCTGCAGGCGATTGGCCGTGCGCACGGCCGCGCGCAGCGCCCAGTTCTCGTCGAGGCGATGTGTGGACTGCATCCAGTACAGCACGTACTCGCCACCCGGGCGATACGTCTTGCCGTTCAGGTCGCGCGTGCGTGGCACGAGCTGGTCGCGCACATAGTCGCTGTCGAGCGGATGCATTGCGGGTGGCATGGCTGGCGTCATCATACGCGTGCGCAACGCGCCCGCACCAGCCACGGTGCCCATGCAGCAGGCACTGCAGCGCTCACCTACCTTGACACCCGACCGCGACCGGCTAGCTTCCCGTCTGTTACCGGTATGGCCCCGCGCCGTTGGAGCGGGGCCTTTGCTGTCCGGGACATCGGGGCTGTAGCTCAGCTGGGAGAGCGCTGCATTCGCATTGCAGAGGTCAGGGGTTCGAGCCCCCTCAGCTCCACTTGGTGTGCCGGTTTTCTGGGTAGTTTTCGGCCAAACTGACCGAACTGTGACAGAAAACCCACTGGTGTGACGCCGGAACCTGGTGCATCGTCCAGTGTACAACAGAACAAGCCCGCCGCTGATCCGTAGGACGGAGAGTTCCAAAGACAGCGCGCGTGGCACCTGTGTAACCCCCCGGCCGGATACGGCACGGGGGGTTCGCTTTTTTCCGGTGGCGGTGCTTGAGGCGCCGGGTCAGGGCCCGGCGTCACCGCCGCCCAGAATGGCCGCGCCATCTCGCCGCATGGCCTGCATGAGCTCCACGAAGAGACGGTTCTCCTCGTCCTCCACCTGACCGGCAAAATCGCTCATGGCGGTGAAACCAAGGTTGCCGAGAAAGCGCATGATGGCACTTTCGCGCACATGGGTGTCGAGCACACGCTCGCTCAGCGTCTGCCCGTCGGGCCCGGTGCGCAGCCCCAGCTTGAAATAGGTGCCCGTGCCCTCGAAGGGGCTCTTGATGGCGCTGCTCAGCATCTTCTCCGCGAACAGCGGCAGATGCCACTTGGGCTCGCGCGTGAAGCGCATGGCCCAGGCCCGCTCGCGCGGCGTGTCGATGTGCACGAATTGCCCGTGCAGCTCTGTGACGCCCACCATCCATGGTCCAAACTTGGCCAGGGCATCGACGCTGATGGTGAGCGTGTCCGGCATGCGCGGCGGTGCGCCCGTGGCACTGCGGTTGATGGGCAGCAGCTCGCCGCGCAGCGAGCGAAAGCGCATGGTGAGCACCCGGTTCACCGCGCGCGCATCAAACCACTCCGCACCGGTGGCATCGGTGAGGCGATAGCGATAGCGCGAGGGCTCCACGTACTTGGCCAGGAACCGTGCATACGAGGGATACCAGGGGCGTATGCCCTCACTGTCCACGCGCATCTGCAGCGTGACCAGGGTGGAGCCGTCATTCTGCGGCACCGTGAAGATGGAGTCGAGCTGCACCATGCGTCCCACTACGGCCATGCTGCGCGGTGAGGCGGCACGATAGTCCACGCGCAGCGCCTGGGCGGGACGTTCGGCGCTGGCAAAGAGCGCCTTGATCATGTCCTCCATGCGCGAGGGCGGCATGCTGCCCACGTGATGTTCCACGGCGGTGTGCCAGGTCCAGTGGTCACTGGCCCGTTGGGTGAGACTGATGTCGTGGCGCTGATCGCCGAGCCGTGACGGCACCGGCAGGTTGCTGCCGGCGTCGAACACGTAGCGATTGCCCACGAAGCGTCCCTGGTATTCCACGCGCCGCTCGGCGCCGCTGCGGTTGGTGCGCAGGCCCGTCCACACCGAGGTGTCGCCCACCACCTTGGATGGCGCAAAGGCGTAGCGCGCCATGCGCAGGCGAGACTGCTGCACCTTGCTGCTGCGCGTGACGTTCGTGAAGCGGTACTCGAACCCGGTGGTGAGGCCGTCGAGATTTGCACGGGCGGTGGCCGGGTCGCTGCCGGCGGCCAGCGCCGCCCCTCGGCAGCCTGTGGTACCGGCCAATACCGCGGCCAGCCCCAGCGCGAGGGCAGGGCGTCGGGCGAGCCGGAGGGAAATGGGCATGAGGAGGAAGTACGCCACTCGACGCCATGTATACCAGCGGGGTTTAGATTGATTCGTCATCCTTACCCGTACACTCGTGTCCGAAACTCCGAATTCCGCTTCGTCCCCCAGCCCCACGCCGCCTGTGACGCCGCCGGCAGTCCCGTCAGCAGAGCTGCCCGCCGACGCGAGCGCTGCCGCTGCGCCACGCCGCGACTTCATTCGCGAAATGGTGGCAGAGGACGTGGCCACCGGCCGCTTTGGCCGCGCGCCGGCCACACGCTTCCCGCCGGAGCCCAACGGCTTCCTGCACATGGGGCACGCCAAGTCCATCTGCCTCAACTTCGGCATTGCGCGGGAGTTCGGCGGCACCTGCAACCTGCGCTTCGACGACACGAATCCCGCCACGGAAGACATTCGCTACGTCGAGGCCATCAAGCGGGACGTGCAGTGGCTCGGGTTCCAGTGGGACGGCGAGTACTACGCCTCGGACTATTTCGAGAAGCTCTACGAAATCGCCGAGTCGCTGGTGCTGCGTGGCAAGGCCTACGTGGACGACCAGAACGAGGAGCAGATCCGCACGAACCGTGGCACCGTCACCTCGCCGGGAACGCCGAGTCCGTGGCGTGAGCGGTCACCCGAGGAGAACCTCGACCTGCTGCGTCGCATGAAGGCGGGTGAGTTCCCCGACGGCTCCCGTGTGCTGCGCGCCAAGATCGACATGGCGCATCCCAACATGGTGATGCGTGATCCGCTGCTGCTGCGCATTCGGCATGCGCATCACTATCGGCGTGGCAACGACTGGTGCATCTACCCGCTGTACGACTTCGCGCATGGTCTGAGTGACGCCATTGAAGGCATCACGCGTTCGCTGTGCACGCTGGAGTTCAAGGACGCGCGCGACATCTACGACTGGCTGGTGCACGAGGCGGGGTATGTGAACCCGCCCACGCAGATCGAGTTCGCGCGCCTCGAGCTCGACTACACCGTGCTCAGCAAGCGCAAGCTGCTGCGGCTGGTGAACGAGGGGCACGTGAAGGGCTGGGATGATCCGCGCATGCCCACCATTGCCGGCATGCGTCGGCGTGGCGTGCGGCCCGAGGCCATCCGGGCCTTCGCCGAGGTCATTGGTGTGGCGCGCAAGGATGCGCGGGTGGAGTACGCCACCTACGAGCATGCGGTGCGCAACGATCTCAACATGGAAGTGCCGCGTCGCCTCTGTGTGCTCAATCCGCTCAAGGTGGTGCTCACCAACTATCCCGAAGGCCAGGTCGAGCAGCTCGAGGCGCAGGACTATCCGCACGATGTGCCCAAGACGGGTACGCGCACGGTGCCGTTCTCGCGCGAGCTGTATGTGGACCGCGACGACTTCATGGAGGATCCGCCGAAGAAGTTCTATCGGCTGGCGCCGGGCCGTGAAGTGCGGCTGCGCTTCGGCTATCTCATCACCTGCAACGAGGTGGTGAAGAACGAGGCGGGCGAGGTGGTGGAGCTGCGCTGCACCTACGACCCGGCCACGCGAAGCGGCAACGCACCCGATGGTCGCAAGGTGCAGGGCACCATTCACTGGGTCAGCGCGCCGCATGCCGCGAGTGTGGAAGTGCGTCTCTACGATCGCCTCTTCACGCAGCCCGATCCCGATCAGGTGCCCGAGGGGCAGGACTTCCTCAGTGTGCTCAACCCCGAGTCGCTGGTGGTCATTGCCGACGCCAAGGCGGAGCCGGGTGTGCTGAACGACCCGCTGGGGTCGCGTTACCAGTTCGAGCGTGTGGGCTATTTCTACGCCGAGCCCGAGGACAGCACGAGCGAGAAGCGGGTGTTCAATCGCATCGTGGGGCTGCGTGACAGCTGGGCGAAGGAAGTGAAGAAGGGGTGAAGGGTATGCCCGCCACATCACCCCGTCTCTGGACGGTTGAGGAGGTTCAGGCTCTGCAGGAGCAGGACCCGCACCACCGGTATGAGGTGGTGGACGGGGAGCTGCTTGTGAGCCCGTCGCCGAGGCGATCACATCAGCGTGCAGTGACCCATTTGCTGCGCGTACTGAGTGAGTACGCGGAACTGAGCGGGCTAGGCGAGGCACTGACCTCACCCAGTGACGTGTTCTACGGTGAGCAAACGTCCGTGCAGCCGGACGTCTTCGTCATACCCCTTGTGAACGGGCGGCCTGCCACGGACGAAATGGTGATGCGTCCGATGCTCGTGGTGGAGGTGCTCTCACCCAGCACGGCTCGATATGATCGGCTGACCAAGCGTCGGTTCTACCAGCGGATGAAGTTTGAGTATTGGATCGTCGATCTCGATTCCGAGCTGATCGAGCGATGGACACCGGAGGCCGAGCGCCCGGAGATCTGCGCGGATCGGCTAGTATGGCAGCCAGAAGTCGCAGTTGAGCCGCTGGTGCTGGACGTGCCAGCCTACATGCGGAAGGCCCTCGGGGTCGCCGGGGGACGGGAGCCGTCCTCTCGCTCCTGAGCGCCCGCCGCCCCTTCCCCTCGGGGCGGCTTCGCCTATATTAGGAGGCTCACCGGGTCCTTGGGCCGGGTGAAGCCAGCTGCCCCTTAGCTCAACTGGCAGAGCGTCTGACTCTGGATCAGAAGGTTCCTGGTTCGACCCCAGGAGGGGCAATACGATAAGGCCGTGTTCCGTAAGCACTTACGGGATGCGGCTTTATCGTTGCCAGGATACTGTGCATTGACCCACGGCGATCGCGCCCTCAGGTTGAGCCCTACGTCTCAACGTCGGAATCATTGAGGAGCATATGCCTTCAGCGCTGGTCGTGGGATTGGTCCTCTTGTCCTTTCTGGGCTCAAACGTCGTGCAGGCCCAGCGAATCCGTCCCGCTGCGCTGGCCTATCGCAGCCAGCCGGAGTCAGGTACGCCGTTTCAGGTGGTCCACGTACTGGACAGCGTGAAGGTCAAATCGAACAACACGCGGAACGTGTGGATGGGTATTGCCGTCGGGGCTGTACTCGGCGGCAGCACCGCATACGTCTTGAGCAAGCGAAGCTGCTCAAACGTGTGTGACGACCCCGCACCGGTCATTGTGCCCACGGTCCTCTTCACCATACTCGGCGGTATTGGCGGAGGCACTGTTGTCCATCACTTCGGTCGGTCGAGAAATGCACGCGACGGGAGTTCACTTACCCGATAAGTGTCTCAACTGGCTCTCTGTCTGCGCCAGGCGGCTGGTGATTTCCCCGTAGCACGCTTGAACGCGCGACTGAACGCCGCATCCGATTCATAGCCGACGCGCATACCTATCGCAGAGACCTTGTCGGTGCAGCTGGCAAGCTGCTCAGCCGCCAGCTGCAGTCGCCATTGCGTGAGATACTGCATCGGCGGCACACCGACCACCTCAGTGAATCGTTCTGCGAGCACGGATCGCGAGGCCGACGCCTCGGTCGCGAGCTCGGACAACGTCCACGCGTGCGCCGGACGCGCATGCAGAGCGACGAGCGCCGGCGCGACGACCGGATCACGCAGCCCCGCCAGCCACCCGTGAGCCGCGGAGCCATCGGAGGCGAGATGGCGCCGCACGACTTCGATGAACATCAACTCCGCCATTCGCGTAAGCATGGTGCTGGCGCCCTCCCGCTGCTGTTGCGACTCGGCGATCACCTGTCGCGGAAACTCGGCGAGCCAGCCCGTGGTCAACGACGGCATGTGCAGCATTGGCGGCAGCGAAGCGAGCAGCGGATTGAAGGGGAACGCATCGCATCCGAGAAACCCGCAGACAAACGTCGCCGTGCTCTCGCCCGTGCCGTCCATGCGAATCCACTCGAGGTAGCGCTCCGGGCGGGAGTTCATCATGCCGGGAAACACCTGCACACCTCTTTCCCCTGAGAGAAAGTGCGGCATCCCGTGTGGAAACAGAATCGCATCGCCGGGCTGCAAGCACACCTGCGTGCCGCCAGGTGGGCCAGCCCACGCGCGGCCCGCCGTGAGGATGTGATAGGCAATCAGGTGCTCGGAGTTGGGCAGCACCCGCGGCTCAAGCGCACGCGCCGCGCCAATGTTGAGCGACCACGGCGACCACGCTTCGATTACGAAGAAGAACGCCCCGTCCAGGCGCACGGCACGCAGCACGTCCGACAGCGGATCCATGCGAAGAACTTTCGCCGGAGACGCAGTCCCGGCAAGGTGCGATCGGACGCCCGGGCAAGAATCGCGGACGCGCTGTCATGGGCTCGCCGCGACAATAGTCGCACTATCGGACCGCAAGCAATCGCTCGCCGTGCGCCGCACCGTGCGTCGCATGCCATTCTGGTCGCGGCACTCGACGTCGAGTCCGCCCTCTTCCGGAGAACGTGATGCCTCGCTCATCAATTGCGTCCACCCTCACGCTGCTGCTCGCGGCGGCATGCTCGTCCGTAGCCGACAGCGGATCGATGACTTCCCCCGGGCACGACGCGAGTCATTCGGCTTCCGCGAAGGGACTCGAACACGGCCTGGCGCACGGTGCCTCGCTCTCACCAGAGCAGCTGCAGGCCATCGCCAAATTGCGTCAGGCGACCGCACGGTTCCACGACTTTTCCGTGGCGCAATCAGAGGGGTACACCGTGCAGTATCCTGCGGGTTGTCGCTCCAATCCTGCGGGAGCCCAAGGCGTCCACTACATGAAGCAGGTGCTTCTCGATGGTTCGACCAACGTGACGACGCCGGAGCTCATCATGTACGAACCGCAGGCCGACGGTTCGATGCAGCTGGTGGGCGTTGACTACATCATCCCGTTCAGCGAGGTGCCGGCGTCGGCAACGCCGCCGTCGATTCTCGGTGTGCCGATGATGCAGAACCTGCCGCTCCAGGTTTGGGCCCTGCACATCTGGGCGTGGCGTCCCAATCCCAGTGGCATGTTTGCGATGTGGAATCCGAAGGTGAGCTGCGCCTACGCCATCTGAACGGGCAAGGCCTTCCATGCTGCGCCGGCTGCAAGGAACCTCGTGTGGCCGGCGCGGTGCAGGACCGCGAGAAGGCGGAGACCGGCTGAAATCTTCGGGGAGGTTCTGCGGGCTGTTCATTCGGGCTCACCTGTCAGAGCTGCTTCGGGATGTGCTGTGCCAGCAAAGCCGATGACCATCAGTCTGCCCGCATGGCTTCACTGGGTTCCACCTGTGCGGCCCGCCGCGCTGGGGCGATGCTGGCCACCACTGTCGCGGCAAAGAGCACCACGACAACCAGGATCAGTACGAGTGGGTCATTGGGGCTCACGCCAAACAGCGTGGCCTGAATGAGCCGCGACACCGCGAACGCACCCATCAGGCCGACGGCGACACCGATGATCGCAAGTCGTACGGATTGCATCAGCACCAGTCGCATGATCTGCGAGACACTCGCGCCGAGTGCCATGCGAATGCCGATTTCGGCGCGGCGCTGCGTGACGAGATAGGAAATGACGCCATAGATGCCGACGGCGCTGAGCAGCAGCGCCACCGAAGCGGCGACTGCGAGCAGGACCATGAGGAATGTGGTGCGCGCCATCGAGCGCTGCATCACGGTGTCCATGGTGCGTGGAGCAACAACCGGAACGCGAGGATTGAGCCGGGCGACGATCTCGCGCACCGCTGACAACAGGGAGAGGGGGGCCAGGCTGTCCGTGCGGACCAGATAGGAATGCTCATTGAGCGGGAAGTTCCCGTCTTCGGGATCGCGCAGTCCACTGGCCGCATAGAAGACCGCTTCCGTCTCGGGTGCATCCAATGCCTCACCCTTGAACTCGTCGGTCACACCCACCACGCGGTACCAATGGGTCGATGTGGAACCGTTGGGGCTCAGTCCACGACCGATCGCCTCCTCGTTCGGCCAGAGTCTGTCAGCCAGTGCCTTGGTGATGACCACCGCATGGGTCCGTCCATTTACATCTCCCCAGGTCGGGACTCGTCCACGCACAGGTACACGAAGCGCCGCGAACAGCCCTGGTGTAGCCGATGTCGATGGTACACATGGCGTCTGCTCGTCAGGACCATATGGACGACCCTCGCGGAATACCAGAAAGCAACCGGTGCCAAGAGCCTCGAGGGGCAAGCTGCCGACGCTTCCCACGTCCTGCACGCCCCGCAGCTCCCGCAGTTGACGTTGCAGCTCCTGATGAAATGCCAATGCGAGGCTGCGTGTGCCAAACTCGTTGAAGGGGAGGTTGATGTCGAACGCAAGCACACCGCTCGTGTTGAATCCGGGCCGGACGCGACGCAGTTGGTCGAAGCTGCGCAGCATGAGCCCGGCCGCTGCCAGCAAGGTCAGAGCCATGGCCAGCTGCCCCACGACCAGCGTATTGCGGACAGCCCGCTGCCGTGGTGAGGCGGATGGGCCACGGGTTCCGGCACGCAGAGCCTCCATGTCGATTCCGCGGCGAAGCAGCGGCAGCAATCCCAGGATCAGCGCCAGCAACGTCGAGATGAGCAACGCCAGCACGATTGCGCGAGCATTCAACGTGACGGACGCAAGCCTCGGAATATCCGTTGGTGCAATCGCCAGCAACACATGCAGCGCGACGGCTGCAAGGGTGATGCCCGCCGCTGCAGCACCGAGGCAGAGCAGAAGCGTTTCCGCCAGGTGATGTGCCGCGATGTGGACGCGATCGGCACCGAGCGCCGTTCGCACAGCGGATTCACGACGGCGCACATCCAGCCGCACCAGATAGAGATTGGCCACATTCATGGTCGCGATGCCGAGTACCAGGAGCACGGCGCCGAACAACATCCACAGCGTGCGGGGGAGCCGCGGGCCGAGCACCGTCTGCTGCATTGCTTCCACTTTCAGGCGGAAGTTGTAGTTGGTGACGAATTTCCTGCTGTAGACCGTGGGGAGTGTCTCGGCGAAGCGGGAGAAGGCGAGGCCAAGATCGGTCTGTGCTTCTGCCACGGAAGTGCCGGGCTTGAGTCGTCCGATACCGACATTCGGATGCTCGTTGTAGAAGGGGCCACTCGGATTGAGGCGCATGGCCAGCCAGACATCGACACCAAATCCATTGAGACTGGCGGCTGTTGGTGACGGACCGGGCATCGGCAGTGCGAGCCCGGGTTCAGCGACGCCGACGATTTCGATCGGGCCAAGATTGGTTTCGAGATTGCGTCCGAGTATGCTGGCGTCGCCTCCGAACCGACGCTCGAAGAATTCGTGACTCAGTACGGCCACCGGCGGGGATTCAGGCCGGTCGTCGTCGGCCGTGAGCAGCCGACCGATGTGCGGTCGTGCAGCGAGCACCGTGAAGACGGATGCGGTAACCAGCGACAATCGCGTGCGTTCAGCCTGATCGTTGTTGGTGACGGTCAGGCCGCTGCTTCTGAAGACACCGAAGCTCGAAAAGGAACGGTTCCCCTTCGCGAATTCAAAGTATCCGGCTGGCGAGATGCCCCAGACACGCTCCCCACTCCCGGGCACAGTGGCCGGGTGCAGTACCGACACCAGTTCCCCGCTGTTCGGATAGGGCAACGGACGCAGAACCACCGCATCAAGAATGGAGAAGATGCCCGTTGTTGCTGCGATGCCAATCATGAGCGTGGTGAACGCCACAATCGTGAAGCCGGGGGATCGACGCAGCGAACGCAACGCCAGCCCGACCTCCCGCCGCAGGTGATGCAGTCGCTCGCTGCGACGACGGATCTGCAACGTGTCTTCGTCGATGCGTTTCGTCTGGATGCGGTGCTGCTCGTAGTCGCCAAAGCGCCTGGTGACCTCACGCTCCGCATCCGCACGTGTCATGCCCTCGGCGACAAACTGCTCGACACGCTCTTCGATGTGAAACTGCAGCTCGTCACGCACCTCGTCATCGATACGGGCGCGGGAGGCAGGGAGGGAGAAGAGACGCTTGCGGCGACGGGTGCCACCGGCTTCGCCGCCGTCATGGTGGGAAGGCGTGTCGCTCACAAGGCCCCCTTGGCGTCGAGGACCATGTCCACGGCTTCGACAAAGCGGGTCCAACGCGACACTTCCTGGACAAGCTGACGTCGGCCAAGCGCCGTCAGCTTGTAGTACTTGGCCTTGCGATTGTTTTCCGAGAGTCCCCACTCGGCACTCAGCCACTTCTTCTGCTCGAGACGGTGCAGGGCCGGGTAGAGGGCTCCCTCTTCGATTTGCAGGCGTTGCCCCGTGGTCTGTTCAATCCATCGGAGCACGC
Organism: Gemmatimonadaceae bacterium; assembly: GCA_016741895.1. Classification (GTDB taxonomy): domain Bacteria; phylum Gemmatimonadota; class Gemmatimonadetes; order Gemmatimonadales; family Gemmatimonadaceae; genus Gemmatimonas. The sequence continues at coordinate 216 of JACVCT010000084.1, read as the reverse complement.
CAAATCCATGCATCGGTCCCCAGCTCAGCGTTTTGAGCAGGATGAGATCGAAGGTGCCGCGGACGAGTTCGAGATCGCTGGTCATGGTCTCCCCTAAGGTTGCTAGGGGTGAGATGTCAGCAGCATCAAAAGGGTTTGAAACGGGGGTGGCGGCGGGGGTTCAGGGGGCAGGGCTCCTGGTTCAACCCAAAACGGGGCGAGGGCAGCCAAATGCAA